>DGKJ01000053.1:75390-75776 GCA_002387735.1 Bacteriovoracaceae bacterium UBA4573 | reverse complement strand
TATAAAGCAGGCGACACCATCGATGTTACGGTCACATTTTCTGAATCGGTCACCGTAACGGGATTTCCGACCATCGAACTTGAAACCGGTGTCACGGACCGCACCGTGTCCTACAGTTCGGGCACTGGTGGTGCGACGCTCACTTTTACTTATACAATTCAGGCGGGCGACACTTCGAGTGACCTAGACTATGTTGCCACTACTTCGTTGGCCTTGGCGGGCGGAACTATTAAAGACGCTGCAGGGAACGATGCAACTCTCACGCTCGCAGCGCCCGGGGCCGCAAACTCACTTGGAAACAACAAAGCCCTTATCGTAGACACAACTGCTCCCACGGTAACTGGCGTCGCCTCCAACACCGCGGCCGGAACCTACGGCACCACTAC
>DGKJ01000053.1:74814-75172 GCA_002387735.1 Bacteriovoracaceae bacterium UBA4573 | reverse complement strand
GTAATCGATGTCAGAGTTACTTTTAGTGAATCAGTAACCGTTGCAGGAACTCCAACGATCGAACTGGAAACGGGTACCACCGATCGCACAGTAAATTTTACCTCGGGCTCACCTGGAACTGTTCTACTTTTCGAATACACCGTACAAGCCGGCGACACCTCTGCCGACCTAGATTATAAAGCAACCACTTCGCTGACTGCCGGCACTAGTATTCGAGACGCCGCAGGAAATGACGCCACTTTAACTCTTGCTTCGCCCGGCGCAGCTGGGTCACTCGGTGCCAACGAAGCAATCGTGATTAGCACCGCAACAGCCACTCCTGCTAGTCTTCCTGGATTCCAAATCGCCTACGGTGACT
>DGKJ01000053.1:68313-74653 GCA_002387735.1 Bacteriovoracaceae bacterium UBA4573 | reverse complement strand
TTCCAAATCGCCTACGGTGACTTTGATCGTGACGGTGACATCGACGTGGTCATCCCGAGTTTAACTGCCAACGAAGTTATTCCGTATCTAAACAATGGTTCGGGCACCCTTAGTGCCGGCACTGCAGTGGCTGTCGGAGCTAAACCGGTTGCGGTGATTGCTGGTGATTTTAACCGCGACGGTAAACTCGATATTATTGTCTCCAACTGGGACGCCGACACGATCGGTGTACTCACTGGCGTGGGCGACGGTACTTTCAACGCTATGGCCGCTGTCGCTGTCGGCGACAAACCAGCCGGCCTCGCGGCTCTGGATATCAATAAAGACGGTGACCTTGATTTAGTCGTCGCCAACTATGGTGCCGATAACGTGCAGTTACTTTCTAATAACGGCTCTGGCACCATGACCGCAGGCGCTACCACTGCGACCGGCACTGGACCAGCAAGTGTTGTTGCTGGCGACTGGGACCGCGACGGTGATCAAGACATCGCGGTTACCAACTGGGGCGGCGGAACCATCACTGTTTTAGCCACCGCTGCTGGCGCTCTGGGTGCGGACGAAACCATTACTGTTGGCACAAACCCACTTGGGCTAGTTGCGGCTGATTTTAATTCCGACGGAATGCTCGACCTCGCTGCCGCCAATTATGGCGACGGTGACGTGAGCGTATCTCTTAATGGAGGCGCAGCGTTTGGAGCAAAGACCGACACGGCGGTTGGCACCAACCCCGCCGGTATTGCCGCGGTTCGCTGGAACGCCGGTGGTTCTCTTGATCTCGTGATTTCTAACAGCGGTAGCGACAACTACTCTGTCTTAAGCGGTGTTGGTGATGGCACCTTTGGTGCGGCAGCAAATACTGCATTGGGTAGCACCGACCCTTCGGGCGTTGCCATTGGCGATTTTAATCGCAACGGCGAACCAGACGTAGTTTTCATGTACAGCACTGGCGCCACCGCGACGGCCCTTGCTAGTGGTTCGGGCACTACCGGCGACGGAACTTTTACAGTATCTCAAACACTTTCGTTTGCTGCCGGTTCCAACGGGCCAGAAAACATAAATTTTGCGGACATGGACCGTGACGGTGATCTCGACATGGTAGTTGGCGAAGCCAATCTCGACGCAATTTATGTATCACTCAACGACGGCACCGGAACGTTCGGCGCACTCACTGGAACGAGCTTAAACGCCGTGGGTGGGGTGCAATCTGTTGGCGACATAGTTACAGGAGATTTCGATAATGATGGCGACATTGATGTCGTTGTCAGCCACGCCAACGGCCCGCAGTACTACAGCTACTTTTCTAACGATGGTTCCGCAAATCTTACGCTCTCTAGCCGCACCAATACCGGCCGTTACGTAAAAGCGGTATCCCAAATACCCGCAGACATTGACCGGGACGGCGACCTCGACTGGATCGGTGACGACTCAAATAACGGTGAGACCGTAGTATACCTCAACGATGGGACTGGAACTTTTACGGCCGCCTCTGCTGGTGTGAGTTACGCCTATTACGGCCTTAGAGACTTCGCATTGGCAGACGTTAGCCGCGATGGCATCGTCGATCTATTATTCCTGGAAATTGCCAATGACATCATCGGTCGCGGGAATGGTACCGGCTCAGGAACTTTCGGAGCAGCTTCGACCTACTCGACAAGTAGTGGCGCCCACAACCCTCTGGGCATGGATCTCGCAGATTACGATCGTGACGGTGACCTTGATTACGCAGCCGCGAATAGCGCAACCACTAATTTCGGCGTGGGTCTGAACGACGGCAGCGGTGCATTCGGTGCGGTAGCGACTTTTACTGCCGCCGATGCATTAAACACTCCGTCTGAAATCGTTTCCGGTGATTTCGATAGTGACGGCGACATTGATATCGCGCTTTCGTCTTACGGAAACGATTACGTATACATCTTCTCGAATAACGGCTCCGCTTCTTTTACCTATACGAGCCGCGTTGCCGTTGGTGATGGTCCTCTTGGCCTAGCGATCGGAGATGTCAACAAAGACGGCAAACTTGATTGGGCAACAACCAATTCGAATACGGCCAATCCGTCGACCATCAGCATAGGTACCGGCAATTAGCTTACTCTAGAATTTCCCAACACGAAAGTTTGAGGGTAGCACTTAGGTGCCGTTTAAACTGTTTTACACTTTGAGATCTCGATCGATTTACAAAGAGTATTCCATTCCAGGTAATAAGCCCCTGCCGGGCGTCTCCCAAGAAGGCTTTGCCCAACTGCCCGTCGTAGGGTCCAGTAGTTCGCCCAATAATTTGACTTGTCTTCATGGTCGCCAATTGCCAGGGCTGGCGCCAACTCCGAGCCACGGATTTGATTCGAGTTAGTTCACTAGGATTCAAAAATAACTGTTCGCGATTCGACTGCTCAAGCCATTCAACGAACCTCTGGTTCATCCTAACCGCCACGTCCAAGGGCCGCAGCCCTGGTTCAGCGAGGTACTCAAACCCAAACGGTGCCCACACATAGGCACCAAAACGAACCTCCCCCAAAGTAACGGCACTCAAGGTAACTGAGGTGTTGCGGTCATTTGAAATCGAAGCCAAAAAACGCACTGAATTTTTCAAAAATCTGGCCGAGACACGGCGACCGCGGTGACTGTGGTGAACCGAAATATTCGCAAGGTCGATATTCGGAGCGTTTTTAAAAAATCCGAAATAGACCTTAGCGTTGCCGACCTCATTTTGTTTATTATCATACAATTTAAGAACGAAATTGGTTCCCGGCACCTCCTCATCGATAAAGGCTTCGACTGAACCGCCGGGCAAAATGTCGGAATAAATCTTTTGAACTTTTCCGGGGGTGATCTTCGCAAGAAACTCAGAATACTCACTCGCAAGAGCGTGCAGCGATAATAAAAATAATCCCGCCAGTACAACCCAGCGGCCGTTCCGAAAAATCATGCCCGGCTTTGTAGCATAGAGTGTCTAACAAAAGCTATGCGGTCCGACTAATTCGATTTTTCTGGAGCGCAGGCCACCCACTTTCGCTCCACCGCACGACGATTTGCCGGTTTGAACTGTGCGGTAAAGTGCCGCAAAAACGGGGGGCTATAGGTCATTTGCAGACCCCGACACTTTTGTTTTTCCTTGGCGAGTAGTTCAAACCCTTCAAGCAAATAATCAAAATGGCTCTGGGTGTACACCCGTCTCGGAAAGGCTAACCGGACCAATTCCATGGCGGCAGGTACGAATTTTTCACTTTCGGTGCGCCCAAACATTACGGAACCGATTTCACACGAACGCACCCCTTCGCGCCGGTAGAGCTCAACTACCAAAGCCTGCCCCGGAAATTGGCTTGGCGGAATGTGCGGCAGAAAAGCTTTTGCATCAATATACACTGCGTGGCCGCCCGGTGGTTGAACAATTGGAATTCCAAGATCTGTCAAACCATCGCCCATGTATTTAGCCACCGCCAAACGATATTCTAAATAATCTTCGTTGAGCGCTTCAAACAAACCAACCGCAAGTGCTTCCAAATCGCGTGCCGCTAGACCACCATAAGTAGGAAACCCCTCAGTTAAAATCAGGTTATTTCGCAGGTCAGTCACCCAATCTTGTTTCTTAAGCGCGATAAAACCGCCAATATTCACCATGCCATCTTTCTTGGCGCTCATCATACAACCATCTGCGGTGTCGAACACCTCACGCGCAATCGATCGAATAGACCTCTCCGACATTCCCCGTTCACGATTTCGAATGAAAGCTGCATTTTCAGCGAAACGGCAGGCGTCTAAAATAAAGGGGATATTATATTTTCGATAAATTGCAGCAGCACCCCGAATGTTTTCGAACGAAACGGGTTGTCCACCACCGGTATTATTGGTGATTGTCAGCATTCCAATTGGGATTCTAGCGCGATGCTTTTTACAAAATTCTTCGAGCAATTCTAAGTCGATATTACCTTTAAACGGATGGCGGCTTTTGGGATCCCGACCTTCTGGAATCACCAGATCGACGGCTTGGGCGCCGATCTGTTCGATATTCGCCCTGGTCGTATCGAAGTGATTGTTCGACGGTACTTGGTCGCCAGGTTTAACTAGCAAACCAAACAAGAGGCGCTCCGCGGCTCGCCCTTGATGGGTGGGAATCACGTAATTATAACCGGTCACTTCGCCCACTGCTGCTTCGAACTTTTGAAAACTCCGCGAACCAGCGTATGATTCGTCGGCCACCATCATAGCCCCCCACTGATTGGCGCTCATGGCAGTGGTTCCCGAGTCTGTTAGAAAATCAAACGTGACTCCCTGGCTCGGCACTAGAAATAAATTATAACCAGCGTCTTTTAAAAATTTTTCGCGCGCCTCTAGCGAATGCAAATGGAGCGGCTCCACCATTTTGATTTTGAACGGTTCAATAATACTGCGACGAGTTAATTCCATTTCTCCCCCACACAGCTCATATGAAAATGCTTGTTCTTGTCATACACCAACCCGTCTGGCATTGTCGTGACGCAGAGAGGCAGGTGTCGTAACAGTGGCAGGCAACTTTAGGTGGATCGGTAAATCGCTCGACGGTGAATCAGTTACTCTGAAGCGTTTTCGAGGTACCTTCAATTGCGCGGAATACGCCACCCCTGCTTGGTTGGAGCAAAACCGTGAAGTCGTGCGCACGGCAGCCGTACTTGATTTAGAAACTACCGGGCTAAACGCGCGAACCGATCAGATTATTGAAATCGGTGTTCGAAAATTTAAGTTCAATCGCGCAACTGGCGAAATGCTCGAAGCGGGCGCAAGCTACAATGAATTTCACGATCCAGGAGTTCCCATATCCCCCGAACTTACGCGACTTACTGGCATTACCAATGAAATGGTTGCGGGAAAAAAAATCGATTGGGCCGCAGTCGATCACTTTATTTCGGATTGTTCAATTATTCTTGCGCACAACGCAGCCTTTGATCGTCCGTTTACCGATGCACGTTCTTCAATCAGCTCCGAAATTCCCTGGGGCTGCTCTTTCAAACAAGTGGCCTGGGACGAAAAAGGATTTCCAAGCCGAAAGCTGGAAGTGCTCAGCATTTACCACGGTTTTTTTTCGGACGCCCACCGAGCTATTCATGACGCCGACGCTACCTTGCATTTGCTCACGTTTTCAGACCCGACGACCTGCAAACCATATCTCGGCGAACTTTTAAATAATGCTCGTAAACCCATGAGTCGAGTATTTGCTCTTGGTTCCCCCTTTGAAACAAAGGATCTATTGCGATCGCGCGGTTATCAGTGGTTTACACCGGGCCCCGGTACCACGTTTCCCGAAAAATGTTGGGTCCGAACACTGCCTAAGGATCATTTGGCCGAAGAGATCGCTTGGCTCGAGTCTGCCGTTTACAAAGGAACTTTCAGAGGAGCTGTAAATGACATCCCAATTACCGACAATTTCAAGTCCATCGGCTAACCGCGGCGAGTTGCTCGGACTCTTTTATTCGCCCTACACCGAACGCGCCCGTTGGGCGCTCGATCACCATGAGGTGCCTTATAAATATTCCGAGTATTTGATGATGCTGGGCGATCCACTTTTGCACTGGAAAGCACGATCGCTTAAGTCAAACGTAACGGTTCCATTCTTTATTCATGGCACGCGGCGTCTCGGTGATTCCTATGCGATCGCACAGTACGCGGATCAGATTGGAACTGGCTCAAAATTGTTCTCGCCAAACGATCTTGCTGCCATCGACCAATGGAATCGCGCCTCTGAAGCGACACTAGGTGCCGCAAGAGCAGTGGTTGTTCATCGCCTGCGCGAGAACTCTGAGGCGAGACTTGATCATTTGCCCAAATTGCTGCCAGAACCCTTTAACGGAGCGCTGCGATCTGCAGCTGGACCGATTGCCAATCTTGCTATTCGTTATTTGCAAAAAAGTTTTCAAATTAAAGATTCGACAGCGGAACATCTCACAGAACTGCGGAAACGTTTTCTCGCTCTACGCCAAGCACTCGGCGGTAGGCCTTACCTACTAGAAAAATTTTCCTACGCCGATATCACTTCAAGCGTTTGCGTACAGGCCCTGGAACCGGTGGAAGAACCCTACCTGTCGCTAGGGTCCGCTGCACGCGAAGCGTGGCGCATTGGGGAACTCGCGCGAGAGTTTTCTGATTTGATCGAATGGCGAAACTCGTTGTATCGCAAACATCGCACGCGCTCGGCGTGTTAAGTAGGTTCACTCGAAAACGGCAGGTTTTTCTTCATTCTTTTACACAACTTTCGTAAAAAAATGAGGTATTCTTAATAACGATGAGTTCGTTTTATTCTTTCATAAAAAAAATCGCTATTTTCCTGGTTGTTGGCCACCTAATCGGAGCGGCAATACACGCTGCCTCCAAG
>DGKJ01000053.1:0-68170 GCA_002387735.1 Bacteriovoracaceae bacterium UBA4573 | reverse complement strand
TTTTCCTGGTTGTTGGCCACTTAATCGGGGCGGCAATCCACGCTGCCTCCAAGCGCCCCCCACAGCTGCGAAAACTCGCAAGCTCCAATGAGTGTTTTCTGCAATCAGCCGATTCTTCCGATGCCCCGCCACGAGCTCTCGACTGCAGCATGACGGCCGAATTGACGCAGCAATACCAAATGGCCGTTCAACCAATTATTGATTCTTACTCTCAGCACGGCGAGGTCGATAAAGAAACTCTCCGAAGTGCGGAATCTGTACTATCATGCCTTTCTCAATGCAGACCTTGCTCTGAAATGGGATTTACGATCGCTAAGACGCTCGACTACGGATGGGCGCTCCAGACCTCAGCGGAGGTAACTTCTCAATGCACCATCAATCTTCCAGATCTAAAAAAGAAGCACCACAAAGTCGTATCAGGATATGGGTCCGAAGATACTCGGTCCGCCGCATCTGTGAACCCAATCAGGGGCCGTCTTTCCTATTCGCCAAGTGGGAACTGGAAATGCCACCTGACGAGCGGTGAATCAAAAAAGGTTTCCCGTGAGGGTTCCAAACGGCGACTCTATTTTTATTCACGCGGAGTTTTCGTGCAGGACGACACTGTAAGTCCGTCAAAGAAGTCCGCCACTGCGATGCGAGCGCGCTGGGTGCATTTCACGCGTTATACCGAAGCGGCGCCCATTGAACTTAAAGCGATCGATAAAAACACCTTGCGGTTTATCTGGCCCAAACAAGCAGGTTTAGAGCCGTTCTTAGAAATAAATCACGAAGGGTACCCTGTGAGTTCCAACTTCGTCGACTCCAACACGTGGCTGACGAGTCAATGTCAAACAGACTACCGCAGGGGCAAGTACTACCCGCGACTCAGTGTCCTTGACGATTCGATCACTGAAATATGTGAAGATGGCGATTTGCCACCGTGTAATAGCCGCTAGCAATTATAGGTCGACGTCATCACCGGAACTATTGTCAGAAGTTTCACCGGTTTCACTACTGTCCTGCGTCGGCTGTTCGCCTTGGTTCGGAGTAGCCTCATCGACTGGTGTTTCCCCGGCGGCCTGAGTTTCCACAGGCTCGGGCGTAATGGATACTTCCGTACTTTCGACAGACTTTGGTCTACAGACCTTCGGCAAAACATGATCCAAATATTTTTCGAGTGAGTCGTAATAAGCTGGTGGCGGCGTCCAGGCGGAAACCTCGCTGATTGCGCTTTCCAAGCGTTTTTTAAACTCGCTCTTTAAATCAACCTTAGTCGGATCGAAGTCTAATACGGGGAGGTCAACTCTGATACACAACGGCCTGAATTCTTGATGCTGTGAGAAGCCTTTCCACCAGAACGAAGTTTCGAGGGGCTTGGTGTCACCTTTCAAATAGGCTTTCAACAAATCATTGATATCCATAGCGCACGCGGACACCCCGATAGACTTGGCAGCCGGATAAAAACGAACATCGACCGTTTCGCCACGAAGATATGGCACGCCCTGCTCTTTTAATCGTGCATCGCTATCGATAAAGTATTTCGAATCAATATTTTTTCTAACTTGTTTTTCAATGATCGCAATTTCTTCGACGATGAATTCACCGAACTCACGATAAGATGACGAATTTTCACCTTCAAACCATTCCGGGTGAGCGTAAGCTCGAATTATTTCTACCAACTCTGAAACCTGATTTTTCGAAGTATCTGTGCCCTCAGACAGAGTCGCAATCGCCTTAGTAAATAGCCGCTGTGGGCGGGCCAATGCAGCGTTTAAGTCTTTCTCCAACTTCTTCATGTACAATTTGCGTTCAGTCTCAAACCGTTCCTTACCGGATTCGAACTTCGCGTAGGAGGCTCGTTTCTTTCGCTCCATCACAGCACAAATTTTCTGAATTTCTTGAGGTGTCGCGTCTTTGAGCGCGGGCTCATCCGGCGCAGCAGGTTCAGAGGGTGGAATTTCCACGCTGGCTACGCCAGTGTTACGTTTCGATTTTTTCGGTTTTTTCGCCTTCTTTTTCTTTTTGGGGCTCTTTGCCACTGCCTCTGCGACGGGCGCGGGGTCTGCTTCGAGAATCGGGGTTACGACCGGATCAGCTTCCTGGGCGCGAACAACCAGCGACGGCCCCATCAAACCGAGAACCGCACAAAGCGTTAAGGAACCGCGAAAACCACGATAAGCGTGCTTCATAGACCCTCCTAAGTTGCAAACGAGGTACCACAGTCGGAGCCCTGCAGCAAACCAGGCTAGCCTAAACGAAAAGTGTCTAAGTTTTAGACGGTTTAAAGACAAATTGGCAGGCCCTCGAAGAAGGGCCCACCTCTCCCGCACCACGCACCCTGAAGTTAAGGCAGGTGCTTAGTACTTCATCTCCATTGCCAAAAACGCCATTCCGGCGTGGGTGTACCCATTCAACTTGCGAAGCGTGGAGTTTTTGCTCGACACAAAGTGGTTATAACCGGCCTTAAAATCCAGGTTTTTGTTAGCCTGGTATTTCAAACCTAGATCAAACTCATGGCCCAAAAACCTAGAAACCCCCAACTGCGCGCCACCAAGCGAGGTGGTTCCGTTGGTGCGATAAGCGGTGTGACTGCTCCGTTCGCGAGAAAAATTATAGTAATCAAAGCCCCAGCTCCAATCATCCCCCGCCGAGCCCGACGTCTTGATTCCGAATCCCATAATATTTCTTCGGCCAAACAAGTCGGCGCGTCCAAGAAATTCGTTAGTTGTCGGATAAAGTTCCCGATAATTTCGGGAAGCCCTAAACCACTCTACCGCCACTCTCGGTTTGCATTCGCAATCGAAGTTGTAACCTAATTCTACGTTTTGTTGATCTCCGTTGAGCTGCACACCGTCTTTTCCGGTGTAATAGGTGTATTGTTTGTTTACCTCTAAACGATAGTCGAATTTCTCCACGTCCGACCTGAGACGGGCTCCGACCGTCCACAGATGATCCGCAATATAGCGGTCACTTTTGACCGCGCTATTAAAAGACGATCGATCGCGTTGGTAAAACACATAGGGATCAACATTTTTGAAATACTGTCCTAAATCCCAAGAACTGTACAAAGCCCAGAGATCTTTGTCGCCACGCTCGATGGTCGAAGAATCAGACGTGTTGTATTCTTTGATTTTCGAAAACAATAAGTCACTCCAACCCAAACCATACTTTGCCCGCGCTCTCAATGCATCGAAACTACGACCATGATTGCCCCAGTTCCCTTGGCCGATCACCAGCCCGTCACCGTATTTGAGTGATTGGCGACCAAAATAAAACTCACTCCAACCCAAGGGTTGCCAACCGACATAGGCCTCGTAAACACCGAATTCACCGTGGGCACCAAGCGAACTACTGCCGCTTGTTGACACTTCTGTGTTGGCAGTTGTTGAAGAACTAATATGAGTAGGTTCCCCTAAGGCCTTTGCAAACTGCGGAACAATCACAAGCGAAGTTTTTGAATTAGGCGTGACAGTCATGCCAGGACGAACGCGCAATAGAGTATAACGACGGTTGTTCTGGTAATCGACTCGATTGTCGGACTGATACTTCAGCCGGGCATTCCCTTCAAACTTGATCATCGAAGTATCAACTGCGTGAGCCGCCCCAGAGGCGCTCATCAACGCTACGACTCCAAGTAGTCCTAACTTTTTCATTCGAAATCCCCCCAACGTTGTTTTTACTATGACGCTTTTTTTGACAGTAACTTTGTTTTTAAGACAATTGCTGTTTTGTTCACCATTTCGCGCAAAACGCGGTCTACTTTGGTTTCCTGTTTGTGCAAAATAAAATTGCGAATCAATCGAAATGCCCGGCTCGGATAAAAGAAATACGATACAGCGTAAAACTGAGCCATGGCGTAGAGCTTATAAAAAAGTATCTGGCGATCGCTAAAACGAGGATTCCACGAACGTACCGTCAACATGCTGGTAGCCGCAGTCATCCAGTGGCAGTACTCGTCATCGACTTCGATTTTTGAAATCGCGCTAGTCTCACCAAAAAGCTGCGTTCCAGGGAGTGGCACAAAAGTAGCAGTCGCCACTTCATGAACTCCAATACGCGCCATGTGGCGCAACCACTTGAAAGTGGCACGAATGTCCGATTTTTCCTCGAAGGGAAATCCGACGATAATAAATAGGCAGACTTTCATGCCGTTGCGTAAACAAGCCTTGGCAGAATCTTCGAGACTGTTTAAATCGACTCGTTTCTGAATGCGATCGAGTATTCTTGGGCTACCCGACTCCGGAGCGAAAGTAATATGTTGGCATCCGGAACGCATGAGGTAACTCGCGCATTCGTCGTCGACAACTTCAGACCGCGTACCGGCAGGCAAAGTCCAAGTGATCTTTAATTCGCGTCGTAATATTTCTTTGCAAAAAGTTAGTATCCAATCGCGTTTTACGATTGCAGTAAGATCCTGAAACTGAAAGTCGGCAGCACCGTACTTTTTCATGTACGACTCGATCTCGTTAACTACGTCGATCGGATCACGTGGCTTCCACAGTTGGGTCCACATGTTGGGCGAGGAACAAAAGGTACAGCGGTACGGGCATCCGCGAGTGGCCAACATCGGAATAGTTTTTCCGTTGCTTTGGGGCCCCTGATAAATCTCAGCTTCGTTGTAGGCCATGGGGTCCATCAAATCCCAAGCTGGCCAAGGAATGTTATCTACTTCTTTAATGCGTGGACGGCGTTCATTCTTAACAACTTGCCCCGCTTGACTCTTGTAAGCCACGCCTTGAATTGTGCGCGCCTGCTCAAGATTGCCGGCGCCCAGCAAATCGATTAATTCTCGAAAGGTATACTCACCCTCACCCAGAACACAGAAATCAACAGGCGTCTGCTCGAGCACGGTTGGATGCATCGACGTGATGTGTTCGCCTCCGCAAACAAGCCAAGCCTTAGGAAAGCGTTCTTTGAGCGCAGCCAACAAATCACGGACCATTGGCCAGGCATGCGTGAACATACAGGTCACACCAATCACCTGAGTGTCACTGGGAATGCGTTCCAAAATTTCTTCAAAACTCAAACCTTGAATAAGGCGTTTCTTACGTTTGGGCCATGGTTCCAGTTTTCGGACGGCCGCACCGACCGCATCGACCACGGTAACCTCGTGGTGGTGACTTCGCAGATAGCCCGCAATGTAGGCAATCCCTAGCGGGGGCAACGTAATGGTGGAGTAATTATCGACCGCAACTAACGCCGGCGGTTGAACAAGGGTGACTTTCATTTTGGCTCCCTTCGCGTCGGCAGCTGCAAGACGCCCATGAAAAAACTCGCAAGAATCATATTAAAACCCAACGTGGCGGCCAACCCTGACGGAATCACTATTCGCATCATTTGGCGCGGTTCAATATTAGCAAACTCGGAATGGCCCCACTGCTCAACACCGACCAGGAGCCCTACGACTCCAGCCAAGAACAACAACAAGCCTAGGACCAAACCTTTTTCGATCACAAAGTGATCTAAAAATTTCTGCATTCGCTTCGAGGCCGGTAACAAACCTTTGTGCACTGCTGAAATTTGGGCTAACGCATAAAAGCTAACCGATTGAAAACCGATTATCACTGCAATCGCGGAATAAAACAGCGCGTGAATATCTAGTCGAATCCCACCAATGTCCAGCGGGCCAGTGACAAGCAAACTTCCCAACAGCAAGCCCGATAAAATGAGCGCCAATCCCGGATAATAAAATAACCAACGGGGCGAAAACAGCAACATAAAGCGCAGGTGGCGCCAGCCGTCTCGCCAAGGGCGCAAATGAGGTGCTCGCGAGCGCCCATCTGGCTGCAAGGTGGTCGGCACTTCCACTATGCGCATCCCTTTGAGCGAAGCTTTAATGACCATTTCAGAGGCGAATTCCATTCCAGTGGTATGTAAGTCCATTTTTTGAAAGGCGCTTTTTGAATACCCACGTAGTCCACAGTGAAAATCGCGAACTGGAATCTTATAAAGTAACCGCCCGATTCCACTCAAAGCAGGATTTCCGATGTACCGATTTTTCCAAGGCATTGCCCCTTTTTTAATGCCTCCGGAAAATCGATTCCCCATAACTAGATCGTAATTTTCGCGCAGTTTTTCGACAAACGGCATTAGCCCCGAAAAATCGTAACTATCGTCGGAGTCTCCCATGATGACGTAGCTGCCGCGAGCCGCTTGGGTGGCATGATAAAGTGCAGCGCCGTAGCCCCTGACCGGAACGCTTACTACACGAGCTCCGCATCGTTCAGCGATTTGTTGCGACCCATCGGTCGATCCATTGTCGCCAACAACAATTTCGCCGGCGATCTGGTGTCGCTCCAAAAAATTCTTAGCTTTTTTAATGCACGCCTCGAGCGTTTCGGCTTCATTGAGGCAGGGCATTACAATCGAGAGTTCGATTGGCGAAGATGATGACATAAAGACAGGGGTTAGCATCGATCAATTGATTCATCAACTCCGATATGATGCAATGGGCCCATCTCTCATTAAACATGCGGAAAATGACTTGTGGCAGCAATTAAATTATTTCTGAGAAATATGCTTCAATCACGCAGTCGCATCTTTGCAGCGGTGTGCCTTTTTGGATTCGCAGCGCAAGTTTTGATCGCGTTTTGTTTTCAAAGCCGCGCCTGGGTCGACGAGATTTGGGTAACATTCAATCCAGCCTACTCTTGGATTTACCGCGTCGGGGAACTCGATGTCGACTGGGTTCAAGGCGTTCGAAGCTGGTTAGCCCCACTTTTGGTCGGATCCATCCTGCGTGTATTCCATGCTCTGGGGCTCACAGACGGTCAGGTGGTTTTGCCACTTATGCGCATCTTGCTTGCCACTGTGACCTTTGCGGCTAAGGGTTATTTCATCTTGACCGTGGCACGAAAACTGGGTTTGCGTTCTCTGCCTTGGTTGGCGGGCCTTTTCGTTTTTCTTACGCCAGAATTTTTACGTTACTCAACATTTGGCGAACTTGCGGCGCTGGCGCTTCCGCTACTGCTCGTAGGACTCGTTTGGCTCGACCAAGGAAGCCCCAGTAAATTGATGGCGGGATTGTGTTTAATCGCACTAAGCTGTGCGTTACGATACCCCTTCGTCGTAATTTTGGGTTGGATTGGCCTAATGTTTTTATTCACCCGCCAATACCGAAAATTTCAGTGGGCTTTCGTCGCGGGGTTAGGTTTCGTATTATTTGATTTGCTATTGAACTCTGCGGTCAACGGCCAGTGGACCAGCCCGTTTTTGCACTACGCCTACGCTGATTTGATAGATGGTAAGCCCGCCCGCGATGGAGTCACACCGTTTTACTTTGCCTTCGAACTTCTCTGGCGATTCATGACTGAACCGCTATTCGTTTTATTTTTTTTAGCAGTCGCATTTTCACCAAAAAAATTACGTCCGTATTGGGGAGCCACACTTTCACTTTTATTGCTCCACACTCTATTCGGCCACAAAGAATACCGTTATTTCTACCCCATCGCGGTTCTGGGAGCGGCTCTAGCGGGCCTCGTGTTACAATACTGGTTTGAAACAACGAAATGGCAGTATCGCCGACAAGTTCTTGTTTTAATTTTAACGCTATTTTTATCGTTCGCCGCCTGGCGTGGATCTAAAAAAACTCGCTGGAATGATTATCAAACTCCCTCAGTACTCGAAACCTGGGTGGGCGCCCAAACTGACGTTCGCGGTTTACTTGTTTACGGATGGAATGGAATTTATTCGGGCGGCCATTACACCTTTCACCGCCCCTTGCCCTATTCCTACGCCATAGACCGTGATCATCTGCGACGAAAAAGACTTGATCCGCACGACTACAATTACGTTGTTACTAGTCGATCTGAAAATCCTCCGTGTAAAGAACGCCGCATTCCGATGCGGACTATTTTTTCGCCCGTCGAAGATGAAGGTGCCGTTTATCGCTGCACTCTCGATGAGATTCACACCTTTTTGAGCGAGGAACATTAATTGGAAGACTCCAATCAAGAACACCGCAAACTTTGGTTCGCCACTCAACTTTGGACTTGGGGTTGTGCTGCGGTTTTTCTTTTTCTTACTCTCCCCTTAGCTTTTGAACGGCCTTCTGGCGGAAGAAGCGCTGAGCGCCAGGGTTTTACCGCCGGAATCATACGAATGTATTGCCACAATCCCTCTCATTCGATTTTAAAGGGACCGCAAATTCACTTCGGAAACAATCCATTCAATCTCGAGTACACGGGTTTTGAATGGCTGCAGGGAGTGCTTGCTCGTGGTCTGGGCGGAACCGAATGCGAAGGCGCGGTTGAAAAAATCGGAAAATCTGTGAGCATTTGGTTTTCGGCAGCAAGCCTACTGGTGTTGGGCGCATTGTCTTTTGCGCTCGCCCAGCTGGTAGGGATTGCAACTCCATTCGCATTGATTGGGAGCGCGGTTTCGGTATTTTTACTCGCGTGTGATGAGCTCTGGCTTCGCTATGCAACGTATACAATGGTCGAAAATCGAATGTTGTTCTTCGCTCTGGTCGCACTCTATGGGAGTGTGCGGACCGAAGCGGGGTCTAAAGCTGGAATGGCTCGCTACGTGTGGCCTCTGATAGCCGGATCGGCTTGGGCGATGACCGGAGTACACAAACCGCAGGGCTTCGCATTTTTCGCTGTTTTTTGGACAGTCTTTCTTGCCATTCGCTGGCGAATTCAGGGAATTGCACCAAGTGTTCGCGGCATATTGGCGCTGGGAACCGGAAGTCTGGTCGTAGTGGGGTGGCTTGCCTGGGGCCACGTACTCGGTCAAGCTTCGGACCTACCTTGGATATTGCATACTGGGCCCAGAGCGACTCGTTGGTATTTTGGGAACTGGAGTGAACGTTTTGAGCCAAAGTTTTTCACTTCCAATTTGCTCAAATGGGCCCAGCAAACGGGCATTTTTCTCGTATTACCCGCCCTCGCTGTACTTTCGATTTTTTTTCGTCGACCCGTAAAAGCTTGGGCTCTTAAATTCGCCCAAGTCGCCGTGCCCTATGGCATTGCGCTCTTTGTGTTCGTGTTTCTATTCTGGGCCGTTTACATCGTACACGAATACTACGCTCTACCCTTCGACGTAGGGCGTGCACTGGCGACAGGTATCGCACTCGCTCTCCTCGCAGAAGTCGTTTTAGGTACCATTGATAAGCATCACCGACTGTTGGCGCTTGCTCTCGCAGTATTAGTAACTGCCGTGTGCGGCACCGCTTATCGCAAAGGAGTCCCTCCTTACCTAGCCTACGCCGCGCGCATCAATGACCCCAGGGCCCCTGATTATTTACATGGTTGGAATGAACAAGTGTTTCCAGAACGCCACCCGTTTGTCGTCATGACAGTTCGCTCGCGTGGCAGTGAGCTATTATACCTATATAAAGCCAAAGCTCGCGGCTTTGTCTGGTGCACTCACAACCCGATTCACGCGCCTCGCAAATATTGGAAAGATCAAGGCGTGCGTTGGGTCGCCTGGGGCGAACCTTCGCCCGACCCTGCTACTCCCGGACTCTACCAGTGGACCGTACGATCAATCGAACAAGAATTAGAACTGGCTCGAAAAAACAATTGGTCAAGCGACGTGGACGATCATTGGGCCGGTCGTACCATGGCTCAGTGGGCCGCCCATGCTAGCAGCAACGGTAAAGATCCATGCCTTGATAATCCGGACCCCCGAAGTTGGTGAGAGTTAATTTCCCCGACTGCTTGCAAAAGTGAATCAAGTCACAATAGTTTCGCAAACCAGGGGGACATCTGATGAAACACTCTCAACCCATCGCCAAACTTCTACTTTTACTCCTGCCAGTTCTTCCGGTTTTCTTAGGAGTCGACGCCTGCCATGATCCGACCATTTACAACAACATCGATGATCTATCTGCGCTGTTCGAAGAAGAATCCCGCTTATACGGTGAACTAGACAACGTTCGCGTAACTTCAACCCAGACGAACAACCAACAGTGGCTTCCGCTCGCAGAGGCCTTCGTTGAATGGTCCGATCATCTAAAAGTGCTTTCGGAAAAATCCGAAGAGCTTGTTCGAAACTACAACGCACTTTCGATTGAACGAAAACACGGCTACAAAGCTCGCATTTTAGCGCTCGAACCACTCTACGAAAATTTTTTTCGGCGACCTATTCGATGGACCTTGCCGTACGAACCTTGGACTTATCGGATCACTTGGGAAAATAGTTTCGCAATTCAGCGAGCGGAAGCCATGCGCCCTCATTTCGGTGTCTTGTACAATCGTGCCAACGACACCCCGTCGTTGAACTGGTCGATCAACATGGTTCAAGACTCCAACCCGAGCGGTCTCGCCACCGCCGTTCGGAACGCATGGAAGGCCAGACCCGCGCTTCTCATTTGCACTGGAAGTTCTTCGCTAGCGTGTGGATTGAAATCTCAGATCGCTACTTATTTTAGTTCTCACTTGAATCGCCAGTTACAAATTCAAAACGACGACTGGATCTTTTCGGAGACCTTTCAACCAAATTTAATTTTTGAAAAATTAACGCCAAACCCCGCGGATCCTTATTTGGTGTACGGGGAACCAGTCGCCATTCGTGTCGCTGATACTCAACAATATTTGTTCGCCTCAGAAACTGCACCAGGTGATTTTACCGTTTCTACCCAAACCTTAGTTGGCGGTGGCGTTTGGCCATGGCAGTGGGAATTGCACCCGATTTGGGAACGCAATTCGAATCGAACTGTACAGGCGGTCGTCGGTTTCGGTCTATATAACCGCGTAACCCAAATGTATTTGGTGGACTGTCCTAGATCTGCGAAAACAATTGCTTGGTACCAAGGCTCACTCGACAGTCGAAATATGACAGACTTATACCAGTGTCAGTAGCCTAATTTTTTCGCTGCAATACGAAGGTTTCGGTATTTCGCAACTCTCCGCGTCGGAGTCTATAAACATTGCCGGCAACGGCATCTAATTCGCGCAGCGTGTAGACCTGATAATAAACGGTGTCGCTTCGGGGCGAACCGGCAGCCGACTCAACGGTAATCCACAAGGCGCCGGCTTTTCTGCGTAACTCCGAAATTCGAATCGGAAGATTGAGTAACAAACCCTGTCCTGGTCGCGCCATTTCCACATAGATTCTGCCTTGCTGGCGCTCGTTCACTACTTCGATATTCATTTCTAAATACATGGGCGCGAATCGAACATTGTCGGAGGTCGAAGTTGCCTTACCCTCGAAAATTCCCCGAAAGTCCCGTAAAAATCGATCGTCCCGTACGACGTCATACGTGTCGACCTGAGGTTTTGATTCCTTTAGAGCAGCCCGATTCAAAAACTGGGGTACCTCATTTAAGTCAGTTACTTCATTCGAATCGTTTATTGTCTTAGAGATCGGCTCGACTTCGGGAGAGCGCATCGGCTCTTCATGGGATATCGTGGTGACTGATGGTTTACTTTCCGTTACCGGATTCACATTAGGTTGGGCACCCGGAGTCAGTTCGACGCTTTTGTTTATCGCAAGCTGTTTGGAATCTTCAAATGGGCGATTGGGTCTAAGAAAAAAATAGAACCCAAGCGCCGCCAAACTCACGGCCAAAAGTAAGACCCTCATTGAGAGTGTCCTTTAAATCGTGTCCCAGCCGTAGCCCTCGATTTCGTAGGCATGGTCAGCAAGCGACTTAATAAGTTCGTCGTCATTATTGTCGATTTTTCCAAAATTACCCTTCGTGCGACGCCGAACTTGTCCTGAAAAAACCGTAAGTATTTCGATTTCCTTGGTACAGTTCGCGATTCCTTTTGCGGCCACCGAACTGTTCACCCGACTTAGCGTACAGGCCAATACAAAGAGGTCTATCATGATGTCGGCCAGGCGTTTCGTAGCAAATTGTTTACCAATAATATTCTTGCCGTGTTTGCGTAAAATTCGATCTGCAGCGGCCGACAAATCTCGCACGCCTTCTTCGAAAACCGTACTGTAGTCCTTAAGCGCCGGATGAATCTTGGTAAAGGTCCCTTTTTCATTGGCCACACCGGTTGCGGCACTTAAGCGACGTCGGGCGTAGTCGGAGAGAACGCCGAATCCCTTGATAGGATCATCGAAAATGCCGTCGAGAGATTTCGATATTTCTTTAAGCTGTTTACCAACGTCGTTCATCGCCGTTAGCGCGATAAAAAGCCTCAAGATGTCATTGGTACCTTCGAAGATTCGGTTCACTCGGCAATCGCGCACGATGCGTTCGTAGGGAAACTCGCACATGTAACCGTTACCGCCTGCAATTTGCAAACCTTCGTCAGCTGTGCGCCACAAGCACTCTGTCGCGAATACTTTGCTGATAGCGGCTTCGACTGCGTAGTCTTCGTAGCCCTGATCGACGAGGCCCGCGACCATGTTTACCGCAGCTTCGGACGCGTAGCACTCAACAATCATATGACCGATTTTTTGTTTCACCAAACCATACTCAGCAATTGGTTTTCCGAATTGAGTACGCTCTTTGGCCTGTTTAGTTGCCTCGGTGATTACGTGTTTCATGGCCCCTACGCAGCCTCCGCCCAAACCCGTTCTCCCGCTATTGAGCACTTTCATTGCGACCTTGAACCCTTTTCCGGGTTCACCCAAAATATGTTCATCCGAAAGCCGCACGTTTTCAAAAAACACGGTAGTTGTGGAACTTGCGCGAAGACCCATTTTATCTTCGTGAGGCCCAACACTCACGCCCGGCATATCGCGCGTTACGATAAACGCGGTCATTTGCCCGCCCTCTTCTTTTTCAGTACGCGCAAACACGGTAAAAAATTGAGCAATTCCACCGTTGGTAATCCAAAGTTTTTCGCCGTTTAGTACCCACTCTTTACCTTCGCGCACTGCTTTTGTTTTGATCGACGCAGCGTCGGAACCAGCCCCTGGTTCGGTCAAACAAAAGGCCGCGATCATTTCACCACTGGCGAGTTTAGGCATGTATTTATTCTTTTGCTCGGGAGTTCCAAAGAGCAGCAGACCTCGCATACCAATCGAACTATGCGCGCCCGCGGTAATTGCGACCGAACCATCGTGTCGCGCCACCTGCTGCAAGACCCGAGAATAGGCGGTTGCACCCAGTCCGAGTCCACCATGCTCCTCGGGAATAATCACGCCGAAGAGACCCATTTGTTTCATTTCTTCGATGAACTCCGGGGGAAGCTCAGCCTGGCGATCCCATTTTCGAAAATCGGGGCCGCGATCTTTAAGCCAGTTATCAATTGTGGGAAGAATGTCTTTAACCGTTCCGAGTTCGTTTTCGTTGAGTTGAGGGAACGGGATAATGAGTTCCTCTTCAATCTCACCCATACACAACGATCGCATGAAACTGATCTGTTTATTGTCTGACATGCTGTTCCCCCAAGTAAGAAAATGACTAACTACAGGGTAACACAAATAAGACTCGCCACAACCAGGTTGGTGACTGGAAAACAATCCTTCAATGCCGCAATGCGATAGACTAGGGCCTTAAATGGACCCTCGGTACTCAGCTGGCGCTTGAGCCAGAAGACTCGGAACTGGCTGCAGTGGAAACTGCAGACTCGCTCGTCGATGCAGCCGGTGCATCCGTCGGTAGTGCTCTAGGTTTTGGAATCACAAGCGGCTTGCTTGGAGTCTGAGGTCGGGGTTGTCTTGGAGGGCGACCATCTTTATTTTGGGCTCGGCGCTCTGAACGGTCACCACCGCGACCACCGCGCTCCCCACGCTTGCCACCACGACCACCTTTTCCTTTGCCACGACCACCTTTGCGATCACCGTCAAACCGACCGCGACCTTTTTTTCGTTCTTGTGGTGGAGCCGGGAAAAGTTCCAGTACGTAGGTCTGCTCTTCGCGTTTTTCAGAACCCTGTGGCGCCTTTTCGGTTTCAAGAAGCGTCATTACAACCACGCGTTTTACTCGAGAACTCTCGCCGTCAAAACCGCGAGCCTTTGCCATTTCAAGAGCTACTTGAAAAAACTTAAGTTTATCACCTTCGTATTTAAAACTTTCCGTGATCAACGCTGGAATCTCTTCCGCAGTTTTTCCTTCTTTTTCCAGTTCGGCCAACTTCTGAAGACCGCGTTTTAAAGTAAATCCATCGAACTCAGTGAGAGTTTTCATCGTTTCGCTCCTAATAGCATCGCCGTAAAGGCCCGCTATATCGTGGTCGCGAACCGATCGCAAGGGCACTTTGACTCGGCGCAATTGTTTTTGAATCACTCAACCTGGTTACTATCGGGCCCTATGATCCGGCGTTCCGTCGTTATCCCCCGGTCGTGGCCCCGCCTTAGTAGGTTCGTTATCGAACGCTGACTGAGTGGACTCGGAGGTGTCCACTTGGTGGGTATCTGTTCGCCGTTGGGTAGGAGTTAAGGTCGTATCGTCGGAATCGGCCTTAACGGTACGCCCCGGAAGTATTCGCTTCGATACTCGTTTCTTATGCCAAGCCTCGCGCATTGGCTGGGTCACTTGAAATTCGGGGTCGTTTAGAACAAATCGTCGATTCAAATAGTTCACCCGAATCATCATTCCTTCGATATCGGTTTGGGTAATGGTCGGCAGTTCTTTCGCTAATTCGCGCCACTCTACGAAACTCACCTTGGAGAGTTCTTTGATCAAATCGATTGTTCCGGAGTCGAGCGTATCGAGATCAAGCAACAGCGGCCACAGGTGTCCGAACTGTTCGGCCAAATACTGGGAAGACTGCGCACCAGGCAAGCGGGTATTGCTGCGCCGACTACGACGGGGAAACGAAAGCCCACTGTCGATCCAGTAATAGTTATATAGAAGCGGGTCTTCGGGGTCGACCTCCAACAAGAGATTGCCGGCATTTTCATGTGCGTTTCGATTGGATTTAATTCGGTACCAGTCTTCATTACCGGTAACAACAGACAGGATCAGCGCCCGCTCGCGCGAACGTCGATAGTCCGCCTGACCTTCGATCATTTCATCAAACCTTTTGGTTCCGAACTCGCGAATGGTTTTGCCAGGCAACCCTTGGACTAGAGCACCTTCTTCGAGTTCACCGTCTACTTTGATTTTAACTTTCTTTACTCTGGGGACCTCGCTCCAACCGGCCTTTTGGTATACCAACGACGCAAAAACCTCGCGATCGGCCATCATACCTTTTTCGAACTTTCCTAAGAAACTCTCGCCGATTAGTGGATTCTCCCCAGATTTGGGTTTGAAGTAATGAGTCTGACCATCGATTTCAACCTTGTAGACCACGTTCTTGTTTTTTTTCTGAACGCGAGCAACTTCGCCCACGATGCGCACAGATGGATCGTCGGTAAAATCACTTTTTACGGGAAGACGACCCTTGGCCGGACTTTCTCCGACAATCGGTGTTTCGAGCTCGAGATCGACAGTCGCTTCTCGCTGCGCCCGCCCGCTGGTGATGTCGTCATTGTCGCGAACGTTGATA
Organism: Bacteriovoracaceae bacterium UBA4573; assembly: GCA_002387735.1. Taxonomy (GTDB): domain Bacteria; phylum Bdellovibrionota; class UBA1018; order UBA1018; family UBA923; genus UBA923. Next base: position 52,850 of record DGKJ01000053.1, on the reverse strand, counting down.
TCCGGCGGATAATCGTTGCGAGCCATCTGAATTTCGGGCCGCCGCTCGATGAAACGCTCTTCGAGATATCGAATCCGAGCAATCGCGCCGTTGATATCGTTATCATTTAAGGTCGGACTTTTAGCCAAGAGCTGGGTTAATTCTTCGTCTGAAAACTCCGCTAATTTTATAAGCAATTTCTGAGTCGTACTACTCATGTCTTCGAGGTCAAGCAGTGGATAAAACACTTGAGGCAATTTTTTTTCAAACTGTACGTGGAGCAATTGTAGCCGCTTCAAGCGCTCACCTAGGGAAAGACCTTCGCGGGGAGTAGCCGCTGCATCAACAGCCTGAGTTTTTGTAAAAGAGGCGCCATTGTCGATAAATCGTATCGAATAGCGTTTGGTCACGGGGTCTTCGAAGACCATTACGTTCTCGGAGAGCAAATCGATGCCCTGTCCTTCCCGATAAGAGATCCAATCTATATTTCCTGTTACAAACTGAATCAGAGTGGCTTCTTCTGCAGCCTGTTTGTATTCGGGTGATCGTAGAATTTTATTGTAGGCACCACGATCACGTTTTTGAATGGTTGCGAGCGATTCACCCGGTACTTCGTCGACCAAGACGCCCTTTTCGACCCGTCCGTCGCGCATTTTTAATTCCGCGCGCCGTACTCGGGTTGAGCCCTCCCATCCAACATGGGCGAAAAGCCGACTGCTCGCAAACTCTCGGTCCGCCATGGCCCCTTCCCCGTGCCCGTCCCCAAAAAGTGCCGCTACGATTTCTTGGTTTTCAGAGCTGGTGGTTTTGAAGAATTTTCGTTTTTTATCGGCGCCCAACTCAACAATTAGGGTTCCGTGTTTACCATCGGCGGTCCGCCCAACTACTCGGAACCCCGCCCCTTCTTCCACTTTTATGGTTAGTTCTGAAAGGATTAGGTAGATATCGCAACCCACCTCGCTCGCTTGCCCGAGGGTACTCGCAACTGCGAATCCAGCAATGAAGATAAAGCGCCTCAATAGACCCATTCGTTATCTTTTCGAACGTTTTTCCATGGAGACGTAGCGCTATTTATGATACAAAGCGGCAAAATCTTCCCCCTAGTTTGGCTTTTCTAAATAAGGCGGTGTTTTTCGTGAGCGGTTTAAAACGGATTGTGATCACTGGTGGTCCAAGCGCTGGAAAAACAACGCTTTTAGACCTTTTACAAAAACAGTACGGCGACCGCGTGGCCATTGCGCCCGAAGCAGCCAGCATGTTGCTTCGAGGGGGTTTTATGCGCCCAGACACCGATGCCGACCGGGTCCACACCCAGCGTGCTATTTTTAGCCTTCAACGGGAACTCGAAGCCAAAGCGATCGCTCATTGCGCGACCACCCATGGAGTTTGCGAAACAAAAGTTTCGCTCTTTTGTGATCGCGGCTCAATGGACGGGGCAGCCTACTGGCCGGGCACCGCCGAGTCGTTCGTGGCCGAAATGGGAACCACCGTCGAACACGAATACTCGCGCTACAGTTTGGTGCTACACTTGCAATCCGCGGAAGAAGGCAGAGGGTACACGCGTACCGAAATTCGTACCGAATCAGCCTCGGAAGCTGCGCAGCTTGATCAGCTCATTGCTCGCGGTTGGGGCGCCCATCCTAACTATGTTTTTATTCCAAATGGGGATAGTTTCATTGCGAAATTGAACGAAGCCTTTCGCATCCTCGAGCCCAATCTCCCTGACCGCAGTCTTTGGATTGCGTCCCAAAATCCGAATGAACGCTACGCGACGCTTGGCGATTTGTTAGCAAACGAAGCTGCTGAGTAAGTTTAGTAGCCGAAAACTGCACTCAGAACTATTCGGAGATTCACTTTATCTTTTCTCCCCGTTCCATCCAATAAAGCGCACCGCCACCGGCGATCGCTATCAAGCCCGCTACGGCAGTTACCATCGGAGCGCCCACACGATCTGCGCACCACCCGCTGATCAGTGCCCCAAACGGCACCGTTCCCATAAAAGTCATGGTGTAAACGGCCATCACTCGCCCGCGCATTTGTTCAATTGCAGTATGGTTTAACAACAAATTAATTCTGGGAAATATGCCCATTTGGCTGAAGCCAATCGTAAACATTGCCGCGGAAGCAAATTCCACTCGAGTCGCAAGCGCGAGTCCGAGAATTCCTATTCCGAATGTTAAAACTGAACGTTTTAAGTAGTATCTCTGCCCCTCGGCCGCGGCCGTTCGCCCGAATAACAACGCACCTCCGACCGAACCGAGACCTAACATACCGGTGAGCCAGGCAAGAGTTTGCGCATCACCCTTTAAAACCGATTTCGCAATAATAGGAAGAAGCGCGGTGTACATAGATAGCACGATGCAGACAAACGTCGACAAGGCGATCAATCTAAAAACAAAGGGCGTTTTAAGAACGTAGGCCACCCCAGTGATTAAGGCACTCTTTAGTGTCGATTCCGGAGAACCCGCAGTATTGCGTTTTAATCGAACGGTAATAAGCCAAAATATCATCGGAAAAAAACTAACCGCGTTCACGACGAAACACCAAGCGTCGCCCACCGTTCCAATTACAATTCCAGCGATCGTGGGTCCCAATATGCGCGACAAATTATTATTTACGGCCTGTAACGCGATTGCCCCAGGTAGATCTTTTCGTTGGACGAGATCAGGAGTGATAGTGTGACGAACTGTGATGTCGATGCCTTCCATAATTCCGAGCAGAAAGGCCAGTACGGCGATATGCCAAGGCTGAATTAGATGTGTGAACACTAGGCCGGCCAACACGAGCGCCTGGGTGATTTGAACACACTGAGTGACCATCAATAAGTGGCGTCGCTCACCTCGGTCTGCAAAAACTCCGGCGATCGGGCTAACTACGAAAGCCGGAAAGTGATTGCAAAACATGATTACACCCAGCCACCAACCGGAGTGTGTGAGTTTATACACTAACCAACTCTGAGCGATTCCTTGTGTCCAAGTACCGCTCATCGAAATGAGTTGGGCCAAAAAGAACCCGCGAAAATTTTTGTCTTTCAAAGCACGAAACGGGGTGGGCATACTCTGATCTACGAGTATACTTGATTCGAGATCACCTGAGCCAGGGGAAAACCAAAAAGGATACCAGTAGAATGGACAACATCACCCACTCCCTCGTCGGACTTGCTTGCGCCGAAGCTATCACCGCGATTAAACCGGAACTAAGAAAATACAGCCGCCCCATACTGCTCGCATCTCTAATTGCAAATAATTTGCCCGATCTCGATTTTGCCTACACTCGAATAACCACCTCGGCTTCTGGCGAACGAATTGGTCAAATTCTTCACCACCGCGGCCACACCCACACGCTTGCGTTCGCCTTACCGGGCGCTGCTATATTAGCAGCCCTGCTTCGTTGGCTCTCTGGCTTTAAATCGCTTAAATCACTAAACGCACCTTTTGGGGTGCTCTTCTTTGCGGCGGCACTGGGGATCAGCACTCACGTATTCGCCGACTCTTGGAACAACTACGGCGTGCATCCATTTTGGCCCTTTTGGAACTCTTGGATTTACGGCGATTCGCTTTTCATTGTCGAACCCCTGATATGGGCGATTGGACTTCCGTTTGCTTATTTTCGCTTTAGCAGCAAATTTGTGCGGGCGCTGATATTTACGCTGCTCGGGGGACTGCTGTATCTAATGGTGCAGTATCGCGCCACCCACTGGGGGTCGGTTGCTCTTTGGCTGGTATCCGTTGTTGTTTCGTTCAAACTTTGGCGAAACTGGTTTCAAGGACACCGACAACAAAGCACCGCTTGGGTATTGGTATTGCTACTCATCCCGGTTTTTTTTCTCCGTTCCTTTTCAATCTCTATGGATCAGCGCACTCGACTCTGGCTGCGCCACGCATTCGGGACGACCGTTCTCGACGTATCGTTAACACCGCTCCCGTTAAATCCGTTTTGTTGGACTGGCACGAGCGTCGAAACAGACCGTACCGACTACGTAGCACGTCGTTTCACCGTCGCCTTCGCATCCTGGTTAGTGCCCGCGTCTTTGTGCCCTAGCATTTTTAGTTCGGCAAAGTTCACTGCCGATCTGAAACCTGTGACTCAGTCTAAGGCGTTGGAATTCGAAAAGGCAGGGCTTTTTCAGTGGGTGGGTGAAACGCGCCTACCACTTGAGCGGTTACGCAGTTTCTACGACCATAACTGCGAGTTTTCCGCGGTAATGAAGTTTTATCGGGTACCGTTCATCAAGAGGCAAGGTGCGGGCCAATGGATCGTGGGAGATTTGAGATATGACCGAAGTGAAGGCCGAGATTTTCCGGAAATGATCATCAACGATCCCCCGGGGAAATGTCCAAGATTCGTACCGAACTGGACACCACCCCGTGAAGACCTATTGAAACGCTAATTACTATTTTTTTCGTTTACCAAAAGTTTCTAAACGAATGCGGGCTTCTTTAGCACGCGCGGACTGGCTAAATGCTTTTCGAAATACATTTCTAGCATATCGAGGAGCGGTCCAGCCGTTGATGGTTGGCATAATCCACCAGCCCACAACACCTTTTGGAATTTCCGAGAGCAACAATGCACAGGTGTAGCCAGCAACGCCGCCTACAACGGCGCTACTCGAAAACACCGCGAGCTGCGAAGAAAATTCTGCTTGTTCACCTGATATTGCTAGATAGCCTAAGCCACCGGCGCCGGCTGCCGCACCTAGTTCTTTAGGTAGAATTTTTTTCACTCCACCCGAAACTTTGTGGGCATACGCCGCAATTTTACCTAGCCAAGGACTCCAGCCGGAGTACTTCACCATTTCCACATATGCTTGCTGCAATTCGCGATAGGCCAGGATGCGAGCCTCGGTCGCCGTGGAAATCATGTGTGGCAACTCCGGAGCCGTAGGATCCAAAGGCATTTTTTGGTTCGGATCATATTTTAGCATTAACTCTGCATCCATATAATACTCGAAGCGACGAGCGTAACCATTCATACGCTCTTCGTAAGGAAACACCATTGAAGTCGGCTCAAGAAACGCTTTCTTCATTAGAATTTCGCGATTAGCGGTGCGCTCAAGTTCAAGACGTCTCGCAGAAGTTTCGTCGTAAACAGCAATGGTTTTTAAAATATCTTCGTATTCCGCACTCGTCATGGTTTCTAAAAGACCAGGCGGTGGTGTTTGGCCAAATTCTGCCCAAAACCATTTTGAAACATGGTCAGCGGCATTTTTTACGTCTTTGTCGTAGTCGAGCTTATCTAAGTCGAGCGGCTCCTTGGTGCGCGAATCGAGCGCAGGAATCATTGCCCCGCCTTCAGCACCAGGTGGGTTCGACCGCTCGTTTGACCACGCCAGGTTCGACGCAATGCTCAGACCTGTTAAACCTACTGTCGTCATGAGCCCCAAGCCCATGATCGAAGATGAACTAATTTTTTTTGAAATAAAAAAGAACACGAATTCCCCCCTCTAGAATTGTGATCAGAAACCCCAAAAACTATTTACTGCAATATTTTCTGACCACCCATGTATTTGAGATACGCCATCAAGCCATCAAGCTCTCGAGCAGTCAACTGGGGAAAGTCTGGCATCTTTGACTTGGCGCGAAATGATTTCGCGCTGCGAATAAAATTTCGCAATGTTTTTTCGCTGCGATATTCCGTGATGTTTTTTGGAATATTGAGCTCTGGTCCCACTTCGCCGCCCTCGAGATTCATTGAATGACACATTAAGCAATGTTGCTTAAACGTGGTGAAGCCCCGAAAAACCTTTTCATGAGTATTACCCGTCGGAAACACCTTCGGGAATTTTTCCCGCAAGTTTACCACTTCCAACTTAACTAGTTTGTAGGGCCGAGGATAACGCTCTTCTTTTAACTTAGAACTTTGCCACACAACATAAAATGGCGCGGGAGTGGTCGTGGTTTTTCCGGTTTCGAATTCCGACCAACCGCCATTTTTCCCTTTTTCCCCAAACGCGACAATTGCTCGTTGGTTCCGATGATCGGGCAAAAACATTGACGGGGCAAACCCGTCTTCCGCGGTAAACACTAATTCCTGGCCCAGGTTCTTGGTAAGGTTGGCCGAAGTCATTAGCCCCAACACATCGCTCAGCAAGAACCCCTCAAAGTTCATTTCCTTTTTATAAACCGGGTCATAAACATTTAGTTCCGTCATAGGAAGCAACTCTTGGAGCTGCTTCAATGTGTAGCTCTTTTCCCAAGAGCCGGCCTTTAGCGTGAGTGTTTTATCGTCGGCCCGACAAAGCGCGACCCAACCGAACAATAGCCCAAAAACCACTAAGGTTAATTTCCAAAATTCCGAACGATTCTCAGTCATGATTTATCTCGTGCCTGCAATAAATTAATCATGGTTACCGACACCACCAACACCACTGCTGCGATAATCTGGTGCCAAGCTAGCGCGTCACCCAGTACGATCCATGCCACCAAAACTGCAACAATCGCTTGAATCATTTCACAGAAGGCGCCAGCCGTAGCTCGAGTGTATTTAAGTCCTACAAAATAAAAAAAGGTCGGCGTAATGCCCGCGGCAAACAAAAGAAGCGCGTATTGTTTTATAATGTCGCCTTCACCCAGAATCGGTATTTTTTCGACCATCAACTCTGAGCGGCCACCAAAAACAACAACACCGAGGGTAGCCAACATCCCAACGGCAAACCGCAACGGTGCGGCCACCCAAATTGAGGTTTCGCGCATAAGGCCACGACCCGCTACTGTGGCGGTACCCCAACACAAAATAGCACCGAACACACAAAGTATTCCGACGGGATTTTCGACTCTAAAATTTTCGACATGTTCAAACGTTATCACCACACCCGCGGCCACTGCCAAGGCAGCCCACCACGCGAATCCCTTGGCCATTCTTTCCTTTAAAAGAATCGAAGCCATTGAAATCGCAACGAGTGGTTGTAAGTTTAGCAGTACGGTGGCGACGGAAACATTGAGATGTTTAAGCGAAGCAGTGAATAACACCGTTCCAAAAGCAGAGCCGACAACTCCCGAAATGAGCAACCAACCTACAGCCTTTTTGGTAAGCTGGGCGACCTGTTTGCGAGCGAACCACAGTACTGGCGCTAAAACGACGGTGCCCATGACGTGTTCGTAAAACACCAATAGATCGGCCGGAAAATGTTCGCCCAGTCGTACCCGAAATAACGACTCAAGACCCCACAACCCGGCGCCTAGTGCGACACTGAGCGGGCCCCACCAACGAACGACGTCACCCGTCTGAACCTTAGCGGCACTCATCGATTACTCCGATGCCTCCCGACATAAATGTGGTTTATACAAACAGGCGTTCCAAAAAGTAGCGATTGATTCCATTGAACTGGAATCTCCGAAAACCTTTACAACGCCCTTTCGATTCATTTTCCATGGTTGCTCGACAGTGCCATTACTCATTCGTAGTTTTGCCCCTCGCTCAATAATCGCTTGAGCCCAGGGTTCATTAATCGCATCGAGCGGAGCGTATTTCGCAAAAAGTTCCCGCATTTCAGTTTCACCACGACTTGCTTTAATCCGCTGAAGGTCTTCCAAAGTTTTTAGAGCAGTCGCGTGGAATAAAGCATAGTCTTTAACATTCAAAACGCGATTCCGATCGGAGATTTGCTCTCCATCCTTTGCAGCCCATTCAATGGCTCCTGCCTCCAGCAGTTTATTTATGAAAAGCCATCGGCCACGGTGATGCGACTGCGCAAACGAACGATTTTTAGCCAGGTTTCGCAAGAAGTCGGCCATGTAGTCATCGTACAACACTCGCAAAATTTGGTCGGCTTCGGCTTGGTCTTTAAAAATTCCGACTTCAACTAACTTCGCATCTGCTCCGAATACCAACGCCGTAAGATCGGCCCGTTGTTCTTCCAACGAACTTGCGGGAGAACCCATGGCCGAAACCGGGTCTTCTTTATCTCCGTACTTCGTAACATCGTATGTGCCAGAGCCATGACCGATCACTTCATGCAACAGAGTTTTCAGTTTCTTCGCGCGTGGACCGAGTTCCAGAACCTCGTCGACTTTAGAAGCAACAAGGAACTCCTGATACATTTGTCGGCGCTCGTCACGAACAATTGGATCTTGCTCTAAACTCAGTGGGTCTTGTCGAATGATATTCTTAAAACCTACGTCGCGGCGAATATCATCGTAATTCGGCAAATTGTATCCTGCCGTTCGCATCGAAGAAATTTCTTGTAGGTAATACGCGACCAGAGCCGGCGGCGAATACTCCGGAGGAAATTTTTTTCGAAATTCCCCATACGGCATTTTTTCTTCGAAGTACTGGGCGTTTTTCGCTAGTTTTAGCGAAATCTCTGTAGTTTTAGGATCAAGAATCTGCACATAAGATTCCCAGGAACCCATGCGGGCATTGTAATCTTCGTAGACTTCAACGAAACCCATCATAAAATCAACGACCGAGTTCCCGCGATCTTTCACCCATTCAATACTCGAGAGTCGAAAATCCTCTTCATTCCCTTCCTCTAGGTAACGAATTAGATATATGATCTGGTTTTTTTGATGTTCCGTTTCGCTGTATCCCAGGGCCAGCGCCAAATGGCGCACCACGCGGCGCAGCGCATCTCCAACGGGGCCCGGAGTGCGGGTGGTTTGTTTTTGACAAGCTAGTTCCGCATCAGTTGCTCGAACCACTCGGCAGTTCAAGTCAATCGTTCCACCGTTTTCCAGCCATTCCTTTACCTCAGCTCCAGTGATTTGTTTTTCGTACAAATTACCACCGGTAGACGCAAGTTCATCGCCGTCTGGGGTTTCGGGCAAGCGCTGCACTTCAAAAGACTCGTCGGTCATCAGACGAACGATTTCGTTGAGTGCGGAATCAGTGCAGGTACTCGTTACCTCCGCTTGTGAACCTCGGCATCGGTTAGCGTCGGGCTCGCTAAATTCTTCGACCAACTGCTGGGCAGCTTGCGGAGTAACCTTGGTGAGCACAAATTTACGGTTGGCGGGCTCATAGGGTCCGTTGTTTTCAAAAAATTTTGCACCATAGTGCAACAGTTCGTTAAACGCTTCAGCCGTGCCAACGATCTCTCGCGTTCGCGCCACGGCTTCCTTTTCAAAGGCGTTTTCTAGAACTTCTTTTAGTCGAAGTGCGTGGCGATGGTTCTGATGAAACAGAATAGTTCGGCCGGCATCGCCAGCTCGCAATAAGTGATAAGCCAGGTGCTTTTGATTGGAACTCAATACTCCGGCGATTTCTGTTCGCGAACTCGATGGGACGATTCGAATCTCGCTCGGTACCGGCAATGGCTTTGGCAAAGCGGCGCGAGCCACCGAGCCAATTCCTAGAAAACCTGCGACGAAGATTCCGAGGCCGACCGACACGATGGAAAGAACAGGAACCATGAGCACCCCCTTTTTTGGCTGTTGCTTGAAGGATGTGCCACGAGCGCACGAGATCGACAATGCTCACTTTCTATATTGAACTAAATTAGTCAGAATTTAAGCTATTTTTGAAGTTCGTACCTAATTCACTTTGAATGTATTCAGGAAGTGAGCAAACGATCGACGTTTTCAGGGGGACGTCCCAACACTGCCCGTTCCCCGTCGGTCACAATTGGGCGCTCAATCAGTACTGGGTTGGCTGCCAACAAATGAACCCATTCTTTGCGAGTTCGCGGCGGACTAGTCGCCAACTCGAGGTCCACGTAGCGATCCTCGGATTTTCGAGCTAAGTCATGAGGCTGTAATTTCAATTGTTTTAAGAGGCGATCAAGGTCGTCTGCCGAAATGGGATTTTTTAAATACTCCACCACTCGCGGCTCGATTCCTGCCTTTTTTAGACGATCGAGCGTCTCCCGGCTCTTGGTGCACCGTGGATTATGGTAAATAGTGAATCTTTTTTCAGATTGAGAAAGTGACATACCCCTGAACCCCTTTCTAATACCGCCATGCGTTATATCAAATACCGGTGGACACCGCAAGGGACCCCAAGCAATTCCCCTTTAAAAGATAAAGTTGAACTCGCTCGACCCTCTAAGTTAATGGATGGCCCACACATGACAGACCAAAGAGCTTTTGCCCTCACACTCCTGGCCGGTGTTTTTTCGGGATCACTGGTGACCGCTAATCTGATCGGTTCGAAGCTGGTAATGGTAGGCGGATTCACGGTTTCGGCCGGAATTCTGGTGTTTCCTCTTACTTTTTTAGTCTGCGATATTGTGTCAGAACTCTTTGGACCAAAAACGGCCACCAACATGGTTTGGACCGGACTTTTTGTTCAAGTCATCGCACTTGTGATCGTAGAAATTGGGGGTTTGCTACCACCCTCACCGCGCCGGGACCTGTCCGAAGCCTATGCGGCAATGTATTCACTAACTCCCCGTATGGTGCTTGCTTCGATTACGGCCTATACAATTTCCCAGCTTATCGACGTACGGCTTTTTCATGCCATTCGCAGACGTACCGAGGGGCGCCACTTCTGGCTTCGAAAAAATGTTTCTACATTAGTCGGCCAGGCTATCGACACAGTCGTTTTCATGACAATTTTTCTGGCGGGAGTACTCCCAGCGCCCGAATTAATGAAAGCCATGGTCCCGCCGTTTTTATTAAAAACCTTGCTTGCTACCCTAGATACGCCGCTGATGTACGCTGCGATGAAGTGGGTCGGTAAATCGAAAAATGCCTCTTACTAAACCGAATTCTACAGCCATTTCTGTCCAAGCCGTTGAAACGCCTCTGTTTGCTGTTGGTGGTCACTTGGCGGATTTCATTGCGACCCAAGTGCCACGCTCCCTGGTGCGGGAAAACATGGTGTTGGCCGTCACCTCGAAAATCGTTTCTCTGGCCGAGAATAGAATTCTTCTGAAGGACGAAGCACCATCTAAAGAGGATTTGGTGCGTCGAGAATGTGAACACTTTCTTGGCACCATCGGCTACAACACCACGCTCACCGTAGCGCATGGCCTTTTAATTCCGGCGGCAGGGATCGATGAGAGCAATGCTGCTGGCGACTTTTATATTCTCTATCCGATCGACCCCTACGCCTCGGCCCAAAAACTATGGCAAGAGTTACGCGAGCGTTGGGGTCTAAAAAACCTAGGGGTGATATTAACTGACTCTCACACCACTCCGCTACGCCGCGGAGTTACGGGAATCGGCTTGTCGTTCTGGGGCTTTGAACCCACCGAAAATCTGGTGGGCGCCCCCGACCTTTACGGAAGACCGTTTAAAATGACGCAGATTAATCATGTCGATGCGCTAGCGGGACTTGCGGTCTACGCCATGGGCGAGGGTACCGTTCCGCGCCCACTCGCGGTGGTTCATGGCACTGCCCTCACTTTCGTAGAAGAGGATCGGCGCGCAAATCTCGGAATGCCGCTCGAAGAAGATTTATATTTCCCAATTCTGCGACCTCTATTAGATCGGTCTTAATGTCGGTAAATATTACTCTTCGAAAAATTTACACATTTGCTGCTACCTTTTTGGTGGCCGGCGGAGCCGCCTATGCGAACAATACTCACGGAAACCACATCGATCGATTCGATAGTTTTTTTGAACTACGAAAAGAATTCACCGAAGACCGCGACTTTCGAGTTGCGGCTATTTTGCGACGGTCGCCAATTTTAGTGCTCGCAATTCACGGCGGTAATATCGAACCAGGCACGTCGGAACTCGCCGACTTGATAGCCGGCGGCGAACACTCGCTGTATAAGTTTGAATCCCTTCTTCCCGAAGAACCGGCCTGGGATCACCATGTTCCCAGCACTTTGTTCGACGAACCCCGAGCCCTTGAAATGCTCGAACGAGCCTCCACTAGCGTGAGCGTGCACGGGTTTTACTGGTTCGGAAACCCAATAGAAAATGAACGGGCCACTGTGATCTTGGGCGGTCAAAACAGTTTATTGCGAGATAAAATCGCGGCTCGTCTAGAGGACTTCGCAGAACGAACCATGCCAAGCCTTCACATTTTACCGTGGGAAGAAGCTAGAAAATTTGCGGGAATGCACCCGCGAAATATTGTCAATCGAACCGCGCAACAGGGCGTTCAGATCGAATTATCCAGAAGTCTGAGAAAAATTTTTATGGACCACCCTGAATTAGCAAAATCATTCGCGCGAAGCGTTCGCCTGGCGATCGACGCCCATCGAAAATCTGGTTTCTGCAAAGAGTTGTTCAACGAGACATTTTAAAGCGCTCGGCGCACTGCGGGTACGGCAGTTCAAGGCCGGCGGCTCGAATCACGTAGTAGTCGATAAGTTTATCGTGACACTCGGTGGGCATCAACCCGCTGGTCAAACGAAGAGAGTCTTGTTCGTCGGGCGAAGCACCTAAGTGAACGTGGCCATCGTGACTGCCGACACCGGGGGCAATCGTGAGAAACCCTACATCGCGTCCTGCATTTATTAAAAGAAATCCCAAGCGCAGTTGATCGCAGGAATTTTCATCTTTTAGCGGACAACCATTTTTTTCCAGCTCATCGGCCAATTTTCGGTAGTCATAAATCGCCTCGGGAATTCGGCTCTTCGATTTTTTTTCTTCAATATCGTGGTGTTTGCCTTTAGTGCGATCTTTCGAACTATTTACCCGTTTCACTATTTCGCGTTTTAATTCCACATCATGACGCTTAAATGCCATTCGCTCGATTAATGGTTTTTCTTTATCCATCCAATTTAAATATTTTTGAAACGCGTCTGCAAAAGGGTGTGACTGAATTTTTTTTCTTTTCCTACTTCGTAGGTCAAAAAATTTAACCGTTTTGGTTTTAGTTTTAACTCGATCTTTACCCGACTTTACCGTCTCTTCGAAAGTGGCACTGTACAGATCGCACGCACTCGACTCGGCGTGAGAACTGATATCACTATGATCGAATGTTCCGTCTTCATGACCGCCGGCACGCGCCAGACGAGCAAAGGAGCAACCACCCATCTGAACCGAACTGAGCGTCATACCATTGGCCACTGCCCAGGCCTGAAGTTTTTCTGCATATCGCTCGAGCAACTGCGGTACTCGTTCGTCGATCGGATCATAGGGGGTCAGCCCCTTGAAACAAACCCCTTTGATCTTACGGCTCGACTTGTCTTTGTCACACGGACAACCGGGCCACTTTTCGTAAAGGGCGAACTTAGGTAAATCTGAATGCGCTCGCAAAGAAGCGAGAAGTTTTCGTTCAAGATCTAATCCGCCCTTTTTACCCCGCGATCTTTTCCATTTGGAAGATGCGGTTTTTAGCCCTTTGCACATACCGTAAACCACTTCAAGCACCGCGGCTTCTTCTACTATTCGATCCTGAAAGTCATCGACCTGCGCGGAGATCCCCGCTAGTTCATTAAACTCTTCGAGATCTCGGCACATCAGTGGTGACGCGATTAGAGCCAGCCGCAGTCGCTCTTTTTCGTCCGCGATGCGGTCGGCTTTTAAGGCCTCAAGATCTTCCTCGGCCTGAACTGCCGCGCTGGCGATAGCAACTGCTGCCGCGGTACGCGCGGCTAGACCGTCGCGGTCGCAACTAATTAGATCGTCACCGTTATCGAGGGCTTCTCTGGTTTCTTTTTTGAATTTGCCGGTCACCATTTTTTTTGATGTTTTGGAGAGTGAAAAATTTTTGAACAATTCGACTGTTTCAATTGAAATCGGTGAAAGATCGGTTGCACAGTTTTGAATTTTTGCGGAACAGGCTTCAAGTCCAGCCAAGTCAACCGTCTCGCCAGCATCGATACGGGCACGCACTCGAGCTTCTGATTCGTCAAAGCCCGGAATAATTTTTCGGGGTTCCTTTTCGCAAGCTCGAATTTCTGCACCGGCCTTGGCGCAAAAAAGCACCGGCGTGAAGACCATTACAAGGAGCAACGCAAAACGCGGCCCCGTTCGAATCCGATTGACGAATTCCCCCACCATCCCTTCTATTATATATGGCTGGGCCGACTAAAGTCATACTATTTTAGTCAAAATTAATTCATGCATAACCATATGATATTAAAGGATTATTAGTGATTACCATAAAGAAGACCGCGCGCATCTGCTTGAGTTTGTTGCTTTTTCACGTTTGCGCCCCCCTTGCGGCGTTTGGTTGGGGGATCGCCACTTCGAGCGACTACGCGACCCAGGCTGGTATTCAAATGTTTAAAAAAGGCGGAAACGCGGTCGACGCCGCAATCGCGGCAGCGTTCGTAGTGAACGTTACGACTCCCCACAAAATGGGCATCGGTGGCGGCGGTTTTATTTTGGTTGGGAAAAACGGCTCGGTCAGTTGTGTAAATCACCGAGAAGTCGCACCGAAGTCGGCTCACCCAAAAATGTTTTTCGACGCTGACGATAAAATTATTCCTTATTATCCCCAACGCGTCACCGGCCCTAATCCCGTGGGGGTACCAGGCACGGTGGCGGGTTTTGCGGCCGCTCACAAGCGCTGGGGTAAACTGCCTTGGAAAACCATCATGCAGCCTGCAATTGAAGTGGCCCAAAATGGCTTTCCTATATCTAGCAATGTCGAAGCTGATATTAAAAAGAACTGGTCACGAATCGAACAATTCGCCGCCACCAAAAGCACTTTTTCGAAAAATGGGCAAACCCCGCTAGTTCGCGGAGACTTGTTGCGACAGCCTCAGATGGCCAAAACTCTGCGTACAATTGCCAATAACGGGGGAAGCAGTTTCTATACGGGCCCACTCGCAAAATCCTGGTTAACGGAAGCCCAAAAGCTTGGTGTTCGCCTATCGGAACAAGACTTGAAAGATTACAAAGTATCTTTTGAAAAACCGATCACTTTTAAAATTTTCGGAAAGACTGCTTACATGCAAGGTCCTCCCAGTGGTTCTTCGATTGCAGTAGGGGCGACTCTTCGATTTTTAGAACACTATTATCGAGATAAAACCGTTCCCAGTCATGATTCGGTCGAGCGATACATAACTTCAGTCGAAGCACTGGCGTATTTTCAGAAACTTCGAACTGAAACTATTGCAGATCGTGGGTTCGCCACGATCGATCCACAAAAATATTTTGAATCTAATGCCGAAAAACAAGCATGGATCGAAATCGAAAAATCGATAAATGAAAAAAAATCTAAGATTGGCACGCGAGTCACGCACCTTTTAAAGGACCAGCTCCCAAAATCGCAGCGCCCCCTTCCGCGTCTCCCCGAGTATGGGTCTACTGCTCAAATTAGTACGATCGATAATCAGGGGCTCGCTGTTTCAATCACTAACACAATAGAAGAAATTTTTGGGTCGGGCGTTACCGTTCCGCAACATGGTTTCTTACTAAACAACGAACTCTCGGACTTCGACGCCGAACCCGGAAGACCAAACTCCGCCGCCGTTGGAAAAAGACCTCGCTCTACTATGAGCCCGACTTTGTTATTCGACGGAAAAACGCCCGTAGCGGTCTTGGGCGCATCAGGCGGCTTACGCACCCACTCCAGCATTACGCTATTTCTGGAAAATTATTTCATTCACAAATTGGACGCAAAAATGGCAATCGCCAGCGCCCGCATTCACCCACGTTGGGTCCAGGGCAAACAATTTATTGCCGAGGTCGAATCTTTCATGGCGCCCGATGCCGTTGAGGCCCTTCGCGAAGCTGGTTACGAGGTTGACGTACAAAGTGGCGTGTACACCTATCCGCAGATGCTCATACGCCGAGAAAAAACTGCCCAGTGGGAAGCCGCCGCAGATCCGCGCTATGACGGCATGGGTGTTGTCTATTAATATAGAGAGGTGCAAGATTTCACCTCAACTCCGCTTTCCCCTGGCATCGTCGCGCTCGTAACTTTTGTCATCTGCCTAGGCGTTATTGCTCTTTTTCTCTTTGCGCAACTTTTTCTAGAACTTGCTTCGCGGATACTTGGTCTCGTGCGTTGGTGGATGCTTTTTGGTGGCGCCATCGGAATTACAATATTGGTTTGGGCGAGCTACGTTTATTGGTATAAAGCCGGTTCGCTCAACGCCAAAAGCTTGCGACCACCGGTTTGCGACGAAATCTTCAACGAAGATGGAACCGTCGTCGAATACCGCTGTCCTTTGACTCGTACTTTGTTGGGGACAACCGTGCGGGGCCTTCGACTTTGGAAGCCACTCGCGGAAATATCGCAAGAACTTCAGGATTTTGTGATTCTTTTAGAAGATGCGAAATTTTATGACCACACTGGTTTAGATCTCGAAGAGATTCGCAACGCCATTGAAGAAGACGTTCAGGATCGTAAATTTTCGCGCGGCGCCAGCACGATTACTCAACAGTTGGCCAAAAATCTTTTTCTCACCAAAGACAAATCGATGGTCCGCAAGGCCACAGAAATTCCTCTAGCGCTACGAATTGAAAAAGAACTCACAAAAAAACAGATTTTGGAATTGTATCTCAATACGATCGAATGGGGCCCCGAACTTTTTGGGGCCGAAGCTGCTGCTCGCACCTATTTCGGCCACACCGCCAAGGAGATAAGTACCCATGAAGCAATCCTCCTGGCTCTTATAATTCCCAATCCGAAGTACCTAAACCCGTGGGTGCGACCTGCGGCCCTGGAAAATCTGGAACAACGAGCCACGCAATTTAAAAAACGATTAGTACGAGAAAAGAAAATGACACCGGAAGCAGCGCGCGATGTTTTCGACTCATTTCCCGCCTTTCTTCGCGAGTGGAGCGCCCGGGAAAAGCCCTACACCCCCGCCACAAAACCTAAACGACAAACGCGCTAGAAAATCCTCTCCAGTGGCGTTATGTTGCTGGCTACCACAACCAAGCAGGAGAACGCCTCTATGAGACCTACCAACATGATCATGCTGGCCTCGCAAAACGCCGGAAAAATTCGCGAATACCAATCGCTATTTAATAAATATCCTGAATACAAATTGGTTACTGTCGGCGAAATCACGTCGAACGCATCGGCCTTGGCCCAGGCCGAAAACGGTAAAACCTATTATGAAAATGCGTTTGAAAAAGGACAACTTGCGCACCTAGCAGGAAAACTCCCTACCATCAGTGACGACTCCGGCTTGGAAGTCGACGCACTCGGTGGACGGCCAGGCGTTTTATCAGATCGTTATGCTTCAATCGAACCGGGCTACAGCAAATCAGAATCGAATGTACGTAAACTTCTTGAAGAACTGCGAGGAGTACCGAAAGACAAACGCACCGCGCGATTCGTCTGTACCTTGGTGTTTTTTATGGAAGGCGTTGTGGTTTCCGCTACCGGAACAGTTGAAGGGTCTATTCTTGAAACTCCTCGGGGCCCCAACGGCTTTGGATATGATCCCATTTTTTTGGTAAAGGACACCGATTTGTCGATGGCCGAAATGGCTCTCGAACAAAAAAACGAACTTAGTCACCGGGCCAGAGCTCTTGCCGCTCTGATGCAACAGATCAAAGAAAAAAACCTAAAGCTCGTACGGCCTTAGTGATGAACCCTTCGGTTAAAACCCTATTAGGGGTTTTGCTCTTAGTTGCGTTTAGTGCTTGTGCCGGCCGGCCACCCAGTGCAAGCGAGCAAGGCGAGCGCGCTGATCTCGTTATTTTGGCCACCTCGGACTTTCATGCAAATATTGAAAGGGCGGAGCCCTTCGCGGAAACAATTCGAAATCTTCGAGAAATCTATCCGCAAAGCGCGCTCCTTTTCGACGGAGGAGATTTATTCCAAGGGTCTCTCGAAGGCAATTTGAGCAAAGGTCGCGCGGTAGTGGATTTATATAACCTGATTGGATTCGATGCTGCCGCCATCGGAAATCACGAGCTCGATTACGGGCCGGCAGTTGAGGGGCGTATCGACGTAAAAAAAGGCGAAGACGGTCTTGGAAATTTAAAAAAACGAGTCAAAGAAGCCAAGTTCGCCTGGCTTTCGGCAAATTTGATTCAAAAAAATGCGCCAAGTTGCAAACCGGGTCCACGCTGTAACGCGCTCGGACAAAGAACGGTGTTTGCTCCGCGTGCTTATTTTCATAAAAACGAAACCAAAACTTGTGTCATCGGTGCCACTACACCAAGCACCGAACACATTACTGTCGTCGACTTCGTAAAAAATGTTCGTTTTAAAGCGCTCTACAGCGTTGTCTTGGCCGAATCCAAGTATCTGCGAACCAGTCAACGTTGTGATTTTGTAGTGCTGGTGGCCCACGCGGGTCTGCTTTGCAATAAGGAGGGCCGTTGTCGGGAACGCGGTGATCGTGCCGAGATCCTCGATCTGCTAGAAAAACTTCCTCAAGGCACTCTTGATGCAGTAGTTGCTGGCCATACCCATTTGAAAGCTCAAGAAGTGATCCATGGAACCCCGGTCATAGAAGCAGGTTCTTACGCCCGCACCGTTGGAGTTCTAAAGCTTTGGAAGAAAAACCGCCGCCACGAATTCGCATCTTGGTCCGAGGTACCGACGAAAGCCAACGAGCCAGCAGCCGTTTTGGACATTACCAATGCCATGGCTCGGTATCGAGACAACGCCGAGGATCTTAAGCGGCTCCCGGTTGGTGAATCAGAAGATCGCTTCGAAAAAGTGCACACAACGGAACTTGCTCTCGGCAATCTAGTTGCCGACGCTTTGCTCGAATACGCCCGCACGATTGATGGCGATGTCTGCTGTGCATTTGTTAACCAAGGGGGACTCCGAGCAGATCTTCCGGAAGGCAAGTTAAACTACGGCGACGTGTTTCGAGTTCTGCCGTTCGACAACAGTTTGGCTATTGCCTCCCTCACTGGAGAAGAGCTTTTCGAACTATTAAGAATAGGTACTAGCGGTGGACACGGGATTTTTCCGGTAGCTGGACTCTCACTGACACGAACTGCGGCACCACCCGGTATGCGAGGTCGCTGGGATCGCGATCTGGATTCGAACGGAGTGTCCGAAGACTGGGAGCGGGATCTCTTGCTTGACGCAACGCTAACACCCGAGGGGCGAATGATTGACCCTCGGAAACGTTATAAAATTGCCACCATTAATTTCCTGACCCAAGGGGGCGACCATCTTCACACTATTTTTGATCGAGTAAAAAAACATCGAGTAAAAACCTTTGAGGGAGTTTTTTTACGAGATATCGTCATCGAATACCTTAAAAAGTATTCACCAATTCGAAAGAAAAACTTTCTAACTCCGAAGCGCATTAAAGAGCGCCCTGTTTCAATTGACGAGTAGGCCTGATCACCTGCACACTAGTCCAAGGGGGGTCTTAGACGAATGGATCCAATTCTTTCGCGCATTGAACAAGACGTTAAGACCGAGTTTGAAAAAAACAACCGCATCCTTACGTTCGACGAATACATTTCTTTGGTAGCCAAAGACGCTCGAAAACACACACGCGGGTCGGCCCAATACATGATCGATATGCTGGATCACTTTGGAACCACCACCAGCGGGGAAGAACGTCATTTTCGGCTCTTCGATATGGAGTTTGATGACCCTAAATTTCGGGTAATCGCACAGGACGAAGTGCAACAAGAAATCTACCGTTCGCTTCAGAACTTCGTTAAGGAAGGCATTAACAACAAGTTGATTCTACTTCACGGACCAAATGGTTCGGCCAAGTCGAGCATTGTTCAATGCATCATGAAGGGACTCGAACATTACAGTGAAACGCCCGATGGTGCGATGTACCGTTTTAACTGGATTTTCCCAGTCGACCGCGCGGTAAAAGGCGGTCTGGGCCTAGGAACCTATTCGCCAGCCAAAGGAGCTCTAGAGTCTTACGCGAAATTGCCAGAGGAAGACGTTTCTGCCCGAATTTGTTGCGAGTTGAAGGATCACCCGCTCTTGCTGTTGCCCGCCACAGCGCGCGAACGATTGATTCGCGAATATGGCTTCAAAGGCAATCTGCCGGACTACCTCGCAAAGGGTTCTCTGTGCCAAAAATGTAAACAAATTTTCGAGGCCCTGCTCACTGCCCACAAAGGGGACCTCAAAAAGGTTCTTGCCCACGTTCAAATAGAACGCTTTTACATTTCCAAGCGCTATCGCACTGCCGCTGTCACGATTGAACCGCAACTACACATTGATGCTCAATCACGCCAGATCACCATGGATCGCAGTCTAAGTTTTCTGCCTGCCTCGCTCCAAAGCCTTTCTCTGCACGAACTTTCGGGTGATCTAATAGACGGCAACCGCGGCGTAGTTGAGTATTCCGACCTACTCAAACGCCCAGTCGATACCTTTAAATATCTTTTAATTGCCTGTGAAATGGGCAGCGTAAATGTACAGTCGAGCATCGCCTATCTCGACACTGTGTTGATTGGTTCAACTAATGAACTACAACTCGACGCTTTCAAGGAATTTCCGGATTTTACTTCGTTCAAAGCGCGCATTGAATTAATTCGAGTGCCCTATTTAATGTCCTATTCACGTGAACGCAAAATCTACGAGGTCAGCCTACAGAAAATTGCCGGCTCGAAACACGTAGCGCCACACACCACATTAGTCGCAGGGCTTTGGGCCGTGCTTTCACGATTGAAAAAACCAAACTCGATTCATTACCCACCAAACGTGACGAATTTAATTGGAAGCCTCAGTCCGATTGAAAAAGCCCGTCTGTACGACCACGGCGGAGTTCCCCATAATTTGTCGCCAGAAGAAAAGAAATTATTGCGATCTTCGCTAAAACGTTTGCACGAAGAATACAATGCAGTCCCCTATTACGAAGGGCGCATGGGCGCCTCGGCTCGCGAGATTAAGGGCATACTGTTTGACGCTGCTCAAAATTCAGAGTTTAGCTGTCTCAGTCCGCTTTCGGCACTGCGCGAGTTGGAGGATTTTGTTAAACGCGTGAGCGAATACGAATTCCTCAAACAAGATATTAAAGACGGATACCACGACTGCCACGAATTCATCACAACCGCTAAAAACGAATACATTCAGATTCTCGATCAAGAGGTGCGCGAGTCCATGGGCGTGTTCGAGAGTCGGCAATACGGAGACTTTTTAAAGAAGTACGTTATTCATTTGTCGCATTTGCTGAAACACGAAAAGATAAAGAATTCGATTACTGGGAAAATGGAATCACCGGACCTTACTTTGATCGAGCAATTTGAAACCATTATCGGTGCCCCAAGCACCGCAGCTGAGCGGGACACCTTTCGTAACAACGTTATTTCGGCCATCGGCGCCTACGCGCTCGATCATCCAAATCAGCCGGTTGAGTACAAGCTTGTTTTTCCAGATTTTATGCAAAAACTCGAAGACCACTACTTTAATCAGCAAAAATCCCAAATGACCAAACTCAGTGACGCTATCGCGCTCTTTGGAACTGAAAAAGAAGACACAACGGCTGACCACCATAAACTCGCCCGAATCACGGTATCGAACATGTGTTCGAAATTCGGTTATTGTGACCAGTGCGCGCCCGGGGTTATTAGCTTCTTATTAAAGTCGAAATACTAGGCACTCATGTAAATAATTGAAAATACTGATATTTTCAAATTTTGACCTCATTAGTCAAGCATGTTATAACGCGCCCGTGCATTGCATTAGATTTATCGCTATTTGGACATTGCTTTTGCTTTCGTTGGTGCCGAACAATTCGTGGGCAACCAAAGAGCAGACGCCGCCATCTCGCCTTGGTGGCTTCTTTAAGAAATGTGTCGATCTAATTCGGCCGGAACCATTGAGTCAGGCTATCGTCGCACCAATCGCCTATCGTTTACCTTCACCGCTCGAATTCGTGCCCCAGCTCGGTACGAAGTACGTCGACGAAATAGTCAAAAATGAACATCCGTTTCATCCACCGGTACTTTTAGCTACCGATTATGAATTTTTAGTGCCACCACAGCGCGCCCAAGAAGTACCTTTCATTGTTAAGCGGCTCCATGCAGTACCGCACTTAGAAACCACTGACGCTTTAGTGGTAGAGCATTTGCGCGATTACGGAGTGGCAATCACCATTCCAAATGGTTTGTCGGGGGTTAACTTCGAAGATGTACAACATATTTCGCAACCGTTTATGGAAATGCCGGCTCCGTCGCGAGTAGAGGCGTCGGTACCGTTGGTTTACGCGCCGAACCCCGCGATGCCCGGCGAACACCTCGATTACCTCGACTATCAAGGGATTCTTAATGGTCTTTTCACGAACGTATCCCAGAAACTGCGGGTTGCGCTCATGGGAATTGCTCGAGATTTTTTGGACAAAAACGGAACGGCGATTCTTTTGAATATTCATGCTCGAGCACTTCGAACCGGATTATCGCGAATGACTCAACCGGTTCTCTCGCCTGGGCAACTAGAACTATTTTTGACGCTCATCGCGAACGAGGCCCGCAACGAAAATGTGAAGTCACTCGCACATTTATCTAGAATAATTTTGAAGTACACTCAGACTCATTCAGTTGCTGCCCGTGAATTTTTAGAGAGCGTGGCGAGTTCGGCGGATTTATTTCGCTATGATCCGGAACTTGCCCGACCAAACCTTTACCCAGCCCATGCCCGCATCGATTTGATCATGCCCAGCGGAGGCCGAATTGCAGTGACCATGAAACTGCAACTGTGGGGATTAATTGACCCGAAAAGCACGGAAATCCAAACGCAAGAGGTTTACTACAACCACAAAGTCTATCATTCAGACATCTTGCCCAAGGTTGAATTTACGGTAAAAGCTTATCCAAGTGCTATGAACGAAGTTCCCACTCAGAACGAAATATCTGCAGTCGCTGAGCTTTTAAGACAAGCCACCGAACGGAGTTTTTCGGAACTAAAAGCGAAACAAAGGATCTAATTTTCCCTATGCCGGGTGAATTTCGAAAGCGAGAGATCGTAGGAAATCAGTACATCGTCACTCACCTGGTCGACGACAGTAACGACGGCTTACGGATTGACCAGTTCGTGAAAAAACATTACCGAACCAAGTCTCGCAACCAAATCCAAAAGGCAATCGCCGGCGGAGAGATACGAATGCGTTTGCGAGAAGATGGCCAGCTACTGCGGCCCTCGACGCGCTTAATTGCGGGCGACGAGGTCCAAGTTGTGACCGAGCGGTTCGACGAACCAAATGTAAATTTTGGGTACAAAGTACTCTTCGAAGACGACGACTTATTGGTACTCGATAAACCGGCTAATTTACCGGTTCATCCCGCCGGACGGTTTTTATTTAACACTTTGCTCACGAACCTACGCAAGGAACGCAGCGACTGGGTTCTCGCCGGAAAACGCGACTTTTATATTACCCATCGCTTAGATCGTGAAACAAGCGGCGTAATCGCCCTGGCCAAAAACCCCGAATCTGCCGCGTGGATGGTGCGCCAATTTCGAGAACGGGAAACCGAAAAACGGTACTTCGCCATATGTTACGGTCATGTTAGCGAAAAACTTTTTACGGTTGATCTCGATATTGGCCCCGCACAAGGTTCAAACATTCGATTGCGCGTTGGCGTGTACCCCAAGGGCACGGAGCTATTGAGACCTGAGAGCGGAGCCCAGAATGCGTGCACTCATTTTACGCTATTGCAACACGGACCGAATGTGAGTTTGCTCGACTGCAAGATCGAAACCGGTCGTCAGCACCAAATTAGAGCCCACCTGGCGGCGGCAGGGTACCCGGTAGTTGGCGATAAACTCTACAGCGGCGACGAGTCGATTTTTTTACATTATTTAGACCACGGCGTTTTAACAGACGAAATGAAGCATGCGCTCGGATTCGAACGCCATGCGCTCCATAGTCGTTACTTACGTTTTTTTCATGAAACCCGCGGAGAATGGCTAGAAATAGAAAGTGCCTTACCCGCCGATATGAAGAGGCTTTTAGAATGCGGTACGAGCTCAAGACCCTGCGCGAAAAATTAGGTCCTGTAGAACTCACTCTCGAAACAATTGCCGATCTTGATCGTGCCATTGATTCTCTTTGCGAAGGGGTGGACGAAAAGTCGGCGGAACGAATCTTCGTAGAAGAGCTGTGTCCCTATTTCGGTGTGGTGTGGCCAGCTGCGCGAGCACTAGGCGAACATGTTGCGAGAATGGGAAGTTGGTTAAAAGATCAGCGGATTCTAGAAGTCGGCTGCGGGCTAGCGATTCCTTCACTAGTGGCAGCCAAATTGGGGGCCCGGGTCACCGCCAGCGACTTTCACCCAGAAGTTCCAGTCTTTCTTGCGCGTAATCAGCGGCACAACGAGCTGACGTTCCCCTACCTGCACCTAGACTGGCGCGCTAGTCAAAACAATCTTGGCAAATTTGATTTCGTAATCGGAAGCGACGTTTTGTATGAAAATTCTCACCCGAAAGACGTGGCGCGAACGTTAAGCAGCTATTGCGAAAAAAAGGGACACATTATTTTAGCAGACCCCGGCCGCAGTTACTTGCAGGCATTTTTAGATGAGCTTCAAGGTTTCGGGTTTCGCTACGATATATTGATTCGAAACGTCCTCGATGGACACAACGACCGAGCCGGTGATCGCCGTACCAAGGAAGTTTTCGTAATCTCCTGCACTAGTCAAAGCTAATAACTTTTCACCGTGGGTGTTTAAGTCGAATGCGCTCGACAACTGTGCGCAGTTCAATATTTTCCGGTTCGTACTTTAGGGCTTCTTCGAACTCCGCGAGAGCTTCCGAGAACTGACACCGCGAAAGAAATATGCGGCCCATATTCAGGTACGGTGTTTGGCGTTTGTCATAGCGAGCTGCTTTTTTGGCTTTTTCGAGCCAAGGTTCAGCGGCGTCTAGATCGCCTAGTTTCATGTAGTACATGCCAATATCGTTGTAGGCGTTGCCAAACTCGCAATCGAGTTCAACTGCTTTTTCACACAACGCGATGGCGTCCTGATATTTATGTTCGAAACTCAAAACCCAAGCCAAATGGGTGTATGCCTCCGCCGACGGCTGCCACCGGAGCGCTAGTTCAAGTTTGTTTTTTGCGGGTTTTAGAAGCCCCTGATGCAACAAGCTGACGGCTTCCTCGAGTAGTTTTGCTCCCTGTCGATGCGAGAGGTTTAATAAGGTTCCATCTGCCATTCGTTCTCCTTCCATGGAGCGCCCAAGCAAATGCGGGCGACAGCTCTAATGTTAGCGTGTTTTAGTTTTTTGGAAGCAAAATCTTAGAACGCGCCGCAATAAGACGATCGGCTAATTCCGCGAAACCGAAACTACCTTCACGTTCCGTGATGTAGGTTGGTGCGTAGTCCATTTTTTTAAGAAACGGCGCGACATTCGCTACCCCTACGGTAAATGGGAGCGCTTCGAAAAACGGCTCATCGTTGGGACTGTCGCCGATATAGGCAATTTGTGCGAGAGTTTTTGCATCAACGGCCCCGTAAAAAGATTTCAACACCCGCCGTACACAAGTTAGTTTGTCATAGCGACCGAACCAAGTGTTGACGTGAATGCTCGAGAGTTTGGCGATCGCCCCATGACTTCGACAAAATTCGAGGCACTGTTGCACTCTTTTCTCGGGCCACGGTTTAACGTCCTCGCAGTAGTCGATGGCCAAGTCGAATTCGCGATACGGTTGATCACTCGGCGTTCGAAGACCGGGAAATTTTTTTATCAATTTCTTTTTAAGTGCAATTAACTTTTTCTGATTTGCGGCTCGTACTTTCGGAGTTTCGAGATATATTTTCTCAAGTTTTTTCTTTTTTTCATCGAGCGAGCAATAGAACGCACCGTTCTCGCCCACTACGCCGTCAATTGGCCACATGCGCGCGATCATGTCGCACCAGCCGGCGGGGCGTCCGGTCACGGGCACCAAACGAAAGCCGGCTTTACGCAACCGCCAGAGCGCATCGTAGGATTCGCTCAAAATTTTTCCGTGTAACGAAAAGGTATCGTCAATATCGAAGAAAACAGCACTCACTCGTTCGAGCGTTTGGCGGGGCGCATGCCTCAGAGGTGCAGGCAACTTGATTTTAGACACTCCGTGCAACCTCAGAACGGTCTTTGCGGTAGAACAAGCAAACCTTTTCACAGGCCGCTTCGTGGTGCCCACAAGGTTCAACATGAATGTTTACATCGGTTTCTTTAAATTGTTTCATCAGATCGTCTTCGATCTCGTCACAAACTGCGTGCGCTCGTGCCACCCGATCTTCGGAACATATTTCGAGGTGAAAATCGACGTGGCGTTTGGCGCCTGATTTTCGCGTGCGCAGGTCGTGGTAGTTTACGAATTTGGATTTATGTTTTTCGATCGCTTTGGCGATAGCCCCTACTTCGTCGTCGGGCAGCGCGGTATCTGATAGTTCGGCAATACACTTACGCATTTGTTGTATACCAACGACGGTAATGTAGGCTGCAATAACCACTGCAACAAGCGCGTCCACCCACACCCAACCGGTGTATTGCACGATGATCAAACTTACAAATACTGCCAAACTGGAAAACATGTCGGTTAAGAAATGAAACGCATTCGTTTCAATTGCGATGCTTTCGTGTTCGCGGGCGACTTTGCGGTTTTGCAAATAAACGAACAGGTTAACCACGATCGAGCCACCGAGGGCGGCGATTCCCCAGCCAGTGTTGTGAATATGGTGGGAATCGCTATTGGCCCACGCACGAACACCTTCGAAAACAATGTACCCACCGGCAACAAATAGGAGGAACGCTTCGAAAAGGGCTGAAATGCTTTCAATTTTTCCGTGACCAAACGGGTGATTAAGATCAGCGGGTTTGCCTGAGGCTCGCACGACAAAAAACGTCACAAGCGAAGAGAGTAGGTCTAAGCCAGAATGAATTGCTTCTGAGAGTACACCCACGCTGCCGGTAAAAACAGCCACGACCATTTTGACGTTAGTTAGTAAAAAGGTAGCAGCTAGAGCTAATGTCGACGCGTTTTTACGCTTTAGAATTGATTCTTCTAAAGAACCTGTAACCGGCGCATGAGTGGAGTGCTGGTGCATATTTTTCTATTCAGGGGTAGTAAGTAAAGCCGCCCGAAATGTAGCTATGTGATTGGTGAATGTTGAATCCGGCTTCGAGCACGTATTTAAATTTCTCCATCGTAGGTAGTTTGAACAAACTTCCAAGTGCCACCTGGGTAAAACCCGTAACCTTGGCGCTACGCATGTCCCACCCGATAGGAAACGAAATAAACGGCGTATACCGACCACCTTCGCCGTCAAACGACTTATAAAGGAGCGGCATGACGCCAATGGCAAGCACGCCGTCGTCGTCGACACGACTGTACTTCACCATAAAAGGAGTGGCGATGCCGGGTTGTTTTTCGTGATCCGGAAACCATTCGAAGTCAGCGATAGCTCCAATACGAAATTTGCGGGACCCGGTGCCCGTGCCAATGATGGCTTGCCAATTGAGGTTATTGTTCACGCCAAAGCGCGGTTTGAAGTTGATCCCGGCACCGGTGCCATTGCTAATGATAACTTCTGGTTCCACACCGAAGGACCACTGCCCCGCTTCTAGGAAACTAGGAAGGTCAAACACGCCTGCGTGGGACTGGCGGGCATGAAGGGCCGCCGCCGCCAAGAGCAGCAAAATCAATAAGAATGGTATAAATCCATTTGGCGGCTTCTTTTTAGGAGGCCGCGGCGGGCGATAGCGAGACTTTTCAAGCGCAATAATGCGCGGGTCCATAGCTAAACAGCTCATGCAATAAATGTCCTTAACTAATTGATTTCTGTGTTCTTTATATGTCGACCGGAGCCCAAAATACACTCCTTTTTTGGCTCATTTGAGGGTTGATTCCTCGCCCCGAACCCACTATAAGAATTTTTCGAACTTTGGACGGTGGTCGTAGCTCAGTTGGTTAGAGCGTCGGGTTGTGGTCCCGAAGGTCGGGGGTTCGAGACCCCTCGATCACCCCATTTCAAAAATAAAAAGGCCCTAAGCGAAAACGACGGGTCTTTTTTCTCTTACATATCAACAAGTGCGGCCTGCGACGAAAGCCGCGAAACGATTTAAAAACCTAAATTTTTCGCCAGAAACCTATGATTTTTTTTGAAAACGTATCGAAATTATATCGTTCAGCGAAAGATTCTAACCCTGATTCTCAAGATTCGTCTCACCACAGCGCAGCTGTAAACAATCTTTCACTAAAGCTCGAACCAGGGAAAACCCATGTATTTATTGGGCCTAGTGGCTGTGGCAAGTCGACTTTATTGAGACTCATCGCCGGACTCGAGGCGCCAACATCGGGCACCGTAAAAGTAAAAGGCCAAATTCCTACCCACATCCCGCCAAAAGTTTATGCCCGAAACATTGGCTACGTCATACAAGAGGGCGGGCTATTTCCGCACCTCAGTGTTTACGAGAATCTCTCGATCGGGCCTTTCGGAACCCAATTAACACGTACCGAGCAATCCGAACGCATTAACGCACGCATCGAAGAACTGCTTCAGCTCGTGCATCTCGAAAAACTTTTTCTAAAGAGGTTCCCGCACCAATTGAGCGGCGGCCAAAGACAGCGCGTCGCGCTAGCTCGCGCACTCATGCACGACCCCGGTTATTTACTATTAGATGAACCTCTTGGTGCTTTAGACCCGGTCGTGAGATCAGACTTGCAGCAGAGTTTGAAGGAAATTTTTCAGTCGCTAAAAAAAACAGTCGTACTCGTAACTCACGACCTCATGGAAGCCGCAACTCTTGGAAATACTCTCTATTTGATGAACAAGGGTTCGGTCGTACAGTCGGGAACATTTAAAGATATCCATTTAAACCCGCACGATGATTTCGTGCGAACGTTTATCACTGCCCAGAAACCGTCGCAGGAGTTTCTCGACCTATGGAATTAAATTTTAAAGGCTCGACTCTTTACGCTGCTTTGCTTTTTGGGTTAACATTTTTTTTTGGCTTCACGCCCCTTTACGCGAACTCATTCACTGTAGGTTCGAAAGTTTTTACGGAAAACTATATTTTAGCTGAAATCATTGCTCAAACGATGGAGTCCGAGATCAAGAACAGGCAACGCAGTGAATCGGTCGACAGAAAAATCGGACTCGGCGGCACGGGAATCGTGTACCAGGCTTTACTCGCCCGCGAGATTGACGTTTACCCCGAATACACCGGTACAATTAGTGAAGAAATTTTAAAGCAGCCTCAATTAAAAAACATAAATGATCTCAAGACCGCACTCGAAACCAAGGGTTTAACAATTTCACTGCCTCTTGGATTCAATAATACTTACGCGATCGCAACCTCTCGCAGATTTGCCGAAGAACACGATTTAAAAAATATCTCCGATTTAAAAAAGGTACCTCGGGCCCGGTTCGGAATTAGCTATGAATTTGCACAACGCAAAGATGGCTATTACGCAATGCTTTCACATTACAAAATGAAAGATTTTTTTGTCAGAAGAATGGAACATTCTCTCGCTTATGAAGCGCTTGCTGCTAATAAAATTGATCTGATGGAAATTTACTCCACAGATGCCAAAGTAAAAAAACTTGATCTCGTCGTACTTGAAGACGATCAAAAATTTTTTCCGGATTACTTCGCTGTTCTTCTAGCCCGATCTGATTTTGCAGAAAAAAACCCAGACATTTGGCACAGACTGCGAAGCCTTGAAGGTAGTATTTCAGAAAATAAAATGATCGAATTGAATGCTGAAAAAGAAATTGCTCGAAAATCTTTTGCCGAAATTGCTAGGTCCTTTTTAATATCTTTAGATGGCAATCATGGCGCGCCGGAAACCCCTCCGCTCGACTCTGCGCAATACAATCGAACTGCCGCCCCTGACACGAGCAGAATTTGGTTTCGTACCAAGGAACATGCTTTTTTAGTAAGCCTTTCGCTTTTTGCAGCCGTAACACTAGGAATTCCACTTGGTCTTTTTGCTTCACGGTCGGCTTGGCTCACACAACTCGTCCTTTTGGTGACGGGTCTTATTCAAACAGTACCTTCTTTAGCATTGTTATGTTTTTTAATACCGGTTCTGGGAATCGGAAAGCCCCCAGCATTCATCGCCCTTTTTCTTTACGCGCTACTTCCTATTGTTCGAAACACTTGTGTGGGCATTCAGAACATCGATAAACGCCTCATTGAGTCAGCCCAAACGTTGGGGCTAGTAGGTTTTCGACTTCTTCGAACCATCAAGATTCCGCTCGCTTTCAGAACTATTTTGGCCGGCATTAAAACGGCTGCGGTTATCAATGTTGGAACGGCCACTTTGGCCGCCTTTATCGGTGCAGGCGGTTATGGTGCTCCCATCGTAACGGGGCTCGCTCTCAATGACGTCACACTCATCTTACGTGGTGCTATTCCCGCCGCCCTTATGGCATTGGGCGTTCACATTTTTTTTGAAATATTAGACCGAACTTTCACACCGAAAGGCTTGCAAGGCCTTTCACAATGAATTCTTGAAGGTTATTGCCGAAAAAAGGATAAGAAAGGCAAACAACATCCCGCCATGCGGCGATAACCTTGTCAGTTTTTAAAAATGAACTTAAGCTTATAGGAAGATGGGCTTTTACCGTGCAGCGCAATGGATGGTGTTGTTGGTTTTTGTCGTCGAGGTCTTAAACTCGACAACAGTGTTTGTGCGTAAATCCTCTGTAGCCACGACTCACTCTCAAAACACTCCCCAGTTCTATTTTCAGGACAACACCGACGCCCCCCACACCCTCGACCAAAGTAGCACTCCCGAAGAGGTCGACTATCTGAGCGCCGAAGAATTAGCCACCGATTCTGAAACGTCCAACAAAACACTTCTTACAAAGCGTCACCGATTACCCGCCAATCTTGCACCGCCGCAGGAATTTTACCAGTCAATCCACCGTCCACCGCTCCGCAGTTAAAACATCTTCTATATTTCTCTACTGAATAAAGCGCAGGCAAAAAGGGCGGAATACAACATGAATACCTTCGGCAAACACCTCATACTCGACATTTGGCTCCAGGACAAAATAACTGCCTTTACCGTTGATTCCATACTAGATTTGGTTCGTTCGCAGTTTACTGTGGTGGCGGAAACTAACCACCCTTTCGAGCCCCAGGGGCTCACTCACGTTTGCATACTGGCGGAGTCTCATTTCACAATTCATACTTACCCCGAGCACCAATACTTAAGCATGGACCTCTATATCTGCAACGATGGTTTTGATCTTGGGGTGTTTGAAAAAACTATTTTGGCATTGTTCAAAATCAATCGATATCGCAGCGAAACAATTCTAAGAGGTCGCGGTGCTGCGCAACGTCTGCCAGATTTTTCCGAACAGCGAGTCGAAGAGTGGAAGTAATAGACGTACTCGCATTCGCTTTATGTGGTTTCACAGGCGGTATTGTTTCCTCCGCACCAATCGGCCCAATAAATTTACAAGTTCTGCAAATGCACCGTTCCGGCCGCAGTACCTTTGCGTTCGTTTTGGGCGTGGTACTTGCCGACGTCGCACTCGCCGGTCTCGCTTATTTCGGTTACGCTAAGTTCATTTCTAAGCAGCAAACCGAATATCTATTTTTGATTGCTGGTTTTTTGCTCATTTGCCTTGGCTTAAAGGAACACCTTCAAAGAAAACAACCTCCCCGAACCGATGTCCGCATGAGAGAAGCGCGATTCCGCCACTTCGACTTCTGGTTTGGTGCCAGCATTTGCCTATCGAATCCGACATTCTTGGCATTCTGGGTCTTGTGGACGACCTCCACTTTGCCTGTTTTTTCCCCTTCTGCCACGGCACTTACTCCGGTAGTTTTTCTTAGCGGAATATTTATGGGAGACTTCCTATGGTTTTCATTTCTCGGGCGGTTTGCCAGAGTTACTAAATCAAGCCGTACGCTCGCATTGATACAAAGATTTACAGCGGGCCTAACTATCTTATTCGGCGGTTTTCTGCTGGCGAAAGGGTTTTATGGAATCTTCAAATCAAGCTGAAGTCCAAAACTCACTTGAAGCGGGGCTTCCCACCTGGGAGTCGCTCGTAAACAACTACCTGCTCGTCTCAGAAGCTCGCGCCCATATTGAAGCTCTTCAGCGACTCAAATCACCGAAGATCGTAAAACAACTTCGCCCCCTCATGACGGGCTTGTTTACTCTTTTTAGCGGGGCCATTCGCCGCCCCAATCTGCCAGATTTGGTGAACACTCACTGGAACGAACTCGTGGATCTGGCTTCGGAACAGGTGGTGCGAAACATTCACCATGCAAACAGCAACTCTTTGACCACGGGTATGAATTCGAGTTCCATTCTGAACCACAAATTCAACCAACTCCCCTGCAGTCAAAAAAACTTACTCGAACGCGCCGATCTGATTGCGGAATACATTGGCTGCGACGCACCAGTTTTGCTTTTAGGCGACGACGACCTATTAAGTCTGGAACTCGCAAAACGAGGATTTAAAAATGTAACCGTAGTCGACATCGATCCCACAATCATACAACGCATTCAGCATATCGCTGCTCAACACGACTTTCCTATTCGAGCGAAAGTCCACGATCTTCAAATGCCTCCCAGCGCAGATCTAATTCAGAACTATGGTCTCATTTTCATGGACCCGCCGTGCACTGTAGCAGGATTAAAATTGTTTGTGGGATCTGCGCTGACTTTCTGCTCAGCACTTAGAACTACCAAATTCATCGCCTGCACCCACAGCATGTCACTGCTGCAGCCGGGTATTGAAGAATTTCGAAACTATCTCTCAAGTGTCGGGCTGCGCGTGACCGCCTACAAACCAGAGTTCGCGGTGTATCCGATCGGAAAAGAAGTTCGGTTTTTTTTGGGCGCTCTTCGGTTCACGCTCAACGTCCTACTCATGCGCCACAAAATTAAGCTCGCAAGACAGACCGTCCCCCGGTTTTTTGTGTCGGATGCCGTTTTAATGCAGCACAAGTAGCCGATGGAGTACGGTAGCAATTTCGCTACGCACTACCTCGGCAAAATGTAGTGCAATGGCGCGTTAGGTCCCAGTTCCGCACCAACGAGTACCCACAGCAGTACCAGCAAGGTCCCAACTAACAGGATGGCTACCGAATACGGCAACATGAGCGCGGTTAGGCTTCCGAGCCCAAAATCCGGTCGCCATTTTTGGGCAAACACCAATACCAATGGGAAATACACCATGAGCGGAGTAATGATATTCGTAGCGCCATCGCCTACCCGATACACGGCCGTCGTAGCCTCGGGACTCACACCAAGAAGCATGAGCATAGGCACTAATACTGGCGCCATCAGCGCCCACTTTGCGCTCGCGGAACCAATTAAAATATTGAGTGCAGAACTGAACAAAAGAATGAGCACGAGCAAGGCTGGCATTGGAAGCCCGGTGCTTTCTATTCCGTTGGCCCCATGAATTGCGAAAATCAAACCAAGATTCGACCAGCCAAACATGGCAACGAAATGTGCCGCCACAAACGCGAGTACCAAATAATAGCCCATGTCTTTCATTGAATCGGCCATCATCTTAACTAGGTCGCGATGATTTTTTATCGTGCCTGCAGCTGCACCGTAAGCCCAACCAGAGGCGAGAAACAATAAAAAGAACGCCGAAACGAGCGACTTAAATAAGGGTGCGGCTTTTACGTACCACGCAGCATCAGGCGCCCCTTTTCCAAGCAAGGGTGCTCCAGGTCCTACCACCATGAAGACCCACAAACCTATAACACCGAGCAGAGCCCAACCAGCTCGCCCCAGACCTCTGCGTTCGGCAGTGGAGATATTCTTTTTTTCGGAATTTGCGACTGGGCTTGAATCGCTCGGCGTCCATTTCCCAAGCCGCGGTTCAATAATTCGATCGGTGACAAACCAAATCGTCGGCAAAAAGACGAGCGTCATTCCGATGATAAACCACCAATTCCCTGCAAGATTCACGGTCCACTTAGGGTCAAGTTTACTTGCCACCACCGCTGTTTCCGTGATTCCGAGCAAAAGTGCGTCAAGCTGTCCGGGCGTAATGTTGGCCGAAAACCCGCCCGATACGCCCGCGAATGCGGCACCTATTCCCGCAAGAGGGTGCCGCCCCGCGGCCGCGAATAAAATTCCAGCCAAGGGAATCAACACCACGTAACCTGCATCAGCGGCGTGGCTGGAAATCATAGCGATCAGGGCCACCAGTGGCGTCAAAAGCGCCACGGGCGCCTTACTGACCGCAAACCGCATTGCCGTCGCGAAGAGTCCTGAACGTTCCGCCACACCCGCACCTAGCATGACGACTAATACGTAGCCGAGCGGGTGAAAGTGCGTAAAAGTGGCCGGCATATCAACCCAAAATTTTTGAATATTAGCAGGCGACAACAAACTCGCCGCCCGAATGACGAAGGCCCCGCCGTCTGGACTTTTTTGGGTAGGGTGAATAGCGGAAAGTCCTAAAAGCGCACAAACTACTGAAACCAATACCAACGCCACCGTTAAGTAGATGAATAAGAACACCGGATCCGGGAGCTTGTTTCCAGTGCGCTCAACCCATTCGAGAAAGACCTTGATTCCGTTCGATAAGCCGGTTGAAGTTTTCTTTTTACTCATTCGGTATGTACCCCTACCGGGGGGTTACTACAGCGACGCGCATTTCGCAATCCTCCATCGCCGGTGCACTTAGAACTTTGAACGCTATCATTTCAATCGACTGTCGGTCTTATAAAACTTAAAGATTAGTGGTACAAAGGCTATTAATGTTTAACCATCGTTTCGACGAAACCCCAAACAATCGCGTAGTATTCCATTGGTTTTTGCTAAGTTTTAGCGGCGGCTGTATCAATTCCGGGGGTTTTTTGGCCACGGGGCGATTCGTTAGTCACGTTACAGGTTTCGCCACCTTGTTTGGAGTCGACATTATGACTCATCAAATTGAAGCCGCACTGGGCATTCTTTCAGTTCCACTTTTCTTTCTGCTTGGGGCCTTTATAGCGGGCCTTATGATTGATCGACCGATCTACCATGGCAATAAGCCTCACTTTGACTGGGTTATGGGTCTCAGCGCGCTTTGTTTGTTTTTAGCAGCAAGCGGCGGAGAGTTGCTACATTTCGGAATTTTCGGAGAATCGCGTCTGAAACAAAGTTATCTACTTTTAGTTTTGCTTTGCCTTGCATGTGGGCTTCAGAACGGCGCCATTACATCGTCCTCGGGACGTTCCGTTAGAACCACCCACCTCACCGGCTTAACCACTGACCTTGGTTTAGGTCTTGCTCGAGTGCTCACTCTCGACACTCACAAGAGTGGATTCGCTAAAGAAGTGCGAGCCAACTATCTGCGAATTGGTTCGATATTGGCATTCATTTTTGGTTCCGCGGTGGGCGCTTGGATTTTTCTTAAAGTCGGTTATCGCGGCTTTGTATTTTCAGGACTCATTGCGGCCTATGCCGCCTGGCACGGCAGAAAAGCCAAATACGTAATCGCTCACTGAAACAGCCATCGTCCGAAAAACGCAGCGCCAATTCCTAACACCAAATTCATGGCTACGTGTATTAAAGCGCGAGCCACTTCGTCTTGTTTGACGAACACGAGTGTATCAATTCCAAGGGCAGAAAATGTAGTGAATGCCCCGAAAAAACCCACGCTTAAAAAAAGGACCAACGGTTGATCGCTAGTGAACTGTGCATTCACTCGCGCCCACAGGCTACCGGCAGCGAAGCAGCCTAGAGCATTCACCACTACGGTCGCCAACGGATATTTCAAGAGTTGTGAGGGAT
Organism: Bacteriovoracaceae bacterium UBA4573; assembly: GCA_002387735.1. GTDB lineage: Bacteria > Bdellovibrionota > UBA1018 > UBA1018 > UBA923 > UBA923. The sequence continues at coordinate 17,488 of DGKJ01000053.1, read as the reverse complement.
TTAAAAAAAAATACACTGCAAAGCGAGTGACTGATCCTAAAAAACCACCAATCCCCACTAAAAGTATTTGGTTCAATGTCATCGATTTTGTTTATCCCATGCCGGTCCCAATTCGTCACCGCACAAAGTCGAAATGCACCAGGTCGCAATCAAAATGCGCATTGCGTCGACAATAAGAACAAACACTTAACAACTTTGTGCACTTGGCACGGCGTCTGCTAAACTATGGGTTGGAGGGGGTGGGCCGAAGTGTAATTTCAATTTCTAAAATCAAACCAACACATCGTAGCGAGCGCATCGTGACAAACGAAATTTCATGCATGGAGTGCACGAAAAATGAGAAACGAATTCTCACGTTCCGGTATTGCGCGGTCTATCTTTACATTTTTTATACTTTTCACGGCTAAGCCTTCAAGCGCTGAGCTCTTGCAAATAATTCACACCAACGATCTTCATTCGCATTTTGAAAGTTACCCGGCCCTGAAAGCAACCATCGATCGAATAAAAAACGACGCTGGTTCCCAGGGCATTGAAACCTTAGTGCTCGACGCTGGGGACTTTAGCGAAGGGACTCAATTCTATCTAGCGGACCGAGGCGAACAGTCTTGGAGAGCCATGAGTGAGCTTGGTTACGATGCCGTCACGATTGGCAACCATGACTATCTACTAGGGCTGAAAGACTTGAACCGGGTCATTAAGAATGTAAAACCCAGCCACTATCTATTGGGTGCCAATTTCCGCGTGGGTAAGAGTTATCCCGACTTAAAAAAAGCACTAACCAGCCGCGCTCGTTTCGAGCGTGGGGGCAAACACATATCTGTCATTGGGCTAACCACCGATGAGTTCATGTACACTTGGCGCGCTGGAAAAAAAGTAATTTCTTCTCCAATCCAAGCCGCTCAGGTGTTGGTGCCGAAATACCGCAGAGACAGCCAATTCGTTATTGCTCTTTCGCACTTAGGAATCGAAGAAGACCTCAAACTAGTTCGAAACACTCGAGGAATCGATCTGGTTATCGGTGGCCACTCTCACACTAAACTTTCACGGCCCTATCACCAAACGGATCTCGATCACAAATTGGTTCCGATCGTTCAGGCGGGCGACCACGGTAAGTATGTCGGAGACTTACTGGTAGACTTAGTCCCTGGCAAACCACTGCGAATTGTTCGTTACGAACTACACCCGGTGAGCTTACATGGCCCTCGGGACTCGGGACTTGAACGATTCTTAGCCGACGCCCGTGAAAAACTTAAGGCGATGTATCCACCCAACTGGTTGTCCCAACCCATCGGCTTCAGCGAAGTTCCTCTCGAAGTCCCGGGGCGGGGACAACGCACCGCATGGAGTGAAATTCTTGGACGGGGAATGATGCGGGTAACAAAAGCCGATCTCGCGTTCAATGCGAGCGATCTATACGGTACTTCAGTTCCCGCAGGAATCGTTACTCGCGAAAAACTAATTCAGTATTACCCTAGAGTGTTTGAGTTCTATAATCATACGACGGGTTGGAATGTATGGACGCTCGAAGTCGAGGGGTGGATTCTAAAACCCTTTCTCGAAAATGTTATACGCCAAGGTTTTCGAGTGACGACCACCAACGTGACGTTCGACGTTTCGGGCGCAAAAGGTAAAGAAAGCATTTCGAACTTTAGGGTCGGTAATTCGGAGGTTGCTTGGTACAAAACCTACAAAGTAGCGGTGCCCGAAGGAATAGGCCGAGTCATCGCCGGTGATTGGTACAACTCTCGACTTTTACAACCAGTACAGTCTTCCAAGGTACCAATATGGGCAGCAATGGAAATTCAGCTAAGCAAACAAGGCGGCGTCGTGCGGGCCTATGATTAGGTTCTAAAAGCGAGCGTAGAAACCACTAAACGACTTTGTTTCACGCGAGTTCCAGTTCAGTAACAACCCCGGAAGCGTCATTTGCTTTAAGCGGTAATTCACTTTGGCTTCGGCGGGGAACACCACCCGTTTGTTGGCAAGGTCGAGATCGGCGTTGTTCGCCGTCACTTGTAGCAACGGTAACCGTTTCGCATCGAGCAGCGTAAGGCGCACGTCCCCTTGAAGCTCATAATGGCGCCCCAAGCGTGATGCGCAACCACTCGCAGCTACCACCTCGAGCGCAGTCCCATCGCTCCAACTTATGGTCTGGGCGTAGGGAGCGATTTGAACCCTACATTCGGAACTCGCGGTATCAAACGTGAGTGTTTCGAAACGCTCTTTAGTCGCGAATGCCGACGGACAAGTCAGTCCGAACATCAGCGCTATCGTGAAACAACGCAGTAGTCGAACGTTACGCTGACCCATGAGTAGTTCACTCCGCATTTTACTTCGCTTAGTCGATATGGCTGACGCCTGGAGCATCGATAACTTTAAGTCGTTCGATCAAATCGCCATCGGGGAACAACCCGCCCATTGTAGGATCGGGGTAAGAAATCGCATGCCCTTTGCGATTGAATTTGTTCGGCAAAAGACTCTTGAGATCTCTCGAAGGATCGCGAAACAACGCGGTCACGTCCATGAGAATTTCAACTGGCTCCCCAATTTCGTCGTACCCGATCCGCACGCGAGAGGGGCCAGCCAACATTTCTAAGTTACGGGTAGCCAATGCCACGGCGTTACCTGTGAAACAGACCGAAGCAACGAGATGGGTCATTCGACGAGTCTCGCTACCGCATAACTCTAGTTCCATCGCACCGAGATCTAGAATTTCTCGCATAATTCGTTCGGAATTATACGGAATTTTCGAGAGCTGCGTTTCGTCGGTCAAACTTAAAAATTTCGGCTCACTTCTTAAAATCTCAACTAACTGACGAGTCGAAATATTGCGATCGATGGCGCGCAGATGAGAAAACTTTTTCGCAAATCGTTCCCGGTTCTTTTGCACCCGCACCACTTCTTTGATCACGCGATCGAGGCCTTCAAAACTATAGGCAAGCGACAGACGCACACTGTCGGTCATGGCGCGCAGCCCGCCTAGTATCACTCGAAGGTCATTTGAGTCCGCTGTGAGCCGCTGAGCTGCAACAGGTTTTTCTAAATAATAGCTGTAGACATAGTAGTTGCAGCGCCAGTGGCCTCCGTTCTGGTAACAATAGGTACTGTGTGAATAGTCATGGTTACTATACTCATTCGCACCCCAGGCACCATTATCAACACGCACGTCGAACTTCGCACCACTAGCCAAAACTTTTTCTAATTTGGCGGTACCTTGCTCAAGCACCGGCAATACAACCGTTTTCAAGTGCTCTTGCAAATCCAAATAATTTTTAAACTGCGAAACAGAATCGCTGCTTTGCTTCACGAATTGAGAATAAGCAGACTGCGATTGAAAGCCTCGCACAGCTTTTCGGAGTTTAGAATGTTCGTAATAAATTTGTGCTGGAATGTCGTTGAGCGTGCCACCAATTTCCCGCAGGGGCGCCATTCGGTGCTCCAAATGTTTAGTCACCAACACGATTTTTACGAAAGCACTCAAAAAATTGGCTTTCGGATTGGATGCGTCGAGCATCAACGCGCGGTCGAGCAGCGAGTCTGCGTGTTGTATGCCCTCGGGGGTGAATAAAAGTTCAGCAATGTTGGTGTATTCGGTTGCGGCCTCAAGCGGTTTTCCCTCATCGATCAACTTTTGGGCCTTTTGCTCGCTGTAGACCACTTCGGTTATGGTTTGGTCTTTAGATTTTGAACACCCACTTACACCGATCGCTAGTACCGCGAAAATAGCCAAAGAAAATTGGGAAAACTTCATGCCGCACACCTTTCAAGTAAAACTAATATTGGTGGCGCATTCTAACTCAGTAGATGCGATGCGGCAAATTAAATATCTGATTATTTTAATAAAGTATTTAAATAACTGATATTACTACTGTTTGTAGGAATCAACGAGCTCTTCTGCAGTAACAATTCGGTTCCATGTCTTCGAACAGGTGGTCTTCAATGCGAAAATAACTGCCGTGGTAAAGGGAACAGTAAATGAACGCTGTGCCCTCGCAGTTTGGATGACATCCAACTATTTTGGTACCCACCATCGTGGCGCGACTTGTGGGAACCGAAAATCCGCATTTGCTGGCATCGCGATAGGACCCCTCACAACCTCTTCCTCGTTCGCGGCACAGTTGTTCACAACGAGTCCTGGCTCGCTGGTTCAAGGTATTTAGAAATTCATAGGTTTTAGTAGCAACGTCTCCTACTCGCCCACAACGATAACTAATTCCCTGAATGGTGTACGACCCTTCGCAGCGATCTACATTGTGAAATCTCGGATTAGTTTGGCGTACTTCGGCGTCCCGCGTACACGAAATCACCGCGTCGATATTGGAGCTAGCGCCATCGGTCGCTTTTGGCGTGTCATAGACGCGGCAGGCGCTTGCGAGCAATAAAACACCGATTAAAGTGAATCGACAAACGCACCTGACCATGACTTCATTCTATGTCTGATTTCATTTTTTATCGAGTGAATCCGAAATCTCGAGCAATCGTTCAAGAGCAGCGGCTACTAACTCAGCAATCTCTTCATCTTTTTCGCGAATGGCCGCCTCAGCTACTTTTAAAGTAGAAATCACGCTGCCCAGGTCGTGTCGTAAATTGCGCTCGCCCATGGATCAATTCACTCCCATGCTGGCGTCCCGGTCTTTTCTATTTTCGTTTGAGACTGGTATGACTTCGGCGACTCGTTTGGGTTCGTCGGTCTCTTGAATTCTCGAGGCGACCCGCGATTCACTCCCCGACGGGCTAATAATTTTTATTTCAGAACCGTCCCAGTTTTTTGTCGAATAGCGAGTTTTCCCCAACAATACTTCGTCGGTAAAAAAGAGATTTCCCCCTTTTTTCTTCGACTTCTTCGACGGACACCTGCGCCTACTTTTTGAATGAATCACTTTGTCTTTACGTTGAAATTTAACTAAAAAATCGTGTTGTTTACCCTGCTTGCAGTGCTGCGCGAATTCGGTAGCGCCCGGAACCGGATTCGGAAGATTTCCGGTTACGAAATCGTAAGCGATCTGAAGACATTGCGGTCTTATAAACGATTTAAAATCCGCTTTCGTCAATCCGTGGCGGCGCAGTTGTGTTTGCAGCTCTTTAGCTTCGAGGTCAAAGGAGCCTGCCTTTAAAATAGCCTTGCCCAACTTTATTCCCTTTTTTCGCCGTGCAATAACTTTTGGATCACACACGACTTCATCCTTATTTTTACCGGCACAGACTTTTTTGGGATTGGCCCATTTCGGCTTAATTGGCTGACAGTACTCTATCAAGGCGTCCGCGTAACTTTTATCGTTACTCAATCGGCGTTTTGGATTAATTCCGCCTCGCTGCGCGATGGTCCACAACACCGCGGCTGAATGTTCTCGCCCATCGCAATCGGTCTCACCTTCAATCGCCAAAGTCGCCCAAACAAGGTCCTCAAAAGTAAATCGGTAGTAAGCGTCAAAATCAAGGTCTTGATAGAAGGCTGGTAGCATTGCCTTGTAGACATTGTTTTTCGTTTTGGGCGGCAGTTGGTATTTTCGAATCACTTCATTCTTTTTTTCCCCTCGGCGTTCGGGCGAGGGTTCGGTCGGGTACTTCAGCCACCCCAACGTAGAATTTTTATCGATTTTCGAAAAATTCGATCTCTTTTCGTCGGCATACGCCGCAGCACTCGAGAAAACTACGAGCAAGCCAAGGATACAAATTTTTGATCGCAGACCCATCACGTTATTTTCGCACGAAACAACTCACGATTTCAAAATCGGCATTTTTAGCCGAGTTTGCGATACAAGGTAACCGCACGCCGCGCCCGTTCAGCGTGATTCACAATTGGCCGCAACTCATTTTTGGTGCCGAACTCCGGCACCCACTTTTGGATATACGAATTTTCAGGATCAAATTTTTTGGCCTGGGATTGGGGATTAAATATCCGAAAATAGGGCTGAGGATCACATCCTGTCGACGCCGCCCACTGCCAGCCTCCGTTGTTGGCGGCAAGGTCACCGTCTAATAAATGCTCCATAAAAAAGCGTTCGCCCCACCGCCAGTCAATATGAAGATCTTTGACTAAAAAACTCGCAACCACCATGCGCACGCGATTGTGCATTCGCCCTGTTTGCACGAGTTCTCGCATGCCGGCATCCACCAGCGGAAACCCTGTTTCGCCGCTTTTCCACTTTTTAAAAAGTTTTTCGTCGTTTTCCCATTTAATATTCCGATACTTGGGGTTGAAACTCTCAGTTTCAACATAGGGAAAATTAAACAGAATAGAGTAATAGAATTCTCGCCATGCGACCTCGGAAATAAATTTTTCAGCACTCGCACTGTGTCTATTCGTTCTGGAAAGAACCTGGGCAGTGGTAATTGAACCATTTTTGAAGAAAATTGAGAGACCGGAAGTAGCATCGTGCGCCGGAAAATCGCGCAGATCTTTGTAGGCATCGAGGCGATGCCCAAAATTTTTCCAAACCCTAAAAGCCTCGCTCGTACCCGCTTCAGGAACGTTAATTTTTAATCGCCTGCGATTTTGTTTTTCGAAGGTATCGCAGCGATCCAGGGCCGGAATTTTCGCATCCACTCTTTTCCAACTAAGTTCGAAATTAATTTTGTCTTTGGCCGTGGGAGCCGCCAACCTAACACGCCCGCCAGAAGTCGCGAGAAATTGCTTCCATTTGCGGTAGTACGGAGTAAAAACGCGATAAGGTGTTCCGTCGTCTTTAAGTACTTCGTGTGGTTCGCAAATTAAATGATCGCGCTCGGTAAGTACTTTGATGTCTCGTTTTTGAAGCCACCGCTCAATACGCTCATCTCGAAGGCGTGCAAAAGGTTCGTAATCGCGATTCCAAGTCACTAATGCGGGCTTTAATTGGTGTTTATCGAGCAAATTTAAAATGCGCTCGAACCCCGCATCGGGTCCATCGTCTAGAACTAAAAGGTCGCCCCCCCGTTCTCTTAATTGGTCCTTGAGCGATTGAAGAGATTTAATAAAAAACGCAAAGCGCCCGACCGAAAAATCTGGGCGGCTTAAAAATGTGGCGTCGAAAAAGAAAACACACAATACCCGGCCCCTCATTTCTTCGATATTACGAAGCAAGGCGGGGTTGCCATCAAAACGAAGATCACGACGAAACCAGTGAAGACCTATAGATTTCATAAAAAAAGGGGCTCCTTAGTATTATTAGGAACCCCTTCCTTACATTAGTTTTTAAAATTCGCGATTTAGTCTTTTTCAGCCTTCAATGCAATTTTTAGTTTAAACACATCGTGAATCATTCTATCGGCGAGACCTTTAAAAAATTTACCAGATCCATATTTTACATTCCACTGAGTGCGGTCGATGTTTAACTCCGCAGTGGCTTCGGCCGCTTCACCGGCGATTTTGACGTTGGCGTGGGCGGTGAACGGTTTGGTTACGTCGCGAATGGTTAGGTCACCTTTGAGAGTGTATTTTTGCCACCCATCGCTATTGCGCTTGCCCAGTGGGAGCGCCGTTTTAATCACGAACGTAGCCGTTGGCCATTTTTCCGCGTTAAAGAAATCGTCGGACTTTAAGTGCCCTGCCAGTTTCGCGTTGTCCTCCGCGTCTTCGATGTCGGAGACTTTGATCGAATCCATATCGATTTCGATTTTTCCAGACTTGATCATTCCCTTGCCATCAAGTTCGAATTCACCCGACTCTACTTCGATCGTTCCGTTGTGTTTACCCTTAACTTTGCTAGCAAACCATTCAACCTTACTTTCCGAAGTGTTGATTTCCATTTTAACCGGCTCACCGGCGGCCGAGGCCGAAAGTGAGGTGAGCGCCAGAAATGCTAAAAAAACTGAAGCCAATTTCATAGGATGTTCCTTTCAGTACGAAGAATAAAAGTGAAGCTATAAGGATAAATTCAGTTTCGCCGTCTCGCAAGCGGTGTCTTTAGAAAGCGAAATCCTTTGTGATTATCTTCCGCCCAACGCAGCGCCCAATCGCTTTTAAAAAGAACCACTAGATTAGCGTCGCGGTCCACTAAACAACGGTTACCTTCTCGCCGTTCGCAGCCGTCGACGTCGAAGTTTTCGCCCTCGACCCAGCGCGCACAGGTGTAGGACAATTTTTCAATATTCACGTTGACCGAATATTCTGACAGTAACCTATGTTTGAGAACTTCGAACTGCAGCGCACCCACTGCGCCCAAGACGGGGTCTTTATCACTAAGATCGCGCTGCCGGTAAACTTGGATCACGCCTTCTTCTGAAAGCTGATCTAATCCCTTTTGAAGTTGCTTGCGTTTCATTGGATCAAGAATCGTAACGGATGCAAAATGTTCTGGCGAAAACTGCGGCACACCTTCGAACTCAAAGCCCCCTCCCTGCGCTAGGGTATCTCCAATACGCAGATCGCCCGAGGTGTCCAACACACCCACGATATCGCCTGGCCACGCTTCCTCAATTACCGTGCGTTCCTGACCAAAAAAATTCACCGGCATCGCAAGTTTGACGTCTTTGCCTAACCGCACGTGTTTTACCGTCATGCCTCGGGTGAACTTACCGGAACAAACCCGCATAAAGGCGACACGATCGCGGTGCGAAGGGTCCATATTCGCCTGAATTTTAAAAAAGAAGGCCGAAAATTTGGTCGAGGTTGGTTCTATGAGTTTTTTCTCAGCCAAATGAGAATCAGAAGTCTTTCGACCGACGGGAGGGGGCGCTAGCTCGATGAAACGCTCTAGAAAATGTTCCACGCCAAAATTGTTCATGGCACTACCAAAAAACACCGGAGTTAACTCGCCGCGCAATACCCGTTCATGATCGAACGGATCCCCAGCCAATTCGACTAATTCAACGCTCTGAAGAGTTTCTTCGTCAAACTCGCTCCCCAGCTCTTGAAGTTGGCCCACTTTCTTTGGCTTCAAGCGACCGCTAACGTTCGCTTGCCCCTCGGTTTGAAAAAACAGGATCTCTTTTTTCTCGCGATCGTACACGCCTTTAAATCGATCTCCGGTTCCAATCGGCCAGGTCATGGGACAGGAACGAATTCCTAAAACTTTTTCGATCTCGTCGAGCAGTTCGATAGGGTCTCGTCCCGGACGATCAAGCTTGTTGACGAACGTAAAAATAGGAATGCCACGCATGCGGCATACTTCGAAGAGTTTTCGCGTTTGAGCCTCAACGCCTTTTGCAGCATCGATCAACATCACTGCGGCATCGGCAGCAGTGAGGGTACGGTAGGTATCTTCGGAGAAGTCTTTATGCCCCGGAGTGTCGAGCAAATTGATACAGTAGCCCTTGTATTCAAATTGCAGCACGCTTGAAGTTACCGATATACCGCGCTGCTTTTCGATTTCCATCCAGTCTGAAGTCGTGGCTTTTGTTTTCGTTTTCGATTTTACAGCGCCTGCTAAGTGAATGGCTCCGCCGTAAAGCAAAAGTTTTTCGGTGAGTGTGGTTTTACCTGCATCGGGGTGAGAAATGATCGCAAAAGTACGTCGACGCGCAACTTCACGCGCTAGCACCGTTGAAAGCCCGGGTTCACCGAACGATTTTTGTGTTTCAGCAGTACTCGAGGAGTCGTTTGATTCCGCCATAAACCTCTGAATTTAAGACTTTAGGCCAACGTAAACACGATGAACGTCATCGAAATCGTCTATATCGTTCAAAAATGCGGTGACTTCTTTTTTCTGCTCATCGGATATTTCAACGTTATTTTTTGCCAAATAACTAAGTTCCGCAGAAACCACTTTCCAGCCCAATGCTGTTACCGCTTTCGATACAGAATCTAAATCTTGGGGTTCACAAATAAACCGGGCACCGGTTTTGTGGTCCGGATTCATTTGTTTAAGCTCGTCGCCAGCGATCGGCTCAACATTCTGCGCCCCCGCTTCAATGGCTACTCCCTCAATATCAAGTCCACCTTCCGCGGTGGATGCTTCAATTACACCGAGGCGATCGAACATCCACGCCACACTACCGGAACTACCCAGTTGCCCTTTGCGAAATAATACCCGAATTTCGGCGGCGGTACGGTTTCGATTTTCGGTTAAACATTCGACGATCACTGGAACTTGATGAGGACAAAACCCCTCGTAGGTCACAAGCTCATAGTTGACTTGCTCGTCTAAGAGCCCTGCCCCTTTTTTGATTGCCCGTTCGATTGTGTCGCGCGTAACCGAATGTTTGCGCGCCGCTTCGACTGCCATTCGAAGCCTGGGGTTGTTTTCCGGGTTCGGATCACCCAATTTGGCGGCTACTGAAATTTCCTTAGCAAGCTTGCCAATGATAATGCCCTTTTTATTGGCGTTCTGTTCACGGCCGGCCTGTTTCCACTGTGCTCCCATGAGTCCTCTCTTCGCTACTCTTTCTTCTTTAACCTGTTACCACCGATGATAAGCCGGATGCCCCGGCTTCACTGCCACGAACGTGCCAGTGCACGTCGCACAAATTTTTCCACCTGCCTCAAGTTCAGCTTCGATCGTAGCGCGGTCTTCTCCGAGCGTTTTGACCCAAGCTCGTAGCCGTACCGGACCACTGGTCGGAGTAGGTCTCTTCAACACAATGGCGTAATCTGCTGTAACGGTGCAGGGCGGCTGAGTTAAGCTTTGCTTTTGCATTAACGCCCAAGCAGCAGTCCAATTAGAGTGGCAATCGAGCAACGAGCCAATAATTCCACCATTGAGCATGCCTGGAAACGCTTCATGGTGTTTCTCGGGTACCCACTCGGCTTCCGTAAGGTAACTCTTCCCATTGGTTGAATCCGCAACCCCAGAAACCGGCAAGGTTCGGATGCGCAGCCCCTTCTGGTTCGCGGGGCCGCATCCAAAGCAAATGCTCGTTGGTGCAAAGGACTCTTGCAGGCTTTTTTGCATAAAAACCTTCTAACGAACTCAGGTTGGCAATTCAAGTGCGAGTACGGTATTTCAACTGCTCGCTTGCCATCCCAGGAAAGTGATTCTAACGATAAAAAAATGACAACCGTCGGTCTTTCTCTAAGAAAATGGGGTCTAGCAATCGCGGTCGCTGGCGCCATACTGCTATTCTCGATAGGTGAGCCTTACTTTAGTGCCCATTACTTTCGCCAAGCCCAAACACTTGAAACTGCCTCATTTTTTTCACAATTGGGCTTCGACTTTTTTAACCCACGAGTGGGGTATCGCGGAAAACCCGGAATTCTGGCACTGGAGGCCCCTTTTTACCAAGCTGCAATTCACTTTTTAAAAGGCGCAACCGGGTTATCGCCAGAATCCATCGGACGCTTTATTAGCGGATTGTTCGCAATCGCTTTTGCTTTGATCGCTACTAGTTTTTTAATCTCTGTTTTAGGAAAAAAGAACGCCGCCACCACGAACAACACCATTTTATCGTTCGAAAAAGTTTTTCCGTTAATTCTTTCAACACCACTTCTATTTGGAATGGGCCAGTGGGTCACGATCGAAAACCTACATCTGGCGAGTGGAACTTTTTCCCTATTTTCTATGATTCAATTTTTTCGGACTGAGACCAAGAGGGAACAGATTTCTTGGATTATCGCCTATGTTGTCGCAGCTACTTTCTCGCTACTTATTAAACCAACCACGATGTTTGCGTTGGCCAGTCTCTTTGTATATTTTTTCTTTTTTTCCAATAAAGTTCGACTAAATAAAAAAATACTCGTTATCATGGGGGCAATTTTTGCGACGACTATTGCTCTCCTTTGGATTCGACATAGCAATCAAGTGAACCATTCTTGGGGTAATAGTGTCTCCTACACGGCTCATTTTACTTGGTACCGTTCGCTACTTGAATACACCTCGATTGAAAACACTCTTAAAATTACCGGACGACTGTTTCTCTACACGGTCGGACCAGGAACTCTAGCGGTTCTGGGAATTTGTCTCTTGTTTTCGGAGACACCACCCAAAACGAGGACCAACTATTACCTAGTCGTTTCGGCCATTATTGGAATTGGTTCATTTTTTCTTTTTTTTGTTTCTGTAAGCTCCGCGCACAACTACTATCAAAGCGCAATTATTCCCCTGACGCTAATCTTGATTTTCGCTCCGCTTGCGGGTCGCAAAATTAAAGCACCTATTAAACCATTATTGGTACTGGGAATTGGGTTGAACGTAATTGTCGCACAAACACAGTTAGCGAAACAGGTTAGGTCTTGGCCGGCCGTGATAAAGGAATTAAAAATCAGAATTCCTGCGGGATACGACAGGCCGGAGCTCTTGTTATTTACAAACATTGAAGCTGCCAACCCTACATTGAGTTACGAACTTGGCCGGTTTCTAAAACCACTGAGCCTCCACTCCGTTACTGATGAAAATCAGCCGCCGGCTTGGTTAGCGCTTTGCGGTCCTCCAAAGCTCAGTGATCTTGCCGACCAACAACAGTGCATTTTGAACGTTTCCCAAAAATTCCCTACATGCAGAATCTCGTCCGAAACCATTGAGAACTTTTGGATATGTTTTGGAGTTTAATTTTGCCAAAACTGTGGCAGCGAAAAATTGCTACCGCGATAATCATTCTTGTTTGCCTTAAGCCAGTTATTGATTTTTTTTGGTCTTTTAAAATTCCTGTCGTGAATTTAAGTGCCCAGGGGTTAATTGCAATTCTCGCCATCATAGTGGCGACTTGTGTTTCGCTCTCGCAAGTCAGGGAAACTTTAAAATACCAAAAAAAAACTAGCCATTTGCCAGTGGCTCACTTTTTGTTTCTTTTGATTTTGTTTTTGGTTGGGATGGCTTGTTACCGTAGCACTACTTCTCTTGAGTTTGCGTTTAAGTACCTATCAAGCTTCTCAGGTTTAATTTTTATTCCCTGGGCGTTTGAGCAGTTAACAAAAGTCAGTCGCCCAGAGCGTAGTAACTTTGAATTATTTAAGTGGCTTACACTTCTTTCAATCACTGCTGTCATTCTCGGCGTACTGTTACAAGCGGCGGGACTGGTTCCTTGGCGATCGTATGATTTAATACCACCCTCTTATTTCGGTCATGCTTTCGCTGAAGAGCCATTAAAAAAAGTGTGGCGTTTGACGGGCTTCTACTATCACCCGCTCGACTTGATTCGAGTATTAGTTTGGCCTTATTTTTTCTTAGTACTTTTAGCTTCGAGGCTTCCCGAAAATAGGCGAACAGTACCAATTTTGTTGTTTGCTGGTATGCACCTAATTTTTATTGGCAACACTCACCGTATGACCTTATTTTTTTTGCTGACTTCCACTGTTTTTCTTTTTTGGTACTTAGGAAGCGCGAAGTTTTCCGCCTATGGTCTGCTAATCGTTTTAGTGAGTTGGCTAATTGGGATTTTACTATTTTCGGCAGTGCATCGCACAAACTTTTCCCACATCTTTGCACCGTCTCAATTCATCAATGTACCTAAGTTAGCTTTAAAATTTAATTACCGATTAAAATCTATTACGACTGATCCACCAGTTTTAAATGCCCCGATTGTTCCCGCCATCCCGCTAGAGAAACAACAGATTATTACTCTGAGAGGCCGCGGCTATTTCTGGAAAAATCACTTTAATAGAACGCTAGAGTTTAGCGCGGCGGAGTGGCTTTTTGGCACTTCGAAAGCTTTTATTGGCAGCCCAAACTCACCAGACGGGGTCTGGAACGACTCCCAACCCCACAGTCAGGTGCTTGATGCACTCGCTCGATTCGGAGTGATCGGACTGCTATTAATTTTAGCATTTTATATTTACGTATTTGGTTTTCAATTTAAATTGGGACCAATTGCCGGCTCGCTCGCACTTGGCACTTTAGCCTGGTACGGAATATTCACAGAGGTTTTGATCATGCCCACCTTCAGCTGGTGGGCCTTACTCTTCGTCTGGTTTGTTTCAAAACCAAATTTACTATGCGCTCGCAACTTGACCTTCAAGCGCCTCGACTAAAGTGCGGCGCCGAAGATTTGGAACGTCTTCGAATCGTAGCCCGATTCCAGCCGGATAGGAGCCATTTCCTTCGGCACATCGGGCAACGCGACCATGAAGCTGAAACTCTCCTACACCATCAATTTTTAGAATAACTACACATGGAGTTCCCACATTTGGCTTCAATCGAGAGCGAAGCAATTGGCCCGCGGGAACAAAAGCCCCGGTTTCGGAAACATCAAATGTTTCGGTGATGACCTGAGGACCCGTGGGGCCTTCGAACTGCACGGTAATGGGATAGGATTTTCGGTGCCTTTTGGCCCGCAACCACCAACGTAATTCCGGATTGAATAACACTTCGCGAGTCGGCAGAACGAAAAAGCAAACTGTCGTCGCGATAAATAACATTGTGGAAATTAGAATAACCGCGGAATACTGCATGAAGTGCGAAAGCAACGTCCAGTTGTTGTAGGTCACGAGCGCGGTTAAAACCGGCACCGCAAATACCGTTACCACTGAAGCTCGCCAAACTGCGTAGGAACTAGTGAGCGCGGCCGCCACTAATGCCCATTGAAGGGGCTGAGGACGATTAAAGAAAACCCCGAAATCCAGCAGTCCCGTCGAATAATACGAAACAGCGTAAACGTGGAGAGGCACCGTGAAGCTAACCAGCAAACACACCATGGCATAAATACTAAATTGAATTGGTTTGGATCTCATACCGAACCCCCTCAGGCCCTCGATGGTTAACAGATCTTAACTATCTATCTATATCGTACCACAATGGTACACTTTTACAACTAAGGCTTTTCTCAATAAAATTCATCTGTTGTCGCTCTAAACGAGAAACCCAAAAGAACAGTTTGAGCCCCCTCTCTATTCTTGATAAAAGGGCGGCCTAACGACCTTTACAAGGAGTTGGTATGTCATCTTACCTCAATATTTCGTTCTATAAATTTGTGGATATCTCGCCCGAGGAACTTCCCGGACTTCGCCAAAAACTGCTCGATAAATGCATCAGCGAAAACATCGTTGGAACTATTTTGTTAGCCACCGAAGGAATCAACGCTTGTATAGCTGGACCGCGTTCTGGCCTTGAAGCTTTTAAAACTTTTTTAGAACAGGACTCACGCTTTACCGAGCTGCCCTACAAAGAAAGCCTCTCCGAACGGCAACCATTTAAACGCACGCTCGTAAAAATTAAAAAAGAAATTATCGCTTTCGGTATTGAGGGCATTCGGCCCCGCAAACACACGGCCCCCCGTCTCGAGCCCAAAGAATTAAAGACCTGGTACGACGAAGGTAAAAAATTCGTCATTCTTGATACCCGTAACGACTATGAAATCCGTACTGGTACCTTCAAGAATGCCGTGGATATGTCGCTTAAAACATTTCGTCAGTTTCCGATTGAAGCTCAAAAACTCCCTCAAGAAATGAAAAACCTCCCAGTCGTGACTTTTTGCACCGGAGGTATTCGATGCGAAAAAGCTGCTGCCCTACTCGAACACTATGGGTTTGAAGAGGTCTACCAATTGAATGGCGGAATTCTTCGTTACTTCGAAGAGTGCGGCGCGGCCCATTACAACGGTGAATGTTTCGTGTTTGACCGACGAGTCGGCGTAGACGGCGACTTACAGGAAACAAGTACCGTCATTTGCCATCGCTGCCAAATGCCCGTGCTCGAAGAGGAACAGAAATTACCTTCGTATGTGCTAGGAAAAAGCTGTTTGCACTGCGTCGATGGTAAAGTGTTTCATAAAGAAAAGATTGCAGAGTCGATCGCATTGAGTTCAGCTCATAGACATGGCGACTCGACATCACCCAGTTAGAAACGTTCGTTTATTCACTCGAAATAAGTTTTGGTTGGCGTTTATCACTTGCCTGGCGGTGATTCTTACCACCAGTGTTTCAGCTCACGCAAAAAAGCGGCGCAAACAACGCGCGGAACCCGTGCCTGTGGTCAGCACCCAAAGCAAACTTCTAGCTGGTTTGCCACATGCGATGGATGTATTAGCCAACGGCTTAAAAATTTATGCCGTAAAGTACCCCAGTCCCGGAGTAATCGCCTACCAAATTCCAGTTCGAGTGGGATCGCGCAACGAAGTGCTCGAGGGCCGAACTGGATTCGCACATTTTTTTGAACACCTAATGTTTCGCGGCACCAAAAAACGCACCGGTAAAGAGTTTGGAGACCTCTACACCAGACTTGGAGTAGAGAACAATGCTTGGACATGGAACGACATGACCAATTATCACGGCACGGCCTCGCCTCGAGTATTCGAACAGATTTTAGAGGCAGAAGCTGATCGTTTTATGAATCTTTCGTTCGATGAAAAGCTATTTCGCGATGAAGCCGGAGCGGTTCTAGGCGAATACAACAAAAACATCGCCAACCCTGAAAATGTAATCGAAGAAAAGTTGGCAGAACTCGCATTCGAAAAACACACCTACGGGCACACTACGATGGGATACAAATCAGACATCGTGAAATATGGCGAACGGTACGGCGACGTCTGGCCATTTTTTAAACGGCATTATCGCCCGTCGAACACTGCTATCGTAGTGGTCGGGGATATTGACCCCAAGCGCACCATTCAACTGGTTAAGAAATATTTTGGTCCCTGGAGAAATCCGGTCCTAACTGCGGCTGCTCTTCGCGCTGAATCCGTGCCTCCGGAGCCCGTACAAACTGAAGCGCGAATTAGCAGCGAAACCTTAGATAAACCGGCTCAAACCCGTTTGGCGATTGCCTATAAGATTCCTCCTTTTTCCTCAGAAAACTCCGATTTCGCAGTACTTAATGCGATTGCAGAAATTGCTTTTTCTGACATTTCCCCTTTTGTTCAAAAATATCGCTACGAACAAAAGTGGTTAGATTCAGTTTACGCTCCGGTAATCGAAATGATCGACCCAGGAATTTGGACGGTGAACCTAAGGTTGTCCAACACCGGAAAACCACATACCGAAACCTTGATTACCGAAGTTCAGAAAACATTAAACGCGTTAGCTTCCGCAGCGCCTTCGAGTTCAATTCTTACCGAGGCTAAAAACCGTCTTATGAACGAACGCAACGTCGGTTGGTTTAGCTCTCCTGATGCCCTTGCGTCTCGCATCGCTTGGTACTCTACGATCGACCCTCCTTCACTGGCGGGGTTTAGCGTTCTTGATCGAGTGATGAACTCCATTAAAACATTGGCGCCAAATCAGATACAGTCTTTCGCGCAGACCCACCTGGTTGAAGCTAAAAGAAACATTGTCATACTCCGGGGGAACGAATGAAACGTTACTGGAATACAACTCTCGTTCTAACCTTCATGTCGGTGTTAATTCCGTCGCTGTACTCATTAGCGGAGGCTCGCCAGTTAGTGCAGGAACAAAGTGCACTACCACTGACGACATTTAACGTAACGTTTCGCGTAGGTTCGGTCGATGATCCTGCCGGTAAAGCCGGCATGGCTGCCGTAGTGGCAGAGCTTGTGCGCAATGGCGGCGTGGCGATTTGGAAAAAGCAACCTGCGCGATCTCGCTTGGAGTTTGAAAAACTACTGTTCCCACTGGCAGCCGTGATCGAAACTTCCGTTCAAAAAGAGCAGACGAGCTTTCGGGTCACGACCGCTGCCAGCAATTCGATCAAAGTGTTCAAGCTGCTCACTCAATTAATAGTTAGTCCCGGACTCAATATTAGCG
>DGKJ01000064.1 GCA_002387735.1 Bacteriovoracaceae bacterium UBA4573 | reverse complement strand
ACAGGCGGCCAAGCTGGGGCTGGCAGCGATCAAGTAGATGCTTCGAAAGATGTAGAGCCAGCTGTTATCGAAGTACTGCAAAAAGATTTAGATCAGAAGCCTCGCGACGGTCGCAGAGCGTATATTCCGGGTCCTTACAGCCCGGATCAGGTAGTCGCGGTGGTTGATGGACCAAATGGCGAAAAAGTGAATTTGATCGATGTCAACGGCGACGGTTACCCCGACGCCTATGACCGAGGTGCCGACGGCAAGGCCGACGGTCCGTACAGCGACGCCGACCGCAACTACGACGGCGTGGTCGATGAAGAAGAAAAAAAACGCTACCTTAAAGAAAATCCAGATGCCGGAGGCGATCTCAACAAGGACGGTAAAGTAGACAATATCGAAAAAGACTACGATTTAAACGGCGATGGCGTGGTGGATTTAAACGAAAAAGAACGCTTTGCCGAAGAGCAAGGCCGGCGTGCGCGCGATCTAAATAAAGACGGTAAGTACGACAATCGCGAAGAAACGTTCGACGTCAATAAAGACGGTATTATCGACGAAAAAGAAAAGAAGGCTGACAAAAACGGCGACGGCATTGTTGACGAAGAAGAACGTAAGAAATTCGCGAAAGAAAATAATTTAGACGACAAAGACAACGACGGTAAAGTTTCCGCTAAAGACGAATCGTTTGACCTTAATAAAGACGGTGTTGCCGATCACAAAGAACGCAAGGCCGATGTGAATAACGATGGCGTCGTGGATGAGAATGAACAGAAAAAGTTCCGTGATCGTAATCCGGAATACGGTCGCGACACCGACGGGGACCGTCGCGAAGACGCCTACGAAGTAGCGGCCGACAAAAATAAAGACGGCGTAGTGTCGCCCGAAGAGTTAGCCGATTACAAAAAGAACAACCCAGACGCTGGGCTCGATATCAACGGTGATGGTGAAGTGAGCGAAGTAGAGCGGGCCCACGACACCAATGGTAACGGAGTGATCGATCAAGAAGAACGCGAAAGTTATGCTCGATCCCACCCGAACGAGGACGTAGACATATCTAAATCTGGAGATGACGGTAAGACTTCCCAAGGGCAGGGAGGGGTCCATTCGGACGCGGCCGAACCTAAATCTGACGAAGAAGGAATGGGCAACGACTCCAAGCCGATAGCGAAAAAGAACAAAGTGGCTCGTTGTTTTTCCAAGGACATGTTTGGCGAGCAAACCGAAACCTCGAGCGATGAAGTTCGGAACTATTGCATTGATATTAAGCGGCGCGACGACGCATTAACTAAAGCAATGGAACGTGCCCAGGCCGAATGTGCCAAGGTCACTCAACTGCCGATCTCGTATGATCAGATCGTGACCGCGTGCCAAGTGAAAAAGGTGAATCGCATCGATATGAATTTGTGGTCACAACCGCTCGTATTTAACGAGTCTGGCTTTGGGTTTTCTTTCCAATGCCAAACGCGCGCAACTCAGTGCGACGATCGTGCGAGAATCATTCCTTACTATGGCGAAGCGGCCTATCAGGGCGTGGTTTCAGGCGATGTAAAAGTACCTATAGTGGATTCAAATTCTGAAGATGCTCGCTACATAAAATACGCTAACCGTTGGGCCACACAACAGATTGCGTTTCTCGAGTCGTCGAAGGGCGTTTACGCTGCCGGTAAACATTGTTTGCAAAAAACGTGGACTCCAGATGCCACGAGTGCTCAGTGTAAGCGTGACGACGTAGGTCGGGAGTTCACTTACGACACCCAATTTGACTATCATTCGCGAATTGCGGGTTCTGAAAGTGTACGAATGACCTGTGAAATTAGTTGTTCGTGTTCCGATTTTTCCTGCATTGCAAAGCCGGTAAAAGGAGTGCAGTTGCCGGAAGATATACATTTTAATCAAGCGAGAGATTCGAAAGTTCCAGTAGTTGAAGCATATGTGTCTGCATACTCGACTGATGAGATCGTGCAAATTGGAAATTCTCAACGTGACTCTGGAGCCTCCAGTCCTGACTCGCACTCTGGAGCGGTAGGAGAAACAAGCCAAAGAGTAAAACCCGCAGAAGCTGTAAGAGCCATGGAATCCGACAGTCTGCTGCTTGACAAGGAATACCTGAACCGTCGTTTAGCAGCTCGGCAAAAAACCGAAGTTAGGGCCAAAAAATATTGTTCGGTATCAGTTGAACGGGTGCCGCAGTATTTGGCCAAAAATGGCAAAGATCCGGCTTCGCCAGGAAATTATTTTTGCGGCGGACAAAGTGAAAAAATACAGCTCTTAGCCTACGTGAAGGAAGATCTTTCGGGCACGATGGCGAAATTCAGCGTCAAAGAAGACGGATTCGAGTTCAGCTATCAGTGCATTTACGATTGTGCCAAAAAAGAATGTACGTCGAAGTCCACCGACGCCAAGGCCTTCAATGGCGAGTGTGCATTTACTAGCTACCGCACTGAAGTCGGCAGCAAAACCAAAGATATTCAAACACGCAATCAGTACCTTGCAGCAAAAAATCATGATGCCGTCGTGCTTTGGCCCAAAATGCGTTCCACTTGCGATGTAAAAAAACCAAAGGGGTTGCCTGCAATTATTCAAGAAAGTTGCGGTGGAAATAGTCAAGGTGCCCCACGGGTTCATGTTTTTCGCGATCGCTCGGTGCACCGCACGGCCGAAGGTGGCGATCTGACCGGTTCGGTGACAAACGGCGCGGGACTTTTGTTTACCTG
>DGKJ01000095.1 GCA_002387735.1 Bacteriovoracaceae bacterium UBA4573 | reverse complement strand
GAACAAGAAGGCCGGGTTCAGATAATTTCTCCAGAAGACGAGCAAAGAACCAACCCAATTCAGCCACATGGGCAGCTGTTGGTGGCATTCTGAGAGTTCGTATTTCGATCGAATTGCGATCGCCCGAGTTCGCTATCGTGGGGTTGCGGGGGTCTTCGAAACTAAAGGACGACAACAGTCGTTCGACATTAATGAAACTTTCGTGGCGATTGAGAATCTTTAGATCGCGCAGAAAGCTCGCCAGAAGAGCGACTCTCTGATGTAGGCCTGGGCGTTTGATCTTACGAAACTCCTCATATCGAACAGAAAAATCTTTAAGAATTCTCCGAAATTGCGACACCTCGCCGTAGCCATGGTAGGGAACGGCGGTTCCCTCGTTTCCGACGTCAAAGGCCTCCCCGAAGCCATAGAGTAAAGAAGCGTGCTGGTCAAAATAAGCGAGTAAATTTGGCAGCAGATTTGGAAAACGAATAAATGGGCTTTCTTCTAGGCGAGCAGATCCAATGTTGAAGTGCGCTCCGCCGCTCCACATGCCGCCCGGGAGTAGATAAGGTTTTAGGTTTACTTTGCTGGCGGCCGCATAAATAAGATTTGCCGTACTTTCGAGCTGGGTAAGTTTTTTGGGTTTTTCCGCGACCTCGACCACACGCATATCAGAATGCAAAATACTGTCGTAGGCGGTGCCTAAAGTGCGAAATAATTCGTCGTTTGGAGTGCGGGGATCCCGGTAAAAGACCCCCCGGGGACTGCCAAGAAAACCTATAGAGTGGGAAACCGGACCGAATCCTAGGTCAGACAAAATTTGCTGGTAGGCCCGGAAAAATCGGAGCATCAGTCGGTATTTTTTGGGCGATACGTCGTGAGGACTTTCGGCCGGATCATTTAAAAGCATGCGGTTTTGAAAGGTGTACTCTACTCCGACATAAAGATGTTCCAAATTGATTCGCTGGAATTGGGGATTAGCTTGAGTTTGGGAGGTACTGACTCCCAAAAGCAATGCCTGAACAGCCAGAATGCGCGTCAACAGGGCTTTAGATCGATACATCATGCCCTGCTTCATAAGCCGGTGGCGATTGCAGGTCAAATAGCTCGCTCCGTCGTTGACTGGAGTAGGTTTTCGGCGGTAAACGTATTCAAAAAAAGGGGTTCGCATGCGAGTATTGAAAGTCGATTACCGAAGTCCAAACGCTGCCGAAGAATTTGCACGTTCGCTAAAGGAAACTGGTTTCGCCGTATTGAACCACCATCCCATTTCTCATCAGTTGATCGAAGATTCCTTTTCGGAGTGGGCCCGGTTCTTTGAGTCGCCGTCAAAACACGAGCTTCTTTACGATAAAAAGCTTCAAGCAGGTTATTTTCCTTTTCGAGCAGAAACCGCAAAAGACTACAAAGTAAGCGATTTGAAAGAATTTTTTCACTACTACCCAAAGCGGGGTGATCTTCCTGGGCTCGCGCAGCGGGCTACCCCTGAACTATACAAGCAGCTCCATGGGCTCGGCGCCGAGTTGTTAGGCTGGGTCGAAGACCACACTCCGCCCGAAACTAAAGGGCGCTTTTCGATGCCACTACGAAAAATGATCGACGAGAGCGACGACACGCTCCTCCGTCCCATTCACTACCCCCCCTTGAGCGGGGCCGAAGAGTCGGGCGCTATTCGAGCGGCGGCACATGAAGACATTAACTTAATTACGTTGCTGCCGGCGGCCACCGCCCCCGGGCTTCAGGTAAAGGATCTCGACGGAAACTGGCACGAGGTTGAATGCGACCCCTGTGATATTGCTGTGAATTCCGGGGATATGCTTCAGATGGCCAGCGGTGGGTACTATGTTTCAACCACTCATCGGGTAGTAAACCCGACAGGAGCGTTGGCGAAAACCTCCCGTTATTCGATGCCGCTCTTCTTGCATCCGGCGGGGAATGTACGATTATCGCCGAGTCATACGGCCCGCAGTTACCTAAATGAACGATTGGGCCAGCTGGGGCTTTTGTAGCCCTCGGTTTTATTGGTATTTTTAATTGTATTCGGGTAAAAGGGGCGCACTATGAATTTACTTTCGCAGTATATCAAAGACAAAGAATATGATGTTCGCATGACTGAGCGAGGCCTTAGTAAAGGCACCGTTCTGCGCGAAGACGTAGAAAAAAATCAAAAGAAACTGGCTGATGATTCAGAAAACCTCGCTACGATCGACGTTTCTGTGCTTTACGACCAGGTTCGCCAAGAAAAGTCGCCTCTGACTTAAAAATTAAAAACGACGATTTTTGATCAAAGAGCTGTTGTGGAAAATCCACGGGGATTGGTCTATCGTCTGTGCTGGAGTTCACACCATGGAAAATGTCATAATTTTAGGTACTGGTCCTGCAGGCCTGACGGCTGCGATTTATGCAGCCCGGGCAAATATAAAGCCGCTCGTCATTGAGGGGGCACAGCCAGGTGGGCAATTAACCATTACGAGCGACGTCGAAAATTATCCGGGATTTCCCAAGGGAATCATGGGGCCAGATCTGATGAAAGATTTTCGTGCCCAAGCGGAAAGATTCGGAACGCGATTTGTCATTGGCGACGTAACGGAAGTGCAGTTAGCTACTAGTCCTGGTGGAACTCACAAACTTAAAACAGCCAGCCAAACCTACGAGTGCAAAGCACTCATCGTAGCTACCGGCGCCTCAGCAAAATTGCTCGGTATTCCGAGCGAGACTCGACTAATGGGGAAAGGTGTTTCTGCCTGTGCGACCTGCGATGGTTTCTTTTTTCGCAACCAGGAGATTGCTGTAGTTGGTGGTGGTGACACTGCCTGTGAAGAAGCGAATTTTTTAACTCGTTTTGCGTCGAAAGTTTATATGGTCCATCGGCGAGATCAGTTGCGCGCTAGTAAAATTATGGCCGACAGGGTCGCTAAGAATCCAAAAATTCAAATGATTTGGGATTCGGCTGTCGAGGAAGTTCTCGGTGATGCAGATGTCACTGGCGTGCGATTGAAGAACTTAAAAACCGGCGCGGTGACTGACCTTAAAGTTACAGGCTTGTTTATCGCAATTGGGCACGCTCCCAATACACGAATCTTTAACAAGCAACTTAGCCTTGATGCGAACGGTTACATTGTTACCCAAAATGGAACAAAGACCAATCTCCCAGGAGTGTTTGCGGCAGGAGACGTGCAGGACCATGTATATCGTCAAGCAGTAACTGCTGCTGGGACTGGTTGCATGGCTGCATTAGATGCCGAGCGCTACCTTGAAGGCCTTCACGAATGAAGAAACCAAATATTTCTGACTGGAATCAGCAGATCGAAGTTCGGTTCACAAAAGCCCAC
>DGKJ01000038.1 GCA_002387735.1 Bacteriovoracaceae bacterium UBA4573 | reverse complement strand
CGCGTGAATAGGTCGCGCGTCCACTGAGAACAAAAAAATCGCCACCAAAACGGCGAAAGAATATTTAGATAAACCTCTGCACCGATGAATGCCCACAATTAGCCTCATTCTGCTATTCGGTTTTTTTGAAAAATCCTCAGATGTGGGCAAATAATGCCGCTTGGCGTCAGCGGTGATGAAAAGAAGAGTGATAGAGTGAATTCGTGCGCATTAATCGCCCGCGGCTTTTTGCCCTCAAAACCTCGAGACGGTAAATCCAATGAAGTCCGTTATCGATACCGAGGATCTACCCTTATGTTCCCGCCGCTGGTCGTGGTAATAAAATAGAAATGCGAATTCGCAGCCGCGTCGTCGGTATGCGTGTCATGTTGAAAGGTCACGACTTGTGAACGAAGCTTCGTGTGACGAAAAATAAGCATGCGATAAACGCTTTTACCGCCAACAGTTTCGCCTTCACTGCGAGAAAAAACACCTTCTTCGAGTTTATATTTTTCGCCACTTGCAACTAGATAAAGAGGATTTCCAATATATTTACTAGGATGGCCGCAAAACGTATTTGTTTTCGACTTGCAAGACTCGGGTTCAATAAATTTGCTCAAATCAAGATCACCTTCAAAAGTTAAGGTTTGAATCGGTCCTTGAATATCTCTTAGGTACACAAGCGATTTCGGAAGCTGATACGGTTCGGTGGCGCTTGCAACGAACGAGAGACATAAAGAAAAACCAATTAGAATAATGCGATTTAGCATGTGATCCCCTTTTTCTAATACCCACCACAACGAGTCCTAATGATCAAATCCAAATGTACAGTGGCAAAGCTTTTCAATGCTTTACGCATAGCGAAGCGTAAGTGCGATGTGACGCGTCAAGACGTTTGCATCAACATATAATCCGAACGATTTTCAAGAAACTCCCCAGCTTTTGAAAGG
Organism: Bacteriovoracaceae bacterium UBA4573; assembly: GCA_002387735.1. Lineage (GTDB taxonomy): Bacteria > Bdellovibrionota > UBA1018 > UBA1018 > UBA923 > UBA923. The sequence goes on along the minus strand of DGKJ01000038.1, from coordinate 10,188 downwards.
TTTAAAAAGCGGAGTTAATATTCAGAGCAGGGGCGTGTATTATCAGTTAGGGCAATGAAACAACCTATTCTCCACGTTTCGCTTGCGGCGGTCAATCCAGACTGATGCCGCAATGGAACTGCCAATTAAAAGCGCAATGATCATTAGCGAAATGCCGATTGGAAACTTTCCGCCGAAGGCGTGGTTAAGCCAAACCATTTTTAGCCCTACGAATATGAGCACGGCTGCGAGTCCATATTTAATATAGCAAAATCGATCCATTACCCCCGCCAACATAAAGTACATTGAGCGAAGCCCCAGAATAGCGAAAATGTTGGAGGTAAATACTATGAGCGGCTCCTTAGTTAAGGCGAAAATAGCAGGAACGGAATCGACCGCAAAAATAACGTCGGTCATTTCTAAAAAGAGCAATGCTAAAAAAAGCGGCGTTGCATAAACAAGACCGTCTTTTTTAACAAAGAATTTTTGACCTTCGATTTTAGGGTGAACTCTCAGTATTTTTTTCAGTTGCCTTAAGATAAAGTTGTTTTCGAGCGATTGCGGCTTGGTACCCGCAAAAAACATCTTAATCCCCGTTAAGATTAAGAGACCGCCGAAAAAGAAGATAACCCATTCGTAACGCATCAGTACCGAGCCCATGGCTATAAAAATCGCACGAAAAAATAAGGCTCCTAAAATGCCCCAGAACAAGATACGGTGCTGATAAATTTTCGGAATGCCAAAGTAAGCAAAAACCACGGCAAATATGAAGATATTATCAATAGCTAACGACTTCTCCACTACGAAGCCAGTAAGAAACTCTAGTGCAAGCTGCTTTGCCTGGATTGCAGGGATGAAATTCTCTAAGGCCGCAAACCGTGGGTTAAGTGTAAATTCGGACTTGGCGTAAAAATAAAAGATCACGTTAAAAACCATAGCTAGACCTATCCAAACGGCGGTCCAAATAGAGGATTCCTTAAAGCTGACTTCGTGCGCCTTTCTATGAAACACTCCTAAGTCGAGAGCAAGTAGGGCAACTACCAGCGCTGTGAAAGCGACATAGAGCCACCAGTAGTCTATAAATGGAAATAAAATCATAAAATCCTCTCAGGGTATGTAGCGACAATGGAACACACATTTGTGGCATTAATCAAAACGATTAAAATGATCTTTGGTATTGTATAAAACAATATTACAAGATAGAAAAAAACCATGAATCCTTGGATAAATTACCATCACTTATATTATTTTAAAGTCATCGCGGAGGAAGGGTCGGTATCCAAGGCAGCGCAGAAGTTAAAACTTGGCCAACCTACTCTTTCAGCGCAGTTAGCTCAATTTGAAGATCGTTTAGGCGTTCAGCTCTTTGAGCGGCAACATAAAAGACTGCTTTTAACGGAGTATGGCAGGGTTGCTCTCGAATATTCCAAAAATATCTTTCGCATGGGTTCAGAAATGTTCGAGGTATTACATGATCGACTCAAACCCTTAAAGCCAACGCTTCATTTAGGCGCACTTGATAGTGTACCTAAGCAAGTGATTCTTTCCTTAGTGAAATCGGCACTGAGAAGCTCACCCTGTCAAATCACGCTTTCCGAAGGTAAATCTGACGAACTCTTAAGAGAGTTATTGGCACACCGCATAGATCTATTTGTTTCGAACTTTATTCCTTCTGGGCTAGATGCCAAGGGGATTTATCCCACACTTATCGCAAAAAAAAATGTCGCCTTTTACGGAGCACCCAAATTTAAACCGCTTAGGCAGGGGTTTCCCGGATCACTTTCTGGCGTAGCTATGATTATGCCAAGCTATGACAGTAAACTGCGACAAGATCTCGATCATTGGGCCAAGTTAAACAAAGTCGAATTAAACGTAGTAATTGAAAGCCAAGATATTGCGGTAAAAAAATTAATGGCTATCAACGAAATTGGCATTGTCCCCGCGGCAAGTCACTCCGTCGCAGGGCAAGTCTTTCGGGGCGAACTTATTGAGATCGGCAAACTTCAGGGGGTATCTGAGGAACTTTATTTAATAAGTGCCCAGCGAAAAATCGCCAATTCTATCGCAACTAAACTTCAACAGCAATTCACGTTCTAACTTTTTATTGCATCGTTTTTAGCGATAAATTTAAAAGTTATTATCTATTTTAAAAATAGCCTTAAATCTAGCATCCTCAAGGAATGCAATGATTCAATTTGAGTCATTTAATATTCTAAAGAAAGGGCGAGGGTAGGGTTATGACGTACGAAAAAAGAGAAGAGTTAAGTCCAATTCTGGAGTCTCAAAATCAGTTGCATTTAACCATTTATTTGGAAAACCGCGGTGAACTCGCTGATCTTAAGCGGCAAATTGAAATGTGTTTAAGTGACGCTGCAGTGTTTCTAAATCCAGTGTTGAGTGCTCCGGAGATGGAAACGTTATTACAGCCAATAAGGGGCTTGCTAGATGACGGTAGCATCTTAATAAAACTAAAAGGAAATGTCGGCATCTTCCGAAGTGGGCAGTTTTTTCGGGTGATGAGCATTCCGGTAGACGTCAAACGTAGCACCCATGTGGCTTCAAGTTTTCATGTCAAACCCTTACTGCGTTGGATGCAATGGGATAGTGACTTTATGGTTTTGGGCTTAGACAGCGACGGAGCTTATTTGTATTTAGGCACCCAGCAAACCCTGCGGAAATTAGATTCAGCTTTGTTTCCTAATAAATTAGCTGCGCTGTTTAGGAATGAAGGAAATCTTAGTGTTCGAGAATTGGCCGTTCTTAAAGAAGAGGCCCAAAAAGCACTAAAATGGGTCAGCGAATGGATCAATCAAACGAGTAATAATAAACAAATAAAGCTCTTCGTAGCGGGCGCTCCAAATATTGTGAATCGCTTTATGCGCATTCAGGATTACAAAGGCACGGTAAGGGCGCCGGTGGCCGAGTCTTTTTCTGAGCGGAAAATTTCGGGACTGATATTTCAAATTCGGTCCCTGCTTAGGGCCCAACGCCGACAGTCGCTGCGACAGGCGCTTCTTATCTTTCAGATTGCGGATCATTTGAAAAAGACCGAGGGAAATCTTGAAAAAATATCTAGGGCCGCAATGCGAGGTAGGGTTCGCAAACTGATCGTCGCAGAGAATCACGAGATCTTCGGAAAAATTAATGAAAAAACAGGGGAAGTATCGGTTCATCCTTTTGATTTAGACCATGAAGATGACGACATTCTCGATGATCTAGCACAAAAAGTTTTGCTGGCGGGCGGTGAGGTGTACCTGGCAAAGCAGCAAGACATTCCAAGCGGACGCTCTATTCTGGCCATCTTGAAATCGGACAAAAGAAAAAGTGCTGTGCGTGAGATTAGCGAAGTAACAGCAGCTGTTGGCTAATAAAAAAAGGAGTCAACTATGATACTAATTCAATTTAAAAATTTGAAACCATCGGAATTAGCTAGGGAAGCGACTTTAGAGCGAATTGGGGCCATTGCAGAAAAGTTTCCTGATCTAAACGATTCGCGAGTGCGCGTGACTTTAGAAATGGAAAATTCGCCGCACAAGCCGGGTCCCGATTTGTTCACTGTAAAATTGCATGTTCCTAACGGGCGTTACCGTGGCATTACGGTTTCAAAATCGAACTCGAACCTTTATGTCGCCCTGGCTGATTTAGTGGAGCATCTTTTAGAAAAGCTAAATCGCTACGGTGATCGAGAGCGAGTTAGGGCGCGTAATTTAGCTCGGAAAAAGACCAAGTATAAGTTGGAGCTCGAAGAGGCTCAGCAGAAATATCCGTAGTCGCTAAATCAGGCATCCTGCCCGTTTTGCCGCGCTAGATCGCTTTGCAATCCATCGCGGCCGCTCCTAGGCGTTTGTGTCCACCCGTCACATCCATGCATGTGTAAGTTCGGTTGTTTTTCATGGCATCTCCCAAGTAGGCGATCTTTTTAGTAAACAAGAGCACTTCTAAATTTCCGGAAAAGCGAACACATCGGTGTACGCAAATCAGAACAGTCGTCATCTGTCGGCAGTAAAACCGCCCTTTAGTGGTATTGGCCTACGTTTTGCTATTCCAGCTATGAGATTAGAATGGAGATTTAGCAAATGCGTTTTCGTTTAATAACCAATCGATTTTTTACACAAGCTTTCATATTAACCGTCTTAATTTCGATAACTATATCGCTAGAGGACGTACACGCACTTGGAAAAAAACGAGGCAACAAAAAAGAAAAGCAACGCCTTGAAGCGCTCGAAGCGCAACTAAGAAAAACACAACGTACACAACGTGAACTCGAAGCGCGCTTAAAGAAAGAAAAAGAACAACATGACTCAGACATTCAGACAGCAGAAAAACAACGACAACTCGAAGCTGAAGTACGCAAACTTGGACGTGAAGTATTAAAGTCTGCAAGCGTGTTTTGGACACCACAGCGATGCGAAACCGACAGTCTCGATAATAACCAGGCGCCCGAGCGCATGAGCTGGGCAATTCGCTGTATAGGTGAGCGCAGTGACGCAAAAACACGCGAGTGGTTTCTGCAAGAAATCGACGAAACAGCATTAGTCATGCTCAAAACCAACCAAAACCAACGCGGCCCACGCGGCAACCCTTACTATCCTACGTTCGGAGCACTTCCGCGTATTGATGATATTATCAAAGCCGGTGTCGGATACACCTATACGCCACAAATCACTTTTATCGCCCCCGCCGATCGAAACGCAGACTGTGCGGGACTGCCACATGACGACGGCGTCATAGGCATATGTGAGGCCTCCTGCTATACACCTGAGCAACGCGTACTTTTTCCGTCGGGGTATATAGAAATTGCGGTCGCGCGGGAAGACGGCGTCAGTGAAATTGTAACTCTAGCGCCTGATGCAACTTTAGATAAGTTAACATTTAAAATCGCTCAAGTCGGCCACTTTACAGCTAGTATTCAAGACGTATGGCACGAAATCATCGAGCTTCGCACACTTTCTGGTAAACGCCTGCGCGTTACAAAAAACCATCCCATTTTAACAGCATCGGGCGAAATGAAAAACGCTGAGCAGTTAAATTTGGGAGAGGCATTATTAACCGTAGACGGAAACCCCGACCCTATTACTGACCTCACCGGTGGCACCTATTTCGGAAAAGTTCACAACGTGCGTGCCGCAAGCGACTCTACGAGCGATAATATTGTAATCGCTGAAGGCCTTTTGACCGGAAGTAGCTTTTATCAAAATGAGGGAATCATCTACCTCAACCGAGTAATTATGCGAAACAACCTTCCGTACGCTCTACTCGAATCGCGATAATTTATTTAAATTGGAGTCATATATGAAAAAACCAAATAGCCGCATTTACATTCTGTTAGGCATTTTGTCGTTATCTATGCAAACCGGGTGCGTTTCAAAGAGCGCACCAACTGAAACGTCCTCTTCCCCAGCGAAGACAGAGGTGAAGTTCGATTTAGGCTTTTCGAAACTCTACGATATCGAGACCCCTCAAGAATGTGAATCGACTGCGTTTTTACAAGCACTGCCTCCAAACGAACAGGCGTTTTACTGTTTAAGAAAGCTTTGTGAATCCGCTTCAGGAGGTCAGTTCAACGAACTTCGGAAAACGTGCGAATGTCCCCTTGGTTCGAATTTTCGAAGCGAAAATCGCAGTGGCCGGTGTGTACAGAACTCAGCCGAACTCGGGATACTGGGGTCTGCCGACTATGCTTTATCAACGGTCCCGCAAAGCGCCTACGAGTTTAAAACGGTCACCAATGCAGCAATTACTCCAACTACTGAAGTCCCCTTTTCTGCGCTAGTTCGGTCAAAAGGGACGAAATTTTCAATTTCGGAGTATCTCAAGGGCGATCTCGACTTTCGAACATCATTTTTGAATAACCGTAGATTCTTTTTTTCCGAAGATGATTACTTTGTAGATATGGACCTTCAGTCAAAGCTTTCGCTTGCTGACCTGTACGAGTCAATAGCCAACACCCGCACGAACTCAGTTCGTTATAAAAGTGAATTTGAGATAGATTTTGTGCCGATTTACGAACCACAGGCGCAATACCTTGGCGCGGCTTTAGGCGATCGAACGGAAATAGGTGCGATGGCACCTGACGATCGATCGAGGTTTTTTTCTATTGCAGCAACAAACCCCGATGAAAGCGCACTTTCAGAGCTTCAACGTGTTTCGTTGGGTGCCTATCGCGCCTACTTAAAACACAACAGCAGTTCACTTGTACAAGCTACGTACACTTTTGGTTCTCTCGCTGGATGCGCGGAAAAGTGTTTTATCATGCAGACGCTGGCGACGAATTCTACGTTTGTACCCTCGCGATATACCGTGAAGCTTTCACGAATGTACGTTTTAGGTAATCTTGAACGCGAAGTTATATATATTTTTGAACCAAAACAATCACAACCTGCCGCCGTTCTTGCCCTTAACGCCGGGCAGGGGGTTTCATTCATAATGTTACGTGACGACGAAGGGAGTTCCTATACGTTTTACGATCGCTCTTGGACCCAGTTGGGTACTCACAGTATGAATAGTGCCGTACAAAGTAATCGGCCTAGCAAAATCACATACAACAGCCCATCAGGAAGAGATACGAATCTCCAACCTCCGTTGATGGGCGTCTGTCAGCATCGCTGGAATATGTCCTTATTAAAACAAGCGGGTTTCTTAGATCAACTGACATTGGCTGATTACTCCCCAGGTCAAAATTTAGCCTACCGCGACCCTAGGACAAATTTGTTTGCACTGGGGCCAGATGGCTACACTTGGTGGACGCACCAATCCGCCATGTTAGAAAAAATCGTAGCCGAGAATAAGAGCCTCACTCTTCTTCCAATGACCGAAACTCAATGTTTTTCTACAAACTCATTTCTCAGGTGGGCACCGAGCGCGACCCATGACGGACTCCGTACCGTGCTCGTAATGAACTCCCAGGAAATGACACGGGAAATCTGTAGTTCGAAATATCACAAGGCTTTGAGCGACCCGAACATAGTTTGGGTAGTAGATGCCGGTAGTAATGGCGAGCGAAATCCATCGAGGCTTCGATGCCCCCAAAATGCCCTTGCGAATACTGGAACCGGTTTAGTCGTCGCGGCTTCAGACAATCACGAAATCGATAGGTACTCAAACTTCGGAAACGAATATGCCGACATCGCTGCGCCAAAAGGGGGCGAGTGGTCAGTGTACGAATCATTTGCTGCTGTGACAGTAGCCCGCGTAGTGGCAGAAATAGGCAGGGCGTTTCCCGAATTAGATGCTCGCTCGCTGCGAATGGCGATCCTCCTTGGCGCACATATTCCCAACGCTGAACAACCACTCGACGTTCGCGCTGGAGGTATTCTTGATGAACAAAGATCGCATCAAATAGCAATGTACCTCGAAACTGCGCGACGCCAAAATAAAGACGTTACCGATAGAGACACAACAAAAACGGTGCTGCAAAACGTATTCTGTGGTTCCAGTGTGCAAGAATGTCATATTGCTGCTGTTAAGTTGAAGTTGCTCTTGGATGCAGGGGTGATTAAATGAAAATCGAATTAATCTTGCGCAAAAAAGTATTCTGGCTATGCATTCTACTCGTGTTGGTGGTCGCGCGAATTGTAACAACACACACACAACTATCACAAACGTCTCGTGTAAATGCGATAAATAAGCGAGCAGCTGAAGTCAATGTAAGTTCACCACGGTTGTCCACCGCAAATACAATCGATGCATACTCATCTCGCGATGAATCTGAATCGGTTCACTATGAATCCGACGCGCTGTATACACCAAAGAAAACTGCCAATGAAATCATCGATCAATTTTTAATACATTCTCAGCCATTCCTGAACGCGAGAAAAAAAATGATATTGTCTCCTGGGGACGTAACATACCTCGCGCGCGCAGCACAGGATCGGGTACTTATGGCCGATTCCGCAGAAGTACTGAACACTTCTCAATTAGATCGGAACTCAGAGCATGCTCGTTTTCTTGCGGTTGACTATCTTAGCTTCGCGCTACGGCTGACGCATGGTAACGATCGGTTTCTATTACAGCTTGTCGACGATTTAATATCAAACCCACTTGAGGGCGACGTTAAGAACGCGCGCCTTCAAAAATCGAAACTGGGAGACCGTATTGAGTTATTTAAAACCCTCTATGAAACAGATCCAAAACGAGCAAAAGAGGTTTTGAGTAAACTTAAGAACACACAACCAAGAGTCGAAAAGTTTTTGCAAAGCGTTGTTCAAGTAAAAAAATTAGGAGTTCAATCGTGAAATATTTAACACTGCTTGCTGGATTGTTCTATGCCTTCAACACAAGTGCGAAGTCGCTTAACGACTATACGTACTACTTTCATCCGACGAGCACTCTTACTCTTGGAAAAGGACTAGATCCGGCGCAGCCAAACGAAGAAAAGCGAATATGTTTTGACTTCCCTGAACCGAACAAAAAAACAGAGGGCGCGCTAAAAACGACAGCCTCAATTGAAGTACTTGAAAATACTCGTAATATTACGGCAATCTTAAACTACGATACAAATATAGATGCAAACCTCTTATTTTTTTCGGCAAATACCCAGTTCGACTTCGACAACACATATACCCTAGATAAACGCAGCGTTTCCGTGGTCGTGAAAGCAAGTACGGAATACGGTAGACTATTTTTAAAAAAGCCTGTTCTATTGCCTGAATACGCCGAAATGTTGGACAAGAAACAGTTTAACCAATTCAGAACGTTCTGTGGTTCCCGCCTCGTGACCACCGAAGTCCGCGGCGCTACCGTAGCAGTTGTTATTACCATTGAGAATGCAAGTAGCGAACTCATTTCGAAACTAAAAATTACCGGAAGCGGCGGAAAAAGTGTGGCGGGTATCGGTGCGAAGGCAAAAGCTATGTTCGAAGCAGAATATCGCGACAAATCAACAAACAATGAAGTTCGCGCACAGCTTTTCGCAGTGGGCGGCAATGGGATTTCCGATCTAGATAAAGTAGTTCAAAATATGGTTCGCCGTGGTGAACGACTAGACGAAATCGCTGATGGATTGCAAAAATTTATTTCAGGTTTCACCGTAGATAACTCAGCACCCGTACGATTTTATACGACCCATATCGACCCGAGGCTCGACGATCGCTACTCTGACCTCATCGGCGAAAAAAAAACTAAGGCTCTACTCGACATTGTGTGGGCCTACAGAAATGCTGAACTCATGAATGGAGTGGTTACGAAATTTTTGAATAATATAAACGACGAGCGCCGTCTAAATTTTAAGAAAGAAAATCTCATCAGCGCCAGCGAAGAGTTACCTCTGCTTACAGACCACATCGAAGAGCTTCAAAATAGACACGCCGAGTGCTTGTTAGCAAATAATTCCGATGTGAAAAAGCGTTGCAAAATGCCCAGTGCGCCGGATTTATTTTGGACAGAAGTCATTTACGATATTATCGGCGAGTAGCCGCCGCGCTTTTGGCGGGTTCTTTTGAAACTTCTGTAAATACCTGGACCTTCAGCGTCGACCACAGGATCCCGAATACCTTTAGCGCCTAACGCCAAACTCTAAAGTAATTCCAAACTTTAGCCGAGATTACCTAGAGAAAGAGGAAGCTATGTGTTTTAGCGCAAATGCGAGTTTTCTAGCGAGTGCTGGTATTGGCGCGGTTGGTGCTGCGACGTTGCTAAAAAAACCAACAATCCGCGAACTACCTCTCGCGCTTATTCCCGTCTGTTTTTCAGTTCAGCAGGCATCAGAAGGCATCGTCTGGCTGACTTTGCCAACGGGCGGCCTTCTACACTCCGTGGCAGTAAAAGTATTTCTATTATTTGCGACCATGCTCTGGCCGGTTTTGGTGCCGATCGCTTTTTATCTAGTCGAACAAGATAGTTCACGAAGAAAAAAGATGCGATTTGGAATAGGCCTCGGGCTAGCCGTCGTGGCCTATTTACTTTATTACCTACCCTCAATCGCCGCAGTAGCCAGTTGCGTACCAAAGGGCGGACATCTCGATTACGAACCAAAAGTTCCGCATTTTTATACGATTGTCGCAATATACTCAGTGGTAGTTGTCGGCGCGGGGCTGTTGGCAAAAAACCGCCTTCTTAAAACTTTTTCTGGGCTCTTGGGCATAGGCGTGGTCGCAACCTATTTCGCCGCCGAAGCGGCATTGATGTCGGTCTGGTGTTTTTTCTCTGCGATCTTGAGCACAATTTTGTATTTCTATTTTCACTCAAAAAATCGCGCAATGGGTATGGACA
>DGKJ01000033.1 GCA_002387735.1 Bacteriovoracaceae bacterium UBA4573 | reverse complement strand
CCATAGAGGTTATCGAGGGTTCGGGGGGGCTGGTTTTTCATCCGACCAAAAAGGAACAAAATACAGGACCTGTCCTGGACGTTCGTGGGTGGATGTCGCCAGATCGTAACCGCCGGTCCGTTGTACCTTGGATCCTTGGTACTTTGGTTTTTGTCGGTGGGCTCGGCCTTTTTCTCTGGAGTCTTTTGCCCTTTATTTTACGGAGAAACTACGAAATCGCCCGAGCAAAACGTGAACTTTTTGACCGAATAAAAAAGAGAGCAGCCAGTTTAACCGTCGGTCCAGACGGCGGGAAGGCTGAGTGGGGCGCCTTTTTGGCTGATTCCGAGGGGTGTCTGGAGCAGGCGATCGAGATCGTTTATCGATTCAAACCCAACGGTCTCACACGGCCAGAAATTCGCCAAGCACTTACAGGTCGTCAAGCCGATCCTGGGCTTGCCCAGGCGATCGAAAAGTTTTTAGAGCGTTGCGAAAATTTACGCTTCACGCCAGCGGGCGGCATTAACACAGATGGGGCTGAAATTCGAAAGGAGCTTCTTGAACTTCTTTCGGGGATTGAGGTAGATTCCGATAAGAAAAAAGGGGGCCCCAATGCAAACCACCCGGCAGCAAATAATCCAATCCATTGATGGTCGTGCAGTACGTCGATTCGAACCAGTTCGAGGCGACAATGGAAATCGTCTTAATGTTTCTGAATATTACGGATGCAATACCTTTAGTCTTGCGGTGATGAAACAGAAACTACCGAAAGATGTTTACCAGAAATATATTTCAGTGGTTCAGTCCGGGCAGGTTGGAAAAAAGTTAGATTCTGATACTGCGGAAGCAATAGCAAAAGTTATTAAAGAGTGGTCGATCGAAAACGGCGTGACTCATTTTTGTCATTGGTTTCAGCCCCAGACCGGATTAACTGCCGAGAAGCATGATTCATTTATCACTGTAGATGAAAATGGCGTGGCGATTGAAAAATTTTCTGGATCGCAATTGATTCAGAGCGAACCAGACGCCTCTAGTTTTCCGAGCGGTGGAATGCGAACCACGTTCGAAGCTCGCGGATACACAGCCTGGGACCCCTCGAGTCCCGTTTTCATAATGGAAAATGCTAACGGAAAAACGCTTTGTATTCCTTCTGTATTTATTTCCTACCATGGTGACGCCCTAGACGAAAAAGCCCCTCTTTTGCGTTCCATGGAAGTGTTGAACACTAAGGCGGTCGAACTATTGCATGTTATCGGTGAAAAGGCAGTCAAACGCGTAGTTCCTACGGTGGGTCCCGAACAAGAGTATTTCTTGATTGATCGGGCGTTCTACAATTTGAGAACAGATCTTGTGATGACCGGCCGAACTTTATTGGGTGGTCAGCCTCCGCGAGGCCAGCAGCTCGAAGATCACTACTTTGGAAGCATTTCATCGCGCGTTCTTGCTTTTATGCAAGAAGTTGAGCTTGAGCTCTATAAGTTAGGGGTGCCGGCCAAAACGCGTCACAACGAAGTAGCGCCAAGTCAGTACGAAATGGCGCCAATTTTTGAAGAAGCAAACGTAGCGGCCGATCACAACCAACTTGTTATGGAAGTAATGCGTCGGGTCGCCGCTCGGCACAACTATGCGGTGTTGTTACACGAGAAGCCATTTGCGGGTGTGAACGGCAGCGGCAAGCATAACAACTGGTCGATGGCCACAGTTGGAGATGACGAACAGTCCCCTAACCTTCTTGACCCAGGTAAGACACCTCACCAAAATTTGCGATTCTTAATCGTGCTCTCTACCGTAATGAAAGCAGTTCATCGTCACGCTGGGTTGATTCGCGCCACAATAGCGACTCCGGGCAACGATCATCGCCTGGGAGCAAACGAGGCGCCGCCGGCTATTATCTCGGTTTTTTTGGGAGAGCAGTTGTCCGAAATTTGTAATCGCATAGAGTCGGGAACTAATCTTGAACAAAGCGGGGAAGCCGCAGTCATTAGTTTGGGTGTTTCTAAAATTCCGCAAATTTCGAAAGACAATACCGATCGGAATCGAACCTCGCCTTTTGCATTTACGGGTAATAAGTTTGAGTTTCGAGCAGTCGGTTCTAGTTCCCCGATTTCTTTTCCGATCACTGTTTTGAATACTGCGGTGGCGCAAGCAATGGGTGAAACTACCGACCTGTTAAAAAAGAAACTTAAAGCAGGTAGGCCGATTGACGCCGCAATTCTCGAAGTGGTTCGCGAGACCCTGCTAGAAACTAAACCAGTGCGATTTGAGGGCAACAATTACTCCGATGATTGGGTACGCGAAGCCGAAAGACGCGGTTTGCCTAATTTAAAGCGAGCCCCTGAGGCAATGGAACAGTTGCTGTCACCATCGTCTAAGACGCTTTTTTCGGAAACTGGAGTTTTGCGCGAGCAAGAGTTGCATTCGCGTTATCACGTAATGATGGAGCGGCACGTAAAAAAACTCACGATCGAAGCCGAAACCTTGGCGACCATGGTTGACACAATGATTGTACCTGCTGCGCTTAAGGAACAAAAAGCATTGGGTGAAGCAATTCGAGCGTTGACTGAAGTGACTCGCAATGCCGACGTGTCAGAACAGACTACGAGATTAGGTGTGGTTTCGCAGGGAATTAACGACCTATTAAGTAAACGAAAAGATCTCACTGCGATGGTTGCTCGAGTGCAGAACCTCACAGAAGAGGCAGCTAAAGCCCATATGTTGAGTGGCGAGGTCGCTACTTTGATGTCGCAAATTCGTTCGATTAGCGACCGACTCGAAGATCTCGTATCCGATGAGTTTTGGCCGCTGCCTAAATACCGCGAAATGCTGTTTATTTCTTAAGTATGGATGTGCTCAAGGGTTATCGCGAAATTAAGAAATCCTTTCGTGATGCAGTATTGACCGTTGGAAATTTCGACGGTTTACACCTTGGGCACCAAAGTATTTTAAACGAAGTAGTTGCCAGAGCGAAAAGCTTGCGTGGTCAAAGTATCGTTTACACATTTCGTCCGCACCCACAGGCAGTTTTGTCGCCCTCGCGAGATCTCGAATTAATCAGCACTTACGACGAAAAATTAAGACTTTTCGAAAACGCAGGTATCGACGTAGTAATAGAAGAACCCTTTAGTAGAGAATTTTCGGGTTTTTCAGCGGAAAAATTTTTTTCTGACGTCATCGTAAAATCAATTGCACCGAGAGCCGTATTTGTTGGCTACGACTTTGGCTTTGGAAAAGACCGGTCAGGAAGTTTAGATATTTTAAAAAAAATGTGTAAAACAGAAGGAATCGATCTTTCGATTGCTTCACCATTAAAAATTGAAAACGAAGTGTGTTCGAGTTCACGCGTTAGAGCTTATTTAAAAAGTGGCGATATCGTTTCAGCGAACCGTTTATTGGGGCGACGTTTCTCTTATCAGGGGTCTGTCATTCGAGGCGACGCTCGTGGTCGCACTATAGGGTTTCCAACGGCAAACTTGTTGGCAAGCGCGAAAATTCAAATTAAAAATGGCGTTTATGCGAGTGGGACTATCGTAACGATGAATAAAAACAAAAAAAAATATCCATCGATTACGAACGTAGGGGTAAAACCAACTTTTGCTAAACCAGAAGACCAGCGGCCCCCAGTCGTGATTGAGACTCATCTTTTTGATTTTAACGATGATCTTTATGGCCGAACTATTGAAATTGAGCTGGTCGAACGAATCAGAGACGAGCAGAAGTTTGATTCGATTGAAAAGCTTGTCGAACAAATTCGAAAAGATGTAGCGCAGACGCGGCAACTTTTTACCATTTAAGTGCAATCTTTGCCGGGAGTAGCAAACTTTACCGGCTGTCGAAAAATGTCACTGTTCGTTAGCATTGGATGAAGAAGGATAAAGAATCCAATGTCTCGAGCACTAGCAGATATTCTGCTGCGTGACAAAATCATCACGCAGCAACAACACCAGGAAGCAGTCGATGCCAACAAGGCACGCGGCGAGTCTCACGTACGTTATTTGATAGCCAAAAAGTACGTGGCTGAGCCGAAACTTTTGCAATTTCTAAGTCAGAAATACAGCATGCCCGCAATTAATTTGGCAAAGTATGAAATCAATCAGGAAATTATAAAAATTGTGCCAATGGATTTGGCCAAAAAACACAATGTAGTGCCGATTCAAACGAATAAAAACGTCCTAGTGGTAGCGGTCGCAGACCCGACGGTACTAGTAAATATCGAAGACATTAAGTTTCGCACTAAAATGAATATTGAAGCGGTGTTAACCACACCGAGCGCCTTAGATGCCACATTAAATCGCTACTATTCCGGCAGTGTTCTGATGGCAGATGCAGTGTCTCAATTTCAAAAAACTCAAGAAAAAGATAACGAAAATGCATTCGAAGGCTTGAATGCCTCGGCCATCCAAATCGATGCCGGAGCAATGACCGATAAAGACGCCCCAGTCGTAAGCTTAGTGAACAATATACTCGTAGAGGCAATGCGAAAGGGGGCCAGCGATATACATATAGAATCTTACGAACATCGGTCTCGCGTTCGATTGCGAATAGACGGTGTCCTGCAAGAAGTAATTCAGATTCCACCAGAAATGAAGCGACCGCTCATGGCGCGTGTAAAAATTATGAGCAAACTTGATATCTCAGAGTCGCGCATGCCACAGGATGGGCGTATAAAAATTAAAGTCGGTACTGGTGAAATCGACTTTCGTGTATCAACGATGCCATGTTTGTTCGGTGAGAAGGCCGTTTTACGTCTACTGTCAAAAGGCAACTTGCAGTTAGATCTTGGAAAATTAGGTTTCGAACCTAAACAACTAGAAATCTTTCGCAAGGGCACCTATCAACCAAATGGAATGGTACTAGTCACCGGACCCACCGGTAGCGGCAAAACCACGACACTTTATTCTGCCTTAGCAGAGTTGAATAAATCGACCGATAATATTTCCACAGCCGAAGATCCTGTCGAGTATAATCTCGATGGAATCAATCAATGTCAGGTCAATAAAGACATCAACCTGACTTTTGCTTCTGTTCTTAAAACGTTTTTGCGCCAAGATCCTGATATTATTCTAGTCGGAGAGATTCGAGACGCCGAAACTGCCGAAGTCTCAATTCAAGCTGCGCTAACTGGCCACTTAGTATTGTCCACTCTTCATACGAATGACGCTCCGAGTACCGTGATGCGATTAATGAACATGGGAATTGAGGCGTTTCTGGTGACTGCATCGGTAAATACAATTGTGGCACAACGGCTTCTCAGGTCGGTATGTCCCAAGTGTCGCGAGCCGATGCAAGTTCCGATAGCTCGCCTTGTTGAACTTGGAATCGCGGAAGAGATTGCTACTCAACTAAAGTTATTTAAAGGTCGTGGTTGCCCCACCTGTAACAATACCGGCTATAAGGGTCGTACCGCAGTCTACGAGGTGTTGGACTTCACCCCTACCCTAAAAGAAATGATTTTAGCTGGTGCTACAGCGTTAGAATTCAAGCGAGCAGCGATTCGCGAAGGAATGAAGACGTTGAGAATGTCGGCGCTCCAGCGCGCTGCAGAAGGCAAAACAACTTTGGAGGAGGCCCTGTCTATAACAGCGGCAGAATAATTTATGGCAAAAGTCCCTCTTCCCGCACTGCTGAAAGCAATGGTCGATCAAAACGCCTCAGATTTACATGTAACTGTTGGGTCCCCTCCGCAATTTCGCATTGAGGGACGAATGGTACGTATAAAAATGGAGAGCCTTGGACCACAGGAAACAAAAGAACTTTGTTACAGTGTATTAACCGACTCTCAAAAAGCCGAGTTTGAAAGAGACTGTGAATTAGATTTTTCTTTCGGTGTCAAAGAC
>DGKJ01000057.1:26408-61124 GCA_002387735.1 Bacteriovoracaceae bacterium UBA4573 | reverse complement strand
TGCTGTACATGAAAACTACGTCGGGTTCGCCATTTCGATTAAAATCGCCAATGGCGACGCCCGAAGGGTCGGTGCTGCCCAATGCAGTATTTGCTGCCGCGCCAAAGGTGCCGTCGCCAACACCGCTCAGAACCGAGTAGTTGTCGCTACCGCTGTTAGAGATCACGAGATCGAGCGCGCCACCTGCATTCCAGCGAACCGCTGCAATGCCGATTGGGCCGGTGCCAACTGCGGTGTCAGTTTTCGCGCCGAACGAAGTACCCCCATTGAGGGATACACTCACGTCGTTGTCGCCATAGTTTGCAACCGCGAGGTCGGGTTTACCGTCAGCATTAAAATCGCCAACCACGATACCAAACGGATTCGTGCCAACAGTAATCGATTCATCTGCCCCCAGTAATCCGAGTGCGGTAGCGAGCACGGTCACTGTCCCCGAACCGAAGTTCGTGACGGCAATGTCTTGATCACCGTCGCGGTCCCAGTCGCCGGCAACAACGCTCGTAGGACCAGTGCCAGTCGCATTAGTAGCGCCTGCGGTTAAAATTCCCAAACCACTGTTTGAAAGCAGCTGCACATTGTCGGCGCCATAGTTCGCAACCACGATGTCGAGATCGCCGTCTTTATTGATATCGAGCGCGGCAAGACCAGCTGGTTTGTCGCCCACTGCCACGGAGGTCATGGCGCCGAACGTACCGTCACCTACGCCGATCAGTGTGCCAACTGTGTCGGCATCCCAGTTTGAAACAACGAGGTCAAGTTTCCCATCGCGGTTAATGTCAGCGGCGAGCACGGCGACAGGTTTTGTACCGACTGTAACCGCAGTACCAGCACTGAGCGTACCAGAACCATTGTTTAGATATGGGATGACTTCGTTGGCTGAAAGACTCGGAATGACCACGTCGATATCACCGTCACGGTCAAAGTCACCGTAGGCGATTTGGAACCCAGGGAAATCCGACGGAACAGCAGTAGGCGTTACAATCACGATGGCCTCATTGGCCCCAAGTGACCCAGCTGCGCCCGGTGAAGCAAGGGTTCGGTCGGCATCATTGCCCGCGGCATCGCGAATACTGGTGCCGGCGGTAAGCGAGGTAGTGCCAACGTAGTCAAGGTCGGCCGAGGAATCTCCGGCTTGTACCGTGTAGTTAAAGAGCAACTCTGTGGTGCCGGTACCGGAAACGTAGTTTACCGTGCGATCAGTGGCGCCAGTTTCTAATATTATAGTTGGAGTTCCAACAACGGTGACGTTTTCAGAAAATGTTACGCGAACGTCGATAACGTCGGTCAAACCATAAGTCGCAGCTGCAGAGTTCGACGCTACGCCCGTAACAGTCGGCGCGGTGGTGTCGATCACAAGTGCTTCGTTAGCACCGAGCGAGTTAGCAGCCCCGGGGCTGGCAAGCGTTAAAGTAGCGTCGTTGCCAGCAGCATCGCGAATGCTAGTGCCGGCTGCGAGCGAAGTGGTGGCCACGTAATCAAGGTCCGACGAAGTATCACCGGCTTGCACCGTGTAGGTAAAAGTGAGTGCGGTGCCGCCGCTACCCGAGGAGTAGTTCACCGTGCGGTCGGTAGTGCCGGTTTCTAATACGATGGTTGGAGTACCAACTACGGTTACGTTTTCATTGAAGTTGACGACGACATCGATAGTGTCACCAGCGTTGTACGACCCAGCAGCAGTTGGCGAATTCACGCTCGAAACTGTTGGAGCAGTGGTGTCAATCACGAGTGCTTCGTTAGCACCGAGCGAGTTAGCAGCCCCGGGGCTGGCGAGCGTTAACGTAGCGTCGTTGCCAGCAGCGTCGCGAATGCTAGTGCCGGCTGCGAGCGAAGTGGTGGCCACGTAATCAAGGTCTGACGAAGTATCGCCGGCTTGCACCGTGTAGGTAAAAGTGAGTGCGGTACCGCCGCTACCCGAGGAGTAGTTCACTGTGCGGTCGGTAGCGCCAGTTTCTAATACGATGGTTGGAGTACCAACTACGGTCACGTTTTCATTGAAGTTGACGACGACATCGATAGTGTCGCCAGCGTTGTACGACCCGGCTGCAGTTGGCGAGTTTACACTCGAAACTGTTGGACCAGTGGTGTCGATCACGAGTGCTTCGTTAGCACCGAGCGAGTTAGCGGCCCCAGGGCTGGCGAGTGTTAAGGTAGCGTCGTTACCCACCGAGTCGCGAATGCTAGTGCCGGCTGCGAGCGAAGTGGTGGCCACGTAATCAAGGTCCGAGGAAGTATCACCGGCTTGCACTGTGTAGGTAAAAGTGAGTGCGGTGCTTCCGCTACCCGAAGAATAATTTACGGTGCGGTCGGTGGCGCCAGTTTCTAAAACGATAGTTGGGGTACCGACAACCGTTACCGTTTCGTTGAAGTTAACAACTACGTCGATAGTGTCGCCGGCCTTATAGGTGCCAGCTGCCGTTGGAGAATTAACACTCGAAACGGTAGGGCCGGTGTTATCGATGACGATTGCTTTGTTTGCCCCTAACGAGTTGGCCGCACCAGGGCTGGCAAGCGTTAGAGTCGCATCGTTGCCCGCGGCATCGCGAATGCTAGTGCCAGCTGCGAGTGAAGTGGTGGCTACATAATCTAGATCTGACGAAGTATCGCCGGCTTGTACAGTGTAGGTGAACGTCAGAGTGGTGCCGCCGCTACCCGAAGAATAATTTACGGTGCGGTCGGTGGCGCCCGTTTCAAGAACGATAGTTGGTGTTCCTGCCACAGTGACCGACTCAGAAAATGTTACGGTGACATCAACCGTACTGCCTGCTGCGTAGGTACCGTTGTTGGTCGTAGAACTTACGCTAGAAACCGTCGGTGCAGTGGTGTCGATGACGATAGCTTTATTCGCTCCCAGAGAGTTTGCCGCGCCTGGCGAAGGAAGCGTTAGAGTTGCGTCGTTGCCGACTCCGTCACGAATCGTAGTACCAGCCGCAAGCGAACCAGTTCCTACGTAGTCCAGGTCGGAAGAAGTATCGCCGGCTTGAACCGTGTAGGTAAATGTCAACGTAGCGGAACCAGTGCCAGAAGAATAATTCACCGTGCGATCAGTGGCTCCGGTTTCTAATACGATCGTTGGAGTGCCAGTGACCGTTACGACCTCAGAAAAAGTTACGGTTACGTCAACCGTATCGCCAGCGTTGTAGGACCCGTTAGCAGTCGTTGCACTAACGCTCGTGACTGATGGAGCACCAGTATCGATTACAATGGCTTTGTTCGCGCCAAGTGAGTTTGCGGCGCCTGGAGTAGGCAGTGTGAGTGTGGCGTCGTTGCCAATAGCACTGCGAATACTTGTGCCGGCGCTCAGAGCAGTGGTTGAAAGGTAGTCAAGATCACCCGACGCATCGCCGGCTTGCACCGTATAAGCGAACACCAATGTCGTGGTGCCAGTTCCCGAGGAGTAGTTCACGGTTCTGTCTGTTGCACCTGTTTCAAGTGCGATCGTTGGTGTACCGGTTACGGTTACGGCCTCGGAAAAAGTGACTGTGATGTTTACGGTTCCGCCCGTGGTGTAGGTGCCGTTGGCAGTAGAAGAACTAACACTAGTAACCGTCGGGCCCGTGTTGTCGATCACGATAGCTTTGTTTGCGCTAAGCGAGTTGGCCGCACCAGGACTTGGTAACGTGAGCGTTGCATCGGTTCCAGCTGCGTTTCGAATACTTGTACCGGCTGCAAGTGAGCCAGTGCCAACGTAGTCTAAATCTGCCGAGGTATCGCCCGGTTGCACAGTGTAGGTAAAAACAAGAGTAGTGGTGCCTGTTCCCGAAGAGTAGTTTACGGTACGGTCAGTTGCACCAGTTTCAAGCACTAATGTAGGTGTGCCCACTACGTTTACGATTTCCGAAAATGTGATGGAGATGCTCACGGAGTCGGTTGCTGAATACGTTCCGTTAGCGGTCGATGAAGTGACGTTGGTGACTGTAGGGCCAACTGGCGTGGAACCGCCACCGCTGCTGCCGCCTGCTGAACCACCGCCGCCGCCACCGAGTGCGCCACCGCCGCCTTCACCAATGATTTTCGCATTACATCCGTAGATCGCCGTGCTCAGGAGAACGATACTGAGTACGTGCGCGAACTTTAAGACATGGCGTCTAAGCGCATCCAGTACTAATTCAATGTTCCCCATTGTTCGGTTCAACATACGGACCCCTCTATACCCAATAGTGTACGTCGTTTTTGCCGGAAAACAATTCTGACGACAAAAATGGTCTAATATAAAATATAATAAAATTAGATATTTACGACGATCAATGATCGAATTGCATGCAGTTCTTAACAATTGGCACGGCCGGTCGACTAGGTGTGTCGGTGTACCAGGGTGGGCGAGGCTTGGTCGATCGGATAAAGGGTCAACGACTGGACGTTGACGTGTTTGGGACGCCCGATACACCAAACTACCGACTCCGCGATATCGGCGGCAGTAAGCGGGTGCATGCCGCGATAGACGTTCTTTGCGCTTTGGGCATCGCCCAGCCGCACCAGACTGAACTCGGTTTCAACCATGCCGGGAGCAACTTCCGTCACTCTTACTCCGGTGCCCAAGAGATCTTGTCGCAGAGCTTCGTTGAGTGCTCTTACCGCAAATTTGCTGGCACAATAAACGTTGCCTCGCGGATACACCCACTGACCCGCGATCGAACCTATATTAACGATGTGCCCTCGGTTTTTAATGAGATGTGGCAAGAGGGCGCGCGTGACCCAAAGCAAGCCTTTTACGTTGGTATCGATCATGGCGTTTACTTTTTCGGTCCAGTCACCGGCTAGTGGTTCGGCAAAGGAGTCGAGTCCCCGAGCGAGACCAGCGTTGTTGATAAGTATCTGAGTTTTAGAGAGTAATTCACGATGTTTTTTTGCGAAGGATTCAACTTCCTTGGCGCTTCGCACGTCGAGTTTAGCGAATTCGAAGCGGTTTTTTCGACCTTTTTTCAGAGACCGTTTGAGCGTTTCTAAGTTCGTCTGGCGACGCGCAGTAGCGAATACTGAATAACCTTTTTTGAACGCCAGTTCGGCGCATGCGCGCCCGATACCACTGCTCGCGCCAGTAATAAAAACCCATCTTGAATTGTTCATGCTTCTATTTAATCCGTACCCCCGGCGAAAGAAAGAGGGTATTTATAGTATTGAGAACATGGAAAAGTCCAAAACATCGCAAACCAGTGCTTCGCCCACAGTTGATTTTATTTGGGATACCGAACGAGTCGTTCACTCGGGTGATGGCTATTTCCATGAAATGGTCGAAGACTTTCGTGCAGCATTTTTTACGATCGATATCGAAGTTTATATTTTCGACCCAGACGACGTAGGAAAAATTATTGTGCGAGAACTGATTTCTGCTGCGGCACGAGGAGTGAGAGTACGGGTCTTAGTAGACGGGTTTGGCGCACTCGCTTGGATGACCACCTATGCGCCACTATTAGAATTAAATGGGGTGGAAACTAGAGTGTTTCACCCGCTGCGTTTTTTTTGGAACCTGAATCAGCGCAATCATCGAAAGTGTTGCATGATCGACAGCAAGATTGCATGGGTCGGTAGTTTTAATATTTCGGCCACTCACTCCGAAAAAATTTATGGAAATCGAGCATGGCGCGACTGTGCTGCGAGAGTTTCTGGGCAGGGAGTTATCGTCCTGGAGCAGCTTTTTCGCAGTTTATGGGTTCGTAGCAAATCCCCTTTTTCGAATCCTGTATGGCGCGCACACCAATGGCTGGTGTGGAAACGCACGCTCAGCGGATTCATTCGCAATCGCCACGGAAGACGTATTGTTCCGTGGAAACGGCGCCGAAGGTGGCGACGCATGCTTCTTAAATTTCCTTTGCCCGCAGTGCGTTCGAACCCGACAAGCAAGGCGGGTCGAAAAATGGCGCTCGATTTCGCAAGACGAATCGCCACCGCGAAACAACGGGTTTGGATAGCGAATGCCTATTTTGTTCCTACTCGCATGATTCGCAACGCTCTCACCCGGGCTTGCGACCGCGGCGTGGATGTGCGCGTAATGGTACCTAAGAGCCCAGATATTTTTTTTATACGGTGGGTGAGTGCCGCTCTTACAGCTAGTCTTGCCAAATGCGGAGTGCGAATTTTTGAGTACGGCCCTTCTGTTTTACATGCTAAGTACGCGCTCATCGATGATTGGGTAACGGTGGGTTCCACAAACTTGAATCATCGGAGTTTTTTATTCGACTACGAACTCGACGTCGTACTGAGTTCTCCTGAGTCACGCAAATCAATAGAAGAACATTTTTTAATTGATTCGCACCGCTCCCGGGAACTCGACCGAAATTTTTGTGAACAAGTGCCTTGGATCGAGCGACTCCTCGGCCGTTTTTTATTAAGGCTAAGGAAATGGATGTAATCCAGTCGGTTCGACGATTTAATGGTACGACGGTGCCGCAGCCGTCCGACCACATAGCGACTCAATTGCATGCGGCCGTTGTGCACGCAAAGAGATTCGAATTGCCATTAGACTTCGAAATCGGATGTGGTGCTGGAATGCACCCTATCGAATACAACCAGAGTGAAAAACAACGGGTCCTGATAGCAGTCGAACACACGCGAATTAAATATCAGGCGTTTTGCCAACATCTCTTAAAGAACCAACAGGTAGATCTACGGAGACTGGTACCACTTCATGCAAATGCAATTTCAGTCTTAACACACCTGGTTCCGCCAGCTTCGATTGAGAGGATATATCTACTTTACCCAAACCCTGAACCCAAGGCCCGCAACCGTCGTTGGTTCTGCGCACCGTTCATGGCCAAAGTTCTAGATTGCCTAGTGCCTGGCGGAACTGTGCATGTGGCTAGCAATATCGATTGGTATTTTAATGAAGCTTTGCATCAGGCTCGCAACGTTTGGGGGCTGCAAGTCACTGCTGAACGATCGTTCAACGAAAACACGATTCCGTTTTCGAAACCTCGAACGCACTTCGAAAAAAAATATCTTGAGCGCGGGCAAATTTGTTACGACGCGATTTTACTCAAGCCGAACAGGTAGCGTTACGACCGATGAGTTTTTGTTAGCTTTAAATCGGTACTGCGTCGTGAAATCACGCACCAACTTCACGATATTACGTTCGGCGTTCGCTACGGAACTTCTTAGAGTGCTGGGCAGGGTGTGGAACTTTTGCACAAGTCCGCTTGCGTCCACGGTAAATCGAACCGTAAAAACTCCGCGGGCCCATTCGCCATTGTCGGAAAGATTCGCGTCAAGAAAGGAACCAAGTTCTTCAGTCATGGCGTAAACGAAACTTTTAAGCTGGCCATGGGGCAGCGGTCCCGCGATAAACGGCTGCGGCTGCACGAACCAACCGTGAATTACCAAACGCCCGTCAGTGACGCCTTCGGCGCCTTCTACGCGCTTAACTCCGTGGGGAATGCGCGGATCAAAAACCGTGAGCTGATTGAATTTCGGTGCAATGGCGTGAAACACCTGCCGATGTTCGAGCCCTTTTTGGTAAATCGAATGATCGGCCCAAAAGTCGAGAACCTGGTCTTTAACCAATAGGGTTTCGCCCCCCCGAAACTTGCGGCTCGCCCATGGCGTGAGCGAAAAGACGTAGGCCCATGGTCCGTGCGGCAAATCCCCGTGTAGGTCTTGATAACAACCGTCTACGTAGCAGCTCAGCCAGGGTGGCGATATATCGTGGCACCCCAAGTGCTGGCGGCCCCATTGCACGAGTTGCTGGTGGAGCGCCTGGTACATAGGGGCGGGAAAAAAGTGAGCGGCGGGCGTTCGCAAATGGCGGTATTGACCGGGCACATGCCAGAAGTCCCACACGAAGCGGTCTCCCGCAGTAGAGCGTACGTCACCGAAACGTTGCTCGAAGTGTTTACGCAGTACGTTGGCCTGTCGAAAAAATCCGGGGACGGTAAAGTGGGATTTCATGACCTAATCATTCGAGTATGATTTGCCGCTTGTCAACGCCCACTTGCATAAAGAAAATGTCGCTCAACGAAAGGTGAGTTATGAGCGAACAAAATCAGGTGTTGGAACCCTTAAAATGGCGCTATGCGACCAAGCGTTTCGACGCGACAAAAAAAATCACGAAGGGCGATTGGCAAACGCTAGAGCAAGTTATCAATTTTGCCCCGACCTCTTATGGCTTGCAGGCGTTTAAGGCGATCCTTGTAGAGAATCCCGACCTTCGAAAAAAACTGCGAACCTGTTCGTTCAATCAATCTCAAGTTGAAGATGCTTCTCACTTCGTGGTGCTCGCGGCAGCAACCAAAGTGACTGAAAAAGATATCGACCTTTATA
This sequence comes from Bacteriovoracaceae bacterium UBA4573, assembly GCA_002387735.1. Taxonomy (GTDB): domain Bacteria; phylum Bdellovibrionota; class UBA1018; order UBA1018; family UBA923; genus UBA923. The sequence goes on along the minus strand of DGKJ01000057.1, from coordinate 52,874 downwards.
TGGAACGCATTTCGCAAGTGAGAGGCACGCCCGCCTCGGTACTCACCGATTTTCGAAAAGTGATGGTGGGTGATTTGGTGAACAGTCGAACTGATTCCGAAGTCAAAATCTGGGCGGCTAAACAAACCTATATTGTGATGGGAATGTTGTTAATGGCGGCCGCTGAACTTTCGATCGACGCATGTCCGATGGAGGGAATTGAACCGGCGAAATATGACGAAATTCTGGGCCTCGCTGGAAGTGGTTTTTCTACTGTTTCGGCAGTGGCTCTGGGTTACCGACATGCTGAAGACATCTTTGGAAAAATGAAAAAGGTTAGAAAGTCTCGGGACGAGCTGTTTGTATCGTTATAGTCGAGTGACCGCGCTGACGGGCTACTTAATTGAAACGGTGAGTTTCGTTCTTGTGGCCCTGAGCCTCAGCTCGCCAGTGTTCGCTGCGAGCGAAGCCGAAATGTTTCGGAAAAAAGGGCTCGATGCTTACCAGAGCGGCAACGTAAGCGAAGCGGAATCACTGCTGAGACAAGCCCTGCAACGCGACTCGGGCGCAGAGGGCGCACGCGATGCCCTTGATAAAATCGAAAAAGCTAAGAAAGACGTTAAAGGCAGTCGTAACCGTGCGAGGTCGGCAGTAGGCGCTGGCGGATCTTCGGAAGAAAACGAAGGGGATTCTGCCGGCGGGACGTCGGTATCTACCGAAAATATCTCAGACACCTATCGCGAAAAAGGCCGTCTAAAACCAGGCACGAGATCTAGCGGTGCCGCGATTTCAGTTTACGATGGCCGCCCAATCGAACGACCTTCCGAATACGGGTCATCGTCGCTCTTTAACCGCTTTGGAACAGGTCCTCAGAATTTTCGTCCGGCAGCCGAGCCGGTGGCGTTTCTCTCGCGAGACGAGTTCATAGAACAGGCCTACGATTGGCCTGACGCTACCATGTGGAATGGGCTTTTTCGTTACGCCATGACCTACGACAGCAACTTTCCAGACGTGGTAGATGACGCCACAGTTCCCGCAACCTTGCAGAATCAGGGCGCGGTAATCCATCAGGCCCAGCTGCAAGGCAAAGTGCGTTCTACTCCGCTGGAGCGCTTTTGGTATGGAGCGGAACTGAACGGTGGGATTAAGTATTTTGCGCGAAGTCAATTTCAGCCGCTCAATCTAACACCACTGGGTGGGGGCGTGGTGGCATCGTGGTGGAATGCGCGAAGTTTGGACGCAACCTTTCGTTACGACGCCGCTACGAGTTGGCTCGGCCAAGAGTTATTTGGTTATCATAGTTCCGCGCACGGACCGCATCTGAGCGTTGCTGCATTGGCCGCTCCAGCAATTCAAGTTCACTCGGGCTACGCTTTTCGCCGCAACCATTTTCGCACCAGACCTGGAACTGCAGACCTTGCGGGTTGGCGGGCGTCGACCCATTCGTTTCATTTTGAAGTATGGCGCGTACCGCGCGATTCGATTTGGCACCCCTATTTTCGAACGATGTGGGATTGGAATTCAACGCAATTAAACGAACAGCGCAGTCGAAAAAAAACGTTCGGCGTCGGAACATCGCTGGCGTTGCCTATGATCAAACTTAAAGGTGGAGTTGATTTTTCTTACTTCGAATTTCCGAGGGCTGTTGTTAGCAGGATTGAACATCGTTGGGGGCTGCACGCCGCAGGTGAGATGACACTTTCACAAAATTTTTCAGCGTTGCTTTCGATTCTCCGAGACATACAAAAATCTACGATTAGCGAACGCTATTCATTCAACCGCTCGGTCGGTTCGGTTGCTTTGTTGTACCAGCTGTAATTTCTTTTTCGAAGTACGGCGAATGGTCCGCCAGTTGTCGTACATAGGCTTCTACGTCGAGCCATTTTTCTTTGGGTAAGTCTTTGAGTCGCACGATGTGTTCTTCGGGCACATAGCGAAACGTAAAGTTGATTCGACGCGTTTCGAAGTTGGGTACTCCGATATTAAAGTGAGTTTTCTGTTTGCGTTCCACTCTCTGCACACGGTGAAAGGTTTGATCCTTCCAGCGAGGCGTGCCAAACACCTGAAGCGAGCTGTCGACTAGCCACTGCTCAAACACGACTCGTTCGCGGGTGCCGCGGGCCTTAGATTCTACAAATTGGAAAAATGCTCGTTCTCCAAAGCTGAGCGACGCGACGGGTCCCAATTCAAAGTCTTTGTGTTCGCCAACCCGAGCCGTGTCTGTGCGTTTGCCGTTTTCGATTTTATCGCCGTAAAAATTAATCAGGCAGGTGTTGGCGGCCCATTTCGGTGGAAGATCTCGCCCTTTGTACATTTTTCGAACAAAGGTTTCGATTCGTTGTACGACGCCAGCCAGCGCGGGTGGGTAGGGTTCTGCACGCACGCAACGATGCAAGGTGCCTTTGGGTGGATGATAGTAATCAAGACACGCAAACTGCCAGTTGCCGAGCCAATAAACGGGGCGCAATAACCAACGTTGAGCTTCACCCTCGGGAGGAGGTCGTCGCGTAGAAAAACGCTGTTCCCAGATCGGGTGTAGGGTTTGAATCCAAGCTAGAATGTCTGCTCGCTCGCGCGGGCTCACGAAATGTCGAAGATAAAACAAACCATTGGGAATTCTAGAGTCGTGACGCAATTTAAAACTACCTACTTAGTTTTCGATAACAACCGACGAGATAGTACCCGATCCATGCATTCGCTGGCGGCGAGATAAAAAGCGCGGCAGCGCCAAACCAAGTCATGGCGCCCGCCGAACTGGCAAATCCCAGGTAAATCCAGTCGGTGAAGATTTCTCCTAAACGAAGTCCCGCAACCAGCACAAGCCAAAAAGGCTCACGCTTCCAACGAAGAGCTGCGAGCGTTTGAAATATTGCAAACGCCGCCCAACTCGCCCCGGTTCGTCGAAGTAAGCCATAGGGGTCGGTAAAACTAGGCCAGTCGGAACCGTGAAACACCCAACACCAAACTTCCGGAAACCCTAACGCAACTGTTGCAATCACAACGTCGAGTAATACAAGGTTCCAGAGTACGAGATTAACGCGTTTTTCCATGGCGAAGAATTCGACCTAAGATTTCGGCAGTACGGGAGCTTTTTCTTTTGGACGTTTGCCAGTCAAGCTTTTCAGAAAAGCGACAATATCATTTATTTCATTTTCTTGGAGCTGACGATTCAATTGAGTTTTGGCCATGATTCGAACTGCCTCTTCAAGAGAGTCCACCGAACCATTGTGAAAGTAAGGTGCAGTCAGTTCGACGTTTCGTAGTGTGGGTACGCGCCACATGTTTTTATCGGCTTCGTTCTTAGTTACGTCGTAGCGACCGAGGTCTTTTCGAAAACCGTATTTGGCTTCGATAGCTTCGTCAGGGATGAGCGGGAATTTTTGGTAAAACCCCGTGCCAGTCGGTAATGGTGGGCCCGCAAAGACAGGGCCGCTGTGACAGCTTGTGCAGCCGACCGCTTGCATGGTCTTCCAACCCCGTTGAGCGGCAGGTGACATAGCGGACTTATTGCCCTTGATAAATCGGTCAAAAGGACTGTTCGGGGTTACCAGCGTGCGTTCATAGGCTGCAATAGCTTGAGCGATGCGATCGATAGTTACCGGCTGGGTACCACCAAAAACTTTGGCGAACTGTGCTTCATATCCTTTGATTGCGGCGACACGTGCAACCACCGCGTCGTGATTTTCCATGGCCATTTCAACTGGATTTATCAAAGGCCCTTTGGCTTGTTCCTCGAGTGTGGGGGCTCGGCCGTCCCAGAACTGCACCGAAAGATATGCTGCGTTCCACACAGTGGGCGAATTGCGACCGCCTTCTTTTCCGCCAACCCCTTTTGAGAAACGTAAGTTGTCGGTGCCGCTTGCGGTGGCATTGTGGCAAGTGTTGCACGATACAGTGCTGTCCTTCGAAAGACGCGGATCAAAATACAGCTGACGACCAAGATTTATTTTGTCGATCGACATGGGGTTATCCGCGGGGATGGGTGGCTTCGTGGGCAGGGCTTCGGTCGCCCGACTCTGTGCGGCAAACCCAACACTAAGGACCAGAAACATTAAAAACCGAGCTGTGCAAAAGATAGTGTTCGTCATAGAAAGAATCATGATCAAAAAATTTCAAAAACTGAAGCTTCTTTTATGTTTATTTGGAATATTTTCCGGAGGTTTTGTTATGAGCGCGGTCACCAGTATTTATGAGACGAAGATTGAATCCATCGACGGCAAGCCCATGGCGTTGGGCGAATACAAAGGCAAAGTGCTTTTGATCGTCAACACCGCCTCAGAGTGTGGTTACACCCCACAATATAAAGGCCTTCAGGCGCTCCATGAACGGTTTTCGGAAAAAGGGCTCGTGGTCTTAGGCGTTCCCTGCAATCAGTTCGGCGGTCAGGAACCTGGTACCGAAGCCGAAATCAAGAAATTCTGCGAACTGAAATATCGCACTACTTTTCCGATGTTAAAGAAACTTGATGTCAAAGGCGCGGGACAACACCCACTCTACAAAGAGCTTCTCGCGCAATCGAGCGATCAGACCGACGTGAAATGGAATTTCGAAAAATTTTTAGTTGGTCGTGACGGGAAAGTTATCAATCGGTATCGGTCAAAGGTCGAACCTGAATCGAGTGAGTTGGTACAAGCCATCGAAAAAGCGTTGCAGAAATAAGCTATAACCTTGCCGATAGGGTGAGTTTGCCATAGCCACTCGCGCCCAGATCGGTGCGTGGCGACGGGTTCGGTCGATATTTTTTGGAAGAAAAAAAGCGCCGGTCGTCGGATATTCCCGCTTCGAGTTCGCCCATGAGTGCCGCGGACAATGGAGATTGAAAGCCGATGAAGGCCTTCTTTTCGTCGTAGTAGAAACGTTCTTTTTTGTCGGCTCGACCATGCAATAAAAAGGTTGCTTGCGAGAGTTCTCCGCCGGCGAAAACCTGAATCGGACCACCGATGATATAGTTGTTTTGAAGTCTCGCGACCCAGGGGGCGAGGGTGAATAGGTTCACGCTCCAGTGGTCGGCGTATTTCCAATACAGCGAAGCGAAGGGCACCCCAAAAGTTGCTCGAAAATCCTTAGATGGGACATAGGTGTAAGCAAAGCCCGGCAGAGGCCAACCGTTCAAAATGGGGCGGTTGTTGGAGTATTGCAGAAAAAAACTCCAGGTGCTGGCGCTGCTGGTTGGGAACCGATACGAAGCCAATCCACTCACGGTGGTGACCGAAGAGTCCTTAAACGGCTTGTTACTTGCCGATCCATAAGTAGATTGGATCGACCAGACGTGTTGCCGAGCGGTTTGTCGCATATATGTTGCGCCGATTTGGAAGTCGTAGAGATCCGGTACTGCGGAGTTGTTGGGCACAAGGTCAAACCAGACTATTCGGGGCGACAGCAGCACTGCGTTTGAATCGTCTTTATACAGCGGAGCGGTCACGTTGAGGGACTGGTGGTGAAAATCTCGTTTGAGTGTTCCCGCGTAGCGCACCGAGGTGGTTTGTTGTCCCGGCGGGGTAGAAAAGGCCCGTAGATCGAAGCCATGGCTGGTATTGAATGTTAGGTTCAGTGCCGCAATCGAGAGTGAAAAATTCAAGATTGCTCGCAACCAGCCAGAGCGTTTGTTCATTCCAGATATTTTGCCCTTCTTGTGGGGGCAGTCAACGCGGTATTTCGCAGTGTCGGGATCGGTCAATTTAGGGTATAAGGATATCAAAACAGAAAGTTTGGTAATAGATTTTGCAAGACGAAAAAATGACAGAAACTCAAGAAAATCCGAGCGTTGAAGACGAATCTTCGGAAACAGCTGAATCCGCCGAATCCGCCGAATCCAACGATTCCAGCGATAGCCAGGAAGCAGGGTCCGAAAACAACGAGTCCAGTGCTGCGGTGGGCGCTCCTCCCGCTTCGGAAGTGGGGCCGGCCTGGGAAGATCTGGGTTTGAGTTCTGAGGTTTTAGAGCTTGTCCGCAAGGAAGGTTACACGGCTCCGACGCCAGTGCAGGGCCAAGCCATTCCGGCTCTGCTCGCCGGTAGAGATTTGATTGTTTCGGCTCAGACCGGTACCGGCAAAACAGCGGCGTTTGTGTTGCCGTTGGTTGAAAAATTAAAAGGCCGCTCCGGCACCCTCGGGTTAATACTGGCGCCAAGCCGTGAAATTGCTCTGCAGACTCAGGCGGTAATGGAAGTGTTCGGCACGCCACTCGGCGTGCGTTCGGTGGCATTGATTGGTGGAATCGACCTCAAGATCGACGCTGAAGCACTCCGCACTTACCCCCAGGTCATTGTGGCCACACCCGGGCGTCTGTGTGATCACGCCGACCGCGGTAATGTGTGGTTGGAATATTTAGAGTTTCTAATTCTCGACGAAGCAGATCGCATGTTAGACATGGGATTTTCGGCGCAACTAAATCGCATTCTCGAAGAAACGCCGAAATCGCGACAATCGCTTTTGTTTTCTGCAACGTTTCCTCCGCCAGTAGAAAAACTTGCCAATGCCATGCTCACGGATCCGCAGCGAATTCAAATTGGAAAATCTGTTTCGGCGGCAACTACAGTGGAGCAACGATTTTTGTTTATGCCCGAAAAAGCGAAACTCAATCAGTTGCAACGCTTATTGGAACGTGAAGAAGGCACAGTTTTTATTTTCACGCGCTCCAAAGATGGAGCTTCACGGTTGTGGCGTTCGCTACGTGGACGCGGCTTTGAAAACGTTACGCAACTGCATTCAGATCTACGACAAGCCGATCGCGAACAAGCGCTTGAGGACTTTAAAAACGGTGTATATCGAATCATGATCGCCACCGATGTGATCGGCCGCGGCATTCACGTCGAAGGGGTCGCTCACGTTGTGAATTACGACCTTCCTCGCGACGCCGAAGATTACGTGCATCGAGTTGGTCGCACGGGCCGAGCCAAGGCTCGAGGTCGGGCAACTAGTTTCATTACACCGGGCGATTATTTTACTTTAGCGAAAATCGAGCGTCTGCTCGGGCGTCGAATTCGTCCGCGCGGTTAATTCTGGCGGCCTCGGCCATCGAATGCTAGGACAACCCCAACTGTAACTCTGCGAGACTTAGAGATTGGGGTGTCATCGTGTTTAATCGCGTGTTGGTAATGTTCTTGGTACTCATGGTGTTTGCGGCGTCTGGCACGCGAGCGGCTAGTCCTATAGACTGCAATTTTGCTTTAGTTCCATTGACGCCGGATCAGATTGCTAACCGTGTCGACGTTAGTTTTGAAAGAGCGCGGAAAAAGGCACCGCGTTTTCAGCGATTTTTTCTTAAAATAAAATCAAAGCGGCTTCGAAAAAATATAATTTCTGCTTGTGAACGTAGAGCGGACTGTACGGTCTTGCATGTAGATCACGAAGTGGCGAAGGGGTTCAGAAGTTATAAAGAAAAAATGCAGCGATTAAATGGATTCGGAAAAGTGCTTCTCATTTTCGGGGGAGCGATGGTTTTGCCCAACTTGGCAGTCTACCTGATGCCCGATGACCTGGTCGCGCAATACGGAACCGCAGTCCGATATGGTGGCATGGCGTTGGTGGGAGCGTTGGGTGCCCCATTTTTGTCTACTGTAAAGTCCGAGACTTGGGAGTGGATGTCGGGGATCACCGCCAACGGTGAGTTTGACCTCACAACTCCAGAAGTCGCAAAGCGACTTAAAGATGGTTGGCGTCGAACTCAAGACAATTATGGTCCAAATGATTTGTCGCATGCGACTCGGCTTATTCTGTACCTAATGTATATCGAAAGTACGCTGCCCGACGTAGCGAAACGACTCAGAAGCCGCACGGCGCCTGAGCGCGAACGTGCAGTTGCCGACTTTGCTGGCAAACTCATGGTAGTGCGTGAGCTTGCGGTCGATCTAGATCAAAAAAATTTACTTGTTCAGGAAACCGTTCGCTCCTATTTAAAATTTCGCGATCAAGAGGCGGCCGACCAAGTGAAAGCCCGGACGCTGGAGGTTTTGAGAGTAAAAGATCCAGAGTTTGGCGATCAGACTGTGCGTAAAATTTATGAAGGTATTTTAGATGCATGGATGGCGCCTCAGTTGGCTCCGGGAATATTACCTGAATCTTTGACCGCACAGGAAAATCTAAAGTGAGTGCATTTAAGAATTGGATCGACCGAAAATTACTTACTCGCATGGGCGAAGCGATCGGAGATGTTTACCCTACTTTTGATCGAAAGCGACTCTTGGCAATTGCGCCCAAATTGAAATCTTTAGAGCTGAAAGCGCGGGTTCGTCTTGTGCGAGATTGCTTACATGAACTATTGCCTTCCCAGGCCAGCGCCGCCATTGATGTTCTTTTAAAGTCTACTCGTGGTGGTCTATTAGATGGCTTTGATCTTTGGCCCTACACCGAGTTTATTCAGACCTATGGGTTGAACGAACCTCAGAAATCGCTCGATGCGCTCAAAGAATTAACGGTGCGCTTTACTGGGGAATTTGCGGTGCGTCCGTTTTTGCTTCGACATCCGGAAATTACTTTAGCTTACCTGGACCGGTGCACTACCAGTCCAAATGTACATGTTCGAAGGTGGGTGTCGGAAGGTTCGCGCCCGCGGCTGCCGTGGGGTGAACGGCTCGGACCGTTTATCGCCAATCCGGACCCGGGACTGCGTTTGTTAGAAAAACTCAAATACGACTCAGAACTCTATGTGCGCAAAAGCGTTGCCAACCATCTCAACGATGTTTCGAAAGATCACCCAAACCGAGTACTCACTTTACTGGCGGGTTGGAATAAAACAGTTCCCCCTATTCATCGTTCGAAAATTGCCTGGGTCACTCGCCACGCTCTTCGTACTCTTATTAAAAACGGAAATGTGAATGCTCTAGCGTTGATCGGTGTACGGGCCGAAGCTGCGGTAAAAGTCGCAGAGCTTCGATTGAATAAGAAAACCTTTGAACTAGGTGAAGTGCTAGAGTTCAGTTTTAATTTGCGATCTCAAGCGAAGATTCCACAAAAACTCGTGATCGACTACGCAGTCCACCATGTAAAGGCAAACGGCAAGACTAGTCCCAAAGTATTTAAGTTAAAAACTTTCGTTATCGACCCTCAGGAATCGCGAGAGCTGCGAAAAAAACACGCAATAAAAGCAATCACCACGAGGCGTTATTATCCTGGCGCTCATAAAATCGACTTGATCATCAACGGACAAGTGCGAGGTGAAGTTCGTTGGAACTTAGTGGGTCGGACTTAAAGTTCGCTTCGTACGAGGTTCGCCATTTCGCGGGTCGCCTGTTCGATACCCACGATCGCTGCTCTGCAAACTATGACGTGACCGATATTGTATTCCTCAATCAACGGGTGTTCGTTCTCGCGCCGAATGGCTAATATAGGTTTGATGTTTTGATAATCAAGCCCGTGGCCCGCGTTTACGTGTAAACCAAGTTGAGCGGCTGCGTGACCAGCGAGTTCAATACGATTGAGCTCGGCAGCTTCAACTTTAGTGGAACGAGCTCCGAAACCCTTTTGAGCGGCAAGACAGTATCGTCCGGTATGCAGTTCGACCGCGTGCGCTCCCAACTCTTTGCAGAGCTTCATGATTGCGGCTTCTGGTTCGACGAAAAGACTAATTTTGGTTTTGGATTTGGCAAAAAGTTTAATGGCGTTTTTGATGCGACGACGTTGTTTGACTACGTCGAGCCCGCCTTCGGTAGTAACTTCTTGACGTTTTTCAGGGACCAAGCAGATCCAGTCTGGGGCAGCCTTGCGGGCTATTTTAAGCATTTTGGGTTCGAGCGAAATTTCGAGATTGAGAGGTACGCGCACGCTTTTGCGGAGGGCAAACAGGTCAGCATCTTGAATGTGACGGCGATCTTCACGCAGGTGAATCGTAATTTGTTCGGCTCCACCGCGTTCGCAAAGTCTCGCTGCTTCGAGCAGGTCTGGGTAAGGCGTGCCGCGAAGCTGTCGCAGAGTGGCCACGTGATCGATGTTTACTCCCAAACGAGGTATCATACGCGATCAGCCTCCTGGGTTGTGTCGGCCGCGAAATCAAGAAAAGTGTAGCGATTGCGAATCTCGCGGGCATGCTTGAGCGCGTTGTCAAACAGCGCGGGCGACCAACCAAGATCATTCGGCTCGGTCGGAGCACCGGCACTCACTAAAACAGACTTTAGAGTGGCTGCAGGAATAGTAACTGCTCGGATGCGGTCGCGAATGCGTGGCCAGTGGTTCTGCAGCTTGCTATTCAGTGCGGCGGCCTTAGAGCTATCGAGATACTTATGCTCAAACTCCAACCAACACGAATGGCCGAGCGGATCCCCAAAGTGGTCGATGACGGATTCCCGCGTAACGCGAGTCGGTCGTACAGTGGGCGGGGTTTCAGAGTTGAGAATTTTTTCTTGAATTCGGGCCATTGCCAGCGTGGTGACGCCGATCTGTTCACCGTGGAAAGTGTTCGGTAGGCCGGGGCCGCCGACCATGTCGATGTAGTGACTGATTAAATGTTCGCCTTGACTGGCGGGGTAACTGCCACCACAAAGAGTCATTCCGAATCCAGATAACACTAGAGTGCGTGCCAGGTGCTTCATGGCGTAAAGATCGCCGCCAACTAGAGCTCGTGAATGTGAAAAAAGATCTTTTTCATCACCAGCGAGCAATTGAAACGGTAGTTCATTGTAAGGGGTTTGTTCAAATAAGGAATGAGCAAGCAGCCAGTCCGCTTGGGCCGTGGGTCGGCAAAGGCTATCGCCAAGTCCAGAGCGAATGAGTCGTTTAGGGGCTGCAGCCAACACGCTTAAGTCTAAAAATACACCGCGCGGTTCGGCGGCATGCAGCGATTTTTTTAAACCATTTACAGTGATCGCTGCATTGATGGATGTGTAGCCATTCATAGAAGGAGCGGTGCCAAACACTGCCTGCGGACAACCGCGACGAAATGCGACCATTTTACAAAGATCGTTTATGGTGCCGGACCCTACAGCAATTACGCCGTCGATTCCGGCGGGAATCACGTCGAGTAATTTATTTAACGTTACGTCGTCGGCGTGAGGCTGATGTGGAAGTACAACACTTTGGATTTTAAATTTATCGCTGAGCGCGTATTCAACTTGCTCAGCCATGGCGCGATGAGTGTCGACGTCACTAACCACTGCGAGTTTCGGCCCAAAACCGAGAGCCGAAACGAGATCCACTTCTCGACCGTCGAGGTGGTCGTCAATGACGACCGATTGTACTTGAACGCCTTCAGGGATCACAAAGACACCAGGAAGTTTCATGAGTGAGTCTCCTCGTTGGAAGAGGGCGAAAATAATGGTTTCAGTGCGTCGAACAAACTAAGGTAACGTGAGTACGCCTGATCGTAGACCTCGCGCAAGGCCAAATTGGGTTTGATCTCGGTCGCAACTTGTCTGAGCAATTTGGAGCCCGCCGCCAGATCTGGTTGTAGTCCACTTGCCACTGCTGCACACAGTGCGGCTCCTAATGGAGAAGTGTCTTTCACTTCAGAAATTCGCACAGGAAGTCCAGTGATATCGGCCCGAATCTGGGCCCACAATACACTTTTTGCTCCGCCACCTGTGAGTAATATAGAATCGATTGAAACGTGAAGTGCTCTCAGGCGCTGCAACACGTCGTTCATGGCGAAGGCGCACCCTTCGAGCACGGCTCGTGCCATGTGACCACGATGATGGGCCGCTGTAAGGCCGTAAAAACAACCTCGTGCATTTGCGTTCCATTCGGGAGCCATTGCTCCACTAAGAGCAGGTAGAAATATAACTCCCTCTGATCCCGCTGGCGCGGCGGCGGCCAATGTGTCGAGCATTTCTACGCGATCGATTCCGAAGATTTCCTGAAACCAAGTGAGAGAACCGCCAGAGAGCCAGCCGGGGTTTTCGATAAAAAAGATATCTTTGGTGAGTGGGTGAGTTTCCACTAATCCAAGGGCATCGTTCTTAGGAGCGGTGTCAAGCGCGCCGACCACTTCCGCAGTGCCGAGCACGCAGATCATTTGCCCGGGTTCTGTGAGTCCCGCACCTAGAACGCTCGAGAAGTCATCGCCCGTACCGACAGCCACAGGCAGGCCTTCCGAAAGTCCGGTCCAAGAGGCTGCATCGAGAGTCAAAGTGCCTGCCCTAGCGGCAGCCTGATCAATGCGTGGCAATGTTTCGCGATCAATCGAAAAAGCTTTAAGCAGGTCTGAATCATAATCGCGTTTTTCGAGTGAATACAACATGGTGGTGGAAGCAATGGCGTGATCCATGACGTGTTCCCCGGTGAGTCGTGCCACCAAGTACGAAACCGGTTGATGAAAACAGTGTACCGATGTTTGTGGGTTATTTTCCTGAAACCAGGAAATCTTCGCAGCCATGTGGCCTGCGTCGGCAGTGATACCGTTTTTGGTTCGCACTAGTTTGGGGTCGACACGCTCGCTCTGGGTAGTTGCACGTCGGTCCATCCAAATTAAGCAATTTGAAAGCGGGCGCCCGTTGCGGTCTACCGGAATGCAGCCATCCAGCTGGCTCGCTATTCCGAGTGCCGCAATATTTTCGGCTTGTAGACCGGATTGTTTTAAAACCGCAGTAATGACTTTGCTGATAGCGGATTCCCAGACTAGAGGATTTTGTTCCGCCCAACCTGGTTGCGGAAACTCAACATCGTAAGATTCGCTAGCGCTCGCCACGATGGCCATTCGTTCGTCAATCACAACAGCCTTTAAGCTTTGAGTGCCCACATCGATGCCAATGACATGACGAACAGATTTTGAACTTGTATTCCGAGCGCCGGAATTCAACGTAGTTTTAGCGGCAAGCATCAAGTACGTCCCTCAACTGCGAACGGAGTGATCCTTTGAGCTTTGAATAGGAGCCGTCAAAAACCGCAGACCCAATCGTAAATGCGTCTGCACCTGCGTCTTTGAGATCGCGAATTTGTTGTGCCGTAGTCACGCTGCCAGCGACGATAAGTTGCCCTTTAAGTGCACGACGCGCAGCTCGTACGAGATCAAGCGGTGCTGCTTCGGTGGCCCGGTAGGCGAGTAAGTCCACGCCGGCACAACCCATTTGTTCGAAGCGTCGACAATCGTCTTCAACGATTTGGGGGGATCCACCCAGTTTGGTTGGGTGATCAAACGGTCGCCCTGGAAATGGAAAATAAGTGGTCGCGGACCCTTTAAGAATGCCAAGAACTTCTTCTACATAGGTGCCGCCTAATAAACGATCGACGCCAATTTCGCGAGCTACACTTGCAGAGCGCAAGCAAGCTTCTTTGCTTGTGCTTACGACTTCCATGTAACTAATAGCTCCGGTAGCTTTGATTCGGCGATTAAGTTCTAAAAGGGTGGTGGGCGGAACGCCGATGTCTTTAAATCCTAAGTGTTTCAGCTGTAGCGACTCGATATCGTTTAATACGTCTAAACAGTCTGATACAGTTTGATCCGATCGCGTGAGCATGAAGATAAAGTCCATGATGTTCCCCTTGAATTTAATTAAAAAATTCCCCTAAATTTCCAGCCCAAGATTTCCCACAGCGCTCGGGCGATGGCAATATTCTTTGCATTTTCGAGTACGCAAAAGTAGTGAATAAATCTCAACATTCAGGGGGGCGTTCCATGTCTGCAGAACTCAAGAAAACTCTAGGTCCAGTCATGCTCTGGGGCCTAGGTGTCGGTTACGTGATTTCAGGCATGTACTTCGGTTGGAATCTAGGACTACCGCTTGGCGGGCCTTATGGGTTTCTAGTTGCGACACTACTTGTCACCTTAATGTATATTACCTTTGTTTTGAGTTACGCCGAACTTGCATGTGCACTTCCGAAAGCGGGTGGGGCTTTTGTTTACGGCAACCGAGCATTTGGTCCCGGCTTAGGTTTGCTCTCAGGTATGGCTCAGTGCGTAGAATTCGTATTTGCGCTTCCCGCCGTAGCAGCCGCGATCGGCGCGTATTTGAATTTGTTTTTTCCGCAAGTGCCGGCACTGGCGATTGCGATGGGGGCCTATTTCTTTTTCACTGCCTTAAATATTTATGGAGTTAAACAATCCGCGGCGTTTGAATTGGTTGTTTCAATCGCGGCGGTACTTGGGGTTTTAGGATTCGCGGGAATGACGCTGCCTCATTTTAGTTGGGCTGCTTTTTCTCAGGATGCACTCCCCAATGGGTGGGCTGGTGTGCTTGCGTGTGTTCCCTATGCTATTTGGTTTTACCTTGCGATCGAAGGTGTAGCGAACGTGGCTGAAGAAACTAAAAATCCACAACGGGACCTTGCGCGGGGCTTTACCACAGCGATGGCTACGTTAGTGGTATTAGCAGTGCTCACCTTCGCTGGGGCGGTTGGTGTTTCAGGTTGGCAGACAGTGGTGTTTAAGCCGGGAACGACCACTACATCGGATTCCCCGCTGCCGTTAGTGGCAGGTCAGTTGTTGGGTGAGAGTCATTTGTTTTTCAAGGCACTCATCGTTGTCGGAGTGGTGGGCCTGGTGGCATCGTTCCACGGCATCGTGTTGGTGGCAGGTCGGTCGATCTTAGAGTTCGGTCGCATGGGTTATGCGCCAAAAATCTTGGGGCACATTCACGCCAAGCGCCATACGCCTGTTCCTGCTCTCATGTTCAATATGATTGTTGGCTTTGCTGCTCTTTGGATGGGGCGCATGGGTGAAATCATAACTATTTCCGTTTTTGGTGCGTTGACGCTGTACATACTCTCAATGCTCGCGGTGTTTCGTTTGCGCCGTTCCGAACCGGGTTTGGTTCGCCCATTTCGCGTTCCGTTTTACCCACTTACCCCGGCTATTGCTTTGTCTCTGGCAATCCTATGCATGGGAGCGATGGTGTATTACAACCAGAAGTTGGCGCTCATCTACTTGGGACTGCTCGCTGGGGGCTATGCCTGGTATTTTCTTTTTGTACCTAAGGCTGCGAAAGGGAATTCAAGGCATGAGCGAACTGCGCCTCCGATCGAGCGCGCGGCTTCTTTTGGTCAAAACGCTTAATGTAATCGCAGCGCTGGCATAGCGCTTCTACGCATTGATTGTTGGCAAATCCCATAACAATTGATTGGGCGCGTGGACTCATTAAGATTGCTTCGAGTGATTGGGTCTCAGCATTACCAAGTGCGAGGTTGGCTTCTTTGTCTAAGCAGCAGGCGACCACAGTGCCGTCAGCATGAATTCCGAAATGAGATGACAGTGCGTGGCAAGTGCCCGACGACGAACGAATTGGTGCGTCAGGCGAAGGCCATTCAAATCGGGAATCAAAATGCAGGTAAAGCCGATTGAGAATTCGAAAACTTTTTCGGCGGCGTAGGTCTATATTTAAATCGTCAAAGCTAAACTTGAATTCATCTGATATTGCCGCTCGCATTTTGGCATTGGTTGGAGAAAGTTCGTTTGGTGAAGTCAGATCCCAAAGCCTAAAGTTAATATAAAGATCTGGTCGGCGTTCAAAGGCTGCGTGAGTGAAAGCAAAAATTTTTCTTAAATAACCAGTGACATCACGTTCGCCGAAGTTTGCCTCGAAGCTGTGGAGTGAAAAGTTCACCTGTCGAACGGTACGATGTAACAACACCTCGGTGCGAGCCGCGTCGAGTAAGGTTCCGTTGGTGGTTAGATTCACTGGGGCATTAGAACCCGCGCATATATCTATGAATGCAGAAAGGTTCGGGTGGCCAAGCGGTTCCCCCATGAGATGTAAGCTGAGTTCGTCGGCAAGAGGAGCCGCTTGCGCAACGATTTTGCGAAAAAGAGGTTCCTGCATTACCGTTTTTTGGCGTAGAACCTCGGGACAAAAGTTGCACTGGAGATTACATACGTTGCTGATTTCGATGTGAATGCGTTTAAAGCGCTTACTCACGCAAACTCAACCGACGTTTCGAAAGGGTTAAAATTTCTGACGGTGCACGATAAGACCATGAGTCGAATCGTAGGGACTAATACCGACCGTGACTTTGTCGCCGACGATCACGCGAATATTGAAGCGTTTCATGTTTCCGCAAAGTTTGGCCAAAATGGTTACGCCGTTTTCGAGCAGCACTTTATAATGCCCCCCTCCGGAAGTATCGGCCACTCTACCTTCAATGCGAATTAGATCGTCTTTAGCCAAATGTGGGTCCCTCATGTTTAAATTGAGGTCCGACGGTAACAGTAATGGAGTCGAATAGATACTTTTAAAGAAAGTCAGTGGTTAAGCGGGAATACGATATAGCCGCCGAGGCCGATAGGCAGTAGCTGGGTTCAAACGACACATTCGGTCGCTGACCACACTCACTTAGCTCATTTCGCGACAAAAAAAACACAACAAGAGCAAGTTGTTAACTATGATTATTAAATAAATTTAACATAGCGAACAATTCTTAGTAAAATGGAGTTGTCAGTAGAAGTGAGGTTTTTTTATGAAGTCCATCCAAACCCGCAATTACAAAATGACTGCTTCAGTGCTGGCGATCTTAGTATTGATCGCTGGTGGCAATCTTGCCGGATGCGAGGGCGTCGGTCTCCAAGCGGGTGGTGGAGGGGAAGGTAAAAGTAAACACGAGTCCTCTGATCGCTGTGTTCACGAATCAATAGACGGTTCTAAAAGAGGGCGAAACTCTGTTGCGGTTGATCTCGTGCGGGAGCGCCCAAGTCAGCGCATCGTTGGGTTGGACTTTCTTCGTACCGATCTTGATCTCACGACGGTGTCAGTACGGGCCAATGGTGAAAGCAAAGTTTTTTTCTCCTTTAATGAAGCTAACGAAATTCAGTTTTTAGAAGACTGCGGCGAAGACGTAACCATCGAAGTAGTTTATTGCCGTGCTGAAAAAGTAGAAGTTTGCCATCGTCCGCCAGGAAATCCTGAGAACGAAAGAACGATTTCAGTAGGACGACCAGCGTTGAGTGCTCACCTCGCGCACGGCGACATTGAAGGTCCTTGTGGTGGTGTAGAACCGTCACCAGAGCCAAGTGCGTCGCCAGAGCCAAGTGCGTCGCCAGAGCCAAGTGCATCGCCAGAACCAAGTGCGTCGCCAGAGCCAAGCGCAACTCCGGCACCAACTGCTACGCCGGCTCCAAGCGCAACTCCGGCACCAACTGCTACGCCGGCTCCAAGCGCAACTCCGGCACCAACAGCTACGCCAGCTCCAAGTGCAACTCCGGCACCAACTGCTACGCCAGCTCCAAGTGCAACGCCAGTTCCTAGTCCGACGCCGGCACCAGTTGAGACTGCATTTAATATCTTTGGGTTCGATGCGGCCGTTTCATCGGACACTGCGTACTTGCTCTGGTACTCGCCAGGCAATCCTTCGACTAGCCAGATTTTCTGGGGCGAAACTCCAGCACTGGAAAACGCGTCTCCGATAGATAGTACTTTGGTTGAAAACCACTCGCTCACTATCGGCGGTCTAAGACCAAATACTACTTACTACTTCCAGGCTCGTTCAGTGGATCAGTTTGGTGGCGCGTCTCGAAGTCAGGTAATTGTAAAAACCACCAAGCCCTAGTTTGCCATGCGTTTTTTAATGTAGGTGATAATGGAACTAAGTACAGGGACGCGTTCATAAACGAACTCTCCCATGTCGAAGTAGTCGCGGTGGTGGATGGCCTTGTTTTCAGTGCCTCCGAATGTAATAACCGACACCCCGTCCACCGTGAGTTCCTTGCCGCTCTGTAGAGCTGGAGTCTGTAAATGCATGCGCCAGGTGAGAGATACGGTATTTCCCTGTTCAATGCTCGGTCCATAAACGAATCGAATCTCGTCCACGTTACGGTAAAGTCCTTCGTAGTACTTTTTTAGGGCGCTCGCTCCATTGAGAGTATGAATGGGATCTTGAAATACCACTTGTGAGTCGTAAAATTGATCGACCAAGTGCAGTTGATCTTTGTTTAGTTGGTCAAAAAAAGTCTTAGCGCGCTCAAGGTTATTAGCGTGCCCGGTGTTAGCCAACATGATTGCCGCCATTGAAAAAAAAGAAATTAAGGTAATAGACATTAGTTTCATTACCAAGCCTCCTAGGGATAAAAGTAATCGATAGTGACATTCTGATTATCTCCCTCATCAGTTCTTAGGTTTGAAAGACCCTGGTACCAAACGATTCGCTTAGAAAGACGATCGTACTTTACCAATAAATGGGGAGCAAATATTCGCAAAAACCAGTTATTGATTTCAATTTTGAAGTTTGCGGTTCCGCCGTCTTCGGCCTCATGGGGAGTCATGTCGAAGTCGTAGAAGTCGAGCTTTCCGGGAATCAAAAAACGTAAAGGAATTTTTTTCTTTAAAACCTCGTTGTGAAGGTTTGCGACTACATAATAGTGCAATCCTTGGCAGCCCACCAAAACGCGTTCGTGGATCTCTTCGCCTGTAAGTGTTTTGGTTTCTTCGGGTTTGTCTTTTTCTTTGTAAAATAAAACTATTTTTTCAGATTCGCGGCGAACACCCTGAACTTCACCTGTGCGTAAATCAATAATTGTGTGATCAGGCGACGTAAGACTCGAGCGGAAATCCGAACTGAGAGATGCAATTTTGCTGCCGTCGGATCGCTCGTACTCGGTTTCCGCACGTTCTATTTTGCCAGCCTGATCCAAAAAAACGCGGTGCCGTTCGATATACACGATCTTGCCTTGGTTTTTGGCCTCCCCACGATAGACGAACATTGCATCGCCGGCAAAGAGATCGCCGGAAATGAGCGTAATCGCTAATAGTGCAGATCGACCATAGATGTTCAACGTAGAATTCATAGAAAATCCAGTTGGCGATCAAACTCTAATAGTGTGCGGGTGTGAAACAATACGGCGCTGTAGGGATGTTTTTTTAAATCAAAATCACATTGACCTCCGATCCAAATTTTTATTTGCATTGGATTCCAGAGTTTTTCTTTTTGGAGTTCTCGCCCAAGTTCGGTGATGTACTCTTTGAGTGGACTTTTTAATCGCGTTTCGTCAGCTTCGACCGCACCGAGTACGACAATTTGGGCTTTTACCGCGAGAACCGCCCGTCCAAGATCGACTGCTGGCATATTTGCCCCGAGATACCGAAACTTAAATCCGCGGCTTCCGGTTAAAATTGCGGCTAGTAAAATTCCAAATTCGTGTAGATCGCCTTCCGGAGTGGAAAACAAAAATCGAGGGAGCGCAGAGGAAGTATTGCTGCGCCAGTCGTTTGTTTTTTGCACCTGGGAGAGTAATTCTCCAAGGTGATTGCGAAGTACTGCTGAGAATGCATGTTCTTGGGCGACGTCAAGTTTACGGGTATGTACCAGGTAACCAACCTGAGTGAGCAGGGGAGCCACCACTTGAAGCACAAACTCGCGAAGCGGGGTACTAATGCGAGCTTGTAAGATTAATCGGTCCATTTCATCGAAGTCTAACTGTTCGACTGACTTAATTAATTGCCGGCGAATTTTTTCGAGAAAATCGACTTCGTGCGATCGATCTGGTGCTGAGTGTTGCGACTTTTCGAGCGACCGCAACTGAGCGGGGCTTAATTCGGCTAGCTGCCCGATTGAATGACCCGCTTCGACTAACTGGCCGAGTAGTCGCAGTTTTTCGACGTCCTCCATGGTGTAGAGTCTACGACCGTTAGCAGACCGTCGCGGTGTGACTACGCCGTAGCGCCGTTCCCAGGCTCGAAGCGTGTGGGTGGTGAGTGCTGACATGTTGGCAGCCGCTTTTACGTTGAATGTTTGACTCAAGGGTTCCCTCGCAAGTTAGTTCCCATTCTAGGCTATTTGTCTAATGTTTGTCAAATTAATAGCTTTATATATGTTTGACATATATTAGACAAAAGAGCTACAATAGGGTTTGTCGGAGGCGTTTTGTCTATGAAAATTGCGGTAACCGGACCTACCGGTTTTGTTGGTCGTGCACTACTCGCGCATCTCGCTGAACGAGGACATGTCTGCACCGCGTTGGCGCGCGACGCGTCGGTTGCTGCCACTCTGGCCGCGAAAGCGGTGTCGGTCGAAGCTGTCGATAGTTATCTAGAAGAGATCGACGCACTAGTGCACCTAGCGGGTGAACCAGTCGCTAACCATCGCTGGGACGATCAAACCAAAAAACGAATACGCGATTCACGAGTGCAGGGCACAAGGCAGCTAATCAATGCGCTTGCTCGCATACCGGTTTCGAAAAGGCCCAAAACGTTAGTTGTTGCGTCTGCCATTGGTTATTATGGCGATCGAGGCGACGACGAACTCAACGAAGCAAGTACTCTTGGAACCGGATTTCTCGCCGACGTGACCAGCGCCTGGGAAAACGAAGCTCTGTTTGCCGAAAAACTTGGGGTGCGCGTAGTGCGAGTGAGACTGGGTGTCGTGCTTGGTGTCGGTGGCGGAGCACTGCAGAAAATGCGCCCTGTGATTCTGGGGTCGGGAAAACAGTGGATGAGTTGGGTGCACATGCGCGACGTCGTGCGTGCTATCGAGTTCGCTGTCACCAATGAAAAGGTAGAGGGCGTATTTAACCTGGTGGCTCCGACGCCTGTAACCAACGCAGAATTTACGCGCGCCTTCGGCGCAGCTACGGGAGCCGCAGTCATCCTGCGAACGCCAGCGTGGGTTTTAAAGAGTGCCTTGGGCGAAATGGCCACAATGCTGCTAGATAGTGCACGCGTGTTGCCGTTAAAGCTCCGACATTGGGGGTTTGATTTCGAATTTTCTAAACTCCGCGAAGCATTACGGGACATTTATCCCGACCCTCTAACTAAAAAACTAGAGGTGCATCAGTTTGTTCCCCGATCGCTCGAACAAGTTTTTTCATTCTTTAGTAAAGCCGAAAATCTAGAAACTATTACACCCCCATGGCTGAACTTCAGAATCACGAAAACGTCGACCCCCGTTCTCGGAGAAAACACTATAATAGACTATGCGCTAAAAATTCACGGAGTACCTGTTAAGTGGCGATCCCGTATTGAAAGTTGGGAACCTGAGCGACAGTTCGTGGACACACAAATTAAAGGCCCGTACAAGAAGTGGCACCACACTCATTTGTTTAAAGCCGTGAGCGGCGGCACGCTCGTGTCCGATATAGTGCTTTACCGGGTTCCTGGCGGAAAGCTCGGTCAGCTTTTTGGCGGTGCCTTCGTCTCAAACGACGTGGAAAAAATTTTCAAATATCGTCAAGCTAGGATTGGCGAAATGTTCGGGATCAAAAAGTGATATGTCGCTGAGATGTTTAGCTAAGAGCAATGCGATAGCCGACCTGCGTGACGGCTTCCAGTCGAACATTGGTGCCGAGAAGCTTTTTTCGCAAGCGACTTACATGGGAGTCAATCGTTCGGTCCGACAGATGTATGCCGTTGCCCCAAACAGCCTCGATAATTTGTTCTCTGCTTTTTATTTTGTTGGGTACTCGAGCCAAAAACGTAAGGATGCCAAATTCTTTACTGCTAAGTTCAACGGTACGTGTTTCATTTTCAAGTTGAATGCGAATGTGATGGCTCGCCAGGTCGATATTCAAATTTCCGATCGATATGGAATTGGCCGATTGAGCGTTATCGATCCCCTTTTTAATGCGGGCCTCTACCCGCAGTTTCATTTCAAGGGGATCGAATGGTTTGACAATGTAATCTTCGATTCCTAGCTGAAATCCAATGGTCTTCTCTTGTATTGAGTTGCTTCCGGTGACTATAAAAACTGGTAGGTTAGCCAGCTTTCCAGTGGCTTTTAGTTCTGCAAAAAAGCGCATACCGTCGCCGTCCGGTAGACCAAGATCAAGAAGAATAAGATCGAAGGGATTGTTGGCAAGTGCTCCGCGGGCCTGTTCAATTGTTTCCGAAATTACTACATCGTAAGAGGCACCAAGAGCCCCCCGTATAAGTAGCTGAATGTCTGGAGCATCTTCAATGGCGAGTATGCGGGGCTTCACAGCACACTTTTCGTCAGAACCTCTGGATATCTTTAGGAGTCTCAGATGTTGCAAAAATGCAACAGAAACGCCATTTGGCCGGCATAGGGCTCAAGTACAATTTTGGAAAAGCGAGGTCTCTATGAGTGAATCATCTTACATAGATCGGTCGGCTTTGGTGCAGTTCGACGATCTAGATCAGGAAGGACTGCCACCAGTTCTACCGCGTCTGATCGCCTTATTTTTAAAGAATGCTCCCAAGAGAATCGCCGAATTTACAAAACACGCAAAAACTCTTTCCATTAAGGGTCTTAAATGGGAAGCGCATGCACTAAAATCTAGCTCCCAAACCCTCGGAGCCCGTAAACTCGCAGAGGCATGTCTCAAAATCGAGAGCCTCGCCGATAAAGCCGATTCAAAGAAAATTCGAAGGCTCGTAACTAACTTAAAGAAAACCTACGTATTGAGCTGTCGGGAATTAATGGAAATTAAAGTGGAGCGCAGCAAAAGGGAAAATAGTTCCGAGTACACCGACCTGAGGACAGTAGCTTAGGTGAGAACGAGAAAGAAAAATATTCCTAGTTCCTGGCGCGGCGAAGCTGAAAATAGCGAAATAATAAACAGTTACGAAGCGGGATTGCCGAAAGAATTAGAGATGGCTCTATTTAGAGAGAGAATTTCTAATGCCACAAAAAACTATGTTTTACTCTCGCGCCTAGTTTTAAAAGTTGCGAGTGTTGTGGTTTTTTTATTGGCACTGCCAGTGTTATTTAATGCACACCTCAATGGTGGATTGTTTGGCGTTTGGTCACCCATGCAATTCAACACGGCATTGACCTTTGTCTTAGTTAGTGTCGGGCTACATTACCTCTCAAAAAACCGTCACAAGTTCACTCAGGGTAGTGGCGCATTGATAGCAGTCACTGGTGGCCTGACACTGTTTCAGTATGTCGTGGGCATTGATCTCGGAATCGATGAACTTTTTCGTAAAGCGCACAGTGGGGTATACTCCGTATTTTTAGGGCGCATGGCCCCAAACTCTGCGATTAGTTTTTTCTTTTTAGGTCTGAGTTTCGTTGTGTTGGGTTCTCGAAATAGGGGTCCAAAAAGGGTCTTTGCAGGCGGAATACTAGCGGCGCTGCCCTTTGCTTTCGCGCTCGTTACTTTGGCCGGCTACATACTTGGCATGAGCACCTATTACGGTTGGGGCAGTTATGCGTTAATGGCCCTGCCTACGGCGGTGGCATTGCTTACAGCCAGTGCAGCTATCTTGGCGGGTACGCTACTAGAGTTGAGAGCCACATTCGAGGGACGCGTTCATGTCGTTCCATTGTGTTTTACTTTTTCGGGATTCACGGTGTCGATTTTTTTATGGCAAAGCGTGTTAGTTCACGATGCAAAAACCGTGGAACGAGTCACAGATCTTCAAATTGAAGTGGCTGGTCGCAAAATTGAAAAGTCACTTGAGGGAACTGCGCTTGCCCTAAAACGCATGGCCACTCGAATCGAGTATTTGGGCGCCAGAGACGTTGGGTATCTATCGGTTGATGCCAATTCCTATATTCGGCACCTACCGGGCCTTACACGCATTGGATTAGTGGATCAGAACTATAGAGTCACATGGTCATATCCAAACGAGTTTCGGCATCAGGTTGTAAACTTCAATCAAGCCTCGGAACCACGAAGGAAAGCTGCGTTCGATCGTGCAAAATCGAATCCTAGTGAATTTACCTTAAGCCAAAGCGTTGAACTTCGTAGTGGAGGAACCGGTTTCCTAATGCCAATTGCGCTGCGCAATAAAGGCAAGGTAAATGGGTTTCTTTACGCTACCGTCACCGCCCAAAAACTCTTTGAAAGCGTGTTAGACGACAACGCCTATAATATTCGAATTGGGGATGACCGCGGCCTGTTTTTCACAAAGGAACTAGACCACGGTCTGGGTGACAAACGGTGGTTGCGTAAACAGAAAATTACAATTGGTGACTCCGTATGGCAGTTCGAAATGGCGCCATCGCTTGCGATCCTGCGCAAAGAGGTGTCGATCTTTCATGTTGTAATTTTGTTAGTCGGAATTGCGCTATCGCTTTTAATAGGGTTGTTTTTAGACCTTTTTTTCGTATCCCGCGAACAAAGAATAAAAATTGCAGAGAAAGACGCTTCCTTTCGACTCATGGTCAATGGGATTCACGATTATGCCATAGTCTTTCTCGACCCCGAAGGCGGAGTCGTGACCTGGAATACTGGGGCCGAAACGATTTTCGGCTACCCCGCGGATGAGATCGTCGGTAAAAATCTATTGGTACTGTGCGATAGTACCGACAAAAAAAACGAAACCATTCGACTTTTCCTGTTTAAAGCAGCACTAGACCGAGACAGCGGAGGCCAGGAGTACGAAGGGTTACTTTGCGACAAAAATGGACGCGCCTTTTGGGGCCAAATTGTCTTACGGCGCGTTAGTTTAGAAGATGGCAAACACGTTGGTTTCGCCATGATCGCCCGGGATCTAACCACTGAAAAAAAATTAGAACAAGAACGACAGGAAATACTGACTCATTTAGACATTGCGCTCGAAGCATCCGCCCTAGGAATCTGGAGTTTGGATATTCCGACAGGAAAAGTGTGGCGCAGTAATGGGCACGACCAAATCTTCGGCCATGCTCGAGCTCTAGTAGACTGGGATATGGAAAAATTTTTCGAGCACGTGATTCCGGAAGATCGCCAAAAAGTGCGCGATCATCTTCAAGAAGCCTATAAAGCAGAATCCTCCCAGTTCCAGTTTCGGATTCGACGGGCTGACGACCACAGCATTCGTTGGATATCAATAGAGTGCAAAACCTATCCGCCTGGCCAGGAAGATCGCACTCAGATTATCGGTACGATTAAAGACATCACTCAATCGAAACTAGAAATGGAAGAACGGGCTACATTCTCACAGTGGCAACGTGCAATTCTTCAGGGCGCTAACTATTCAATTATTTCTACCGACGTTGAAGGCGTTATTCAAACCTTCAACCGGAGTGCTGAAGTCATGCTGGGGTACCGGGCCGACGAAGTAATAGGTAAGCAGACTCCAAAAATATTTCATGAATTGTCGGAGGTTCAAAATCGTGCATTGGTTCTTAGCCGAGAATTGGGTGTTCCGATTGAAGCCGGTTTTGACTCATTTGTAGCAAAGGCCCGATCACTAGACTGTGTCGACCAAGCAGAGTGGACTTACGTTCGTAAAGATGGAACTAAGTTTCCGGTGAATCTATCGGTTACCGCGCTCCGAAACGAAAAACGAGAAGTAACAGGTTACCTCGGAATTGCTTCGGACATTACTGAGCAACGAAAAGTACTAACCGAGCTGCAAAGTACTACCAAAAAACTAAAAGCAATATTTGACGCGAGTCCTGTAGGTATATTGGTATTAGATCCTCAATTTAACGTCACCATTTGGAACCCCGCGTGCGAGAAGATATTCGGCTGGAGCGAACGCGAGGTGCTTGGTAAACCGCAGCCATTTGTAATTCGAGAAAGCGAAAATGAATCGCTCGCAAATCTCGAGAGCGTGAAAAAATCAAAAAATCCGGTACGCTTCCAGGTAGACCGCATCACTAAGAAAGGTACTAAAATAAAGATCGAATCTGCCGCAATGTCGGTATTCGATGATGAAGGAAATATCGTAGGGATCGTTTCGATAATGTCTGACATCACCGAAAAAGATTTTCTACAACGGCAAGTGGTCGACGCCAATACTGAACTGCTTGAAACCTTAGAAAAGGTGACTCAAGAACAGCAGCGGGCAATCGCCTCCGCCGCAGAGGCAGAGTCTTTGCGTACGCGCCTGGCTCTGGCGTTGCAGTCCTCACGCATTGGCGTGTGGGATTGGGATATCACCCAGGACGAACTAAATTGGGACGACCGAATGTATGAATTGTATGGCGTTAAAAAAGAACAATTCGCCGGCGCCTACGATGCCTGGTTGAATGGTTTGCATCCCGACGATCGCGACTTTTGCGACGACGAAATCCGCAAGGCAATCGAGGGTGAAAAAGAGTTTAACACTGAGTTTCGCGTGAATTGGCCCGACGGCTCCGTTAAATACATTCGCGCTTTCGGGCTGGTAAGACGCGATGAAGAAGGCAATGCTGTTGGCATGACAGGCGTTAACTGGGACATTACCGCCGACAAAACCCGGGAACTGGAATTAAGAGCCGCCCAAGAAAAAGCAATTCGAGCGTCTCAGGCGAAGTCCGAGTTCCTGGCGAATATGAGTCACGAGATTCGAACGCCAATTAATGGAGTGCTCGGAATGACGGGCGTACTTCTCGACACTAAATTGAATTCCGAACAAAAAGATTATGCCGAAAATATTCGCAGAAGTGCGGAAGCTCTTTTGACCGTAATAAATGACATACTCGATTTTTCAAAGGTCGAAGCTGGAAAAATGGAACTTGAAACTATTGAATTCAACTTAGCCGAAGTTCTTTCGGACTCCGTCCGCACGCTAGGGTTTTCGGCTAAACAAAAGAACCTGCATATTAAAGCCGAGGGTATTAAAAAGTGGCCAAATCATTTTATAGGCGACCCCGGGCGAATTCGTCAGGTGCTTACTAACCTTTTAAGTAACGCGATAAAGTTTTCTACCAAAGGCGACATTAACGTGCGTGTTTTTGAAAAGCCAACTTCAGAAAACGGTGTGATGATCCGCATTGAGGTTGAGGATCACGGCATTGGTATTCCGCCGCAAGCTCTGGGTCGAA
>DGKJ01000057.1:11679-26205 GCA_002387735.1 Bacteriovoracaceae bacterium UBA4573 | reverse complement strand
CTCCCAAGCAGACGCCAGTACTACCCGCCGCTTTGGCGGCACGGGCCTGGGATTGTCTATTTGTAAACGACTCGTGCAAATGATGGGCGGTCAAATCGACGTTATAAGTACGGAAGGGCGCGGTTCGACGTTTTGGTTCGAGGTGCCACTGCGAATCGGCTCAAAAATTAAGAAGGAAAAGAAAAAAAGAAGTGTCGAAAAACTTACGGCCGGTAAAAAACCTTATCGGGTGCTCGTCGCAGAAGATAATCCAATCAATCAAAAAGTCGCAGTTCTGTTTCTCAACAAACTCGGAATTCATGCGGACACTGTAGCAAACGGCAACGAAGCTATCGATGCTCTACGTAACGTGCCCTACGACCTCGTTTTGATGGACTGTCAAATGCCAGAACTCGATGGCTATGAGGCCACTCGTATTATACGTTCAAGTACCACTATGGCGTTTCGCGAAATTCCCATTATAGCGATGACGGCCAACGCAGTTAGTGGCGATAAAGAAAGATGTCTGGCCGTCGGTATGAATGATTATGTTGGAAAACCCGTGGGTCTTGAAGAACTGTCGAAGGCGCTGAAGCCTTGGTTAAAAAAGGGACGAAAGAAAAACCTCATCGCGAAAAAGGCCAATACCATTCAGGGTGAAAACGTTACGGTGTCAGATGCGGTTACGACTGAACCGGTGGCGAGCGTGATGAAGGAACAAGTAGCCCCTCCGCCGCCCGTGAGTGCCGAGGTGGTGCCCCTGCGTTCCTCGTCGGGGTCCATCGATTGGAGTGTCATCGAAGATCTGAGAAAACTAGATGAAGGCACGAACAGTGATATTGCCGCTGAACTGAGCGAGTTATTTGCCAAAACCGTACCAGAGAAATTAAAGAAGATGGGTGAGTGCCTCAGTCGTGGGGATCGAGAAACGTTAAGGCGAGAAGCTCATTCGCTAAAATCTAGCGGCGGTAATATCGGTGCGCGCAAGTTTTCCAAGTTGTGCGAAGAACTTGAGCACACTGCTGAGAAGGCGACGGTTCCAGAATTATCAGGGCTATTTAAGGCCATTAGCGATGAGTTTAGTGTCGTTAGTCGAGAATTAAGTGTTTTAAGTAAGAAAGCAGCTTAGGTGTTGAAATGGCATCTTTAAAAGAAAAACATATACTCATTATCGACGACGCAGCGGACGTGCGTTTACTTGCTCGCAAAGTGTTTGAAACTGACGGGGCAATAGTGCTGGATGCCGACGGTTGTGACTCGGGACTTAAGATTGCTCGTGAAAAAAATCCGCAACTGATCATTCTTGATTTGGAAATGCCGGGGCGAAGTGGCTTTGACTTTTTGACTGACCGAAAAAAGGACCCGGTTCTGTTAGAAATTCCCGTACTTATACTTAGTGGTAAGAACGATCGGCAGTCCATTAGTAAGGCCATCGCGCTAGGGGCCAGCGATTATATGTTGAAGCCTTTTCGGGCGCCACTTCTGTTGCAAAAAACCCGAAAAACACTTCGTTTAGTATCTTTTCTAGTAAAAAAGTTAAAACCCGATGCCCATATTCCCGCAACCCTTTCACTTAATGGCGACATAGTCGGCATTCACGAAGGTGGGTGTCAGTTAGAGGCCTCAGTAAAGCTTGGATCGGGTGATCGCGTTAAATTAGTTGGTCGATTTATCGAAGATCTCGGCTTGCACGACGTACCAACAACTGTAATGCCGATTCCTCCGACCTACGCGAATCAGGGGCGATATTTGAATCACATCGGATTCGTAGGAATGAACGAAGAACGGGCAAAAAAGGTACGAAAACTCTTGAAAGACGTAGTGAAGGTTAAAAAATGAGACTTAAACCTACGGTACTTATAATCGAAGATGACGAAGGTTTTCGAAAAATCATGGAGTTAGTCCTTGCGCGATTCGGTGTGAATACCAAGGCGGTGGCCGATCCCGAAGAATTTTTAAAAGCAGCCGATTCCTTGAATCCAAATCTGTACTTGATTGACTTGAATTTAGACGGGTCCAGTGGATTCGATTTAATAAAAACGCTCCGCGAGCGGAAGAAGCTGACCGGCTCTATAGTCGTAGTGTCAGGCTCCAAAGAAAGTGAAGCAATATCTCACGCCCTGGAGCTTGGAGCTAACGATTATATACTGAAGCCGCTTGACCGCGTTCTGCTTGCAACAAAACTTTCACAGTTTATTCAGACCGACGAAATAAAAGAACATAGCGCCAAACAAACGGAGCCTACCGACGGTAGAGTTGAGGTGCGTTTGAGTTTTGATGGCCAAATTACCTCAGTGGACGAAATCGGGATTGAATTCACTAGCGCGACACTTTCACCTAAAGGGACGGTTCTTAAGCTAAATAGTGATTTCTTTAAATTGGCAGGGCTGCCGGTTACCGAATGTTTAGTCACAGTGGCGTCGACTTGGTTGGTTCCCGATACTGGGCGCTACGGCGCATACGCAGAGTTTGATGGCGTCAGTGCTGAGTTTCAACAGGCGCTGCGTAACTGGCTGTCTCGGCCATAATCTTCGTGGCCCAGTCTGCGGTTTATCTACGCTGCCTTCTGTGGTACGGTCAAACCCATGTCACAATGTCCGAAGTGCAATTCAGAAAACACCTATCACGACGGGACGCTCATGATTTGTCCCGAATGCTCCTACGAGTGGAATCCAGCGACAGTGGCCGCGGCGGGGACTGGCGCCAATGAAGCCGACGACACCTCGGTGCGAGATTCCAACGGAAACATTCTAAACAACGGCGATGCCGTGACCGTGATAAAGGATCTAAAAATAAAGGGTGCGTCGTCCGGTATTAAATCCGGCACCAAGATCAAGGGCATAAGACTGTTGGACGATGCAGTAGATGGTCACAACATCGCCTGCAAAATTGACGGTATTGGTTCGATAAATCTTAAGTCCGAGTTCGTAAGAAAAGCTTAAGTAAATTAGTTTGTCGCACTCAGTTCGCTACAAAAAGAAGCACTGAGACAAAATGTCTCGCGGCGTGCTGTTTCACCCCGGAAAAAAATCAAAATTTAACTTTATTCCCAAAAAAGCGCTGTCCTCGGCGGCACGATGGTTGCATATTAGAAAGAAAAAAGGTGAGCATCGTGAATTTCCAGTTATCGTTAAATCGATCAAATCACGTTGATCGCGAGCCTGTCGCTTGCGCTCACTGTAGGAAACCGGTGTATTCTTCAGCGACCGATCCCGGGATTTCGGTGTTTTGTTGCACCGGTTGCGAAACAGTCTACCAATTGCTGCAGTCTACGGGTCTCACCGCTTACTATGATCTGCGAGACAGGGCCGGTGGCGAAACCAAGCGCGTCTCTGAAACCATTCCTGATCTACGGTACCTCGACGACCCTACGTTTAGAGAGAAATTTGAAAAACAGCTCGACGGTTTGAAGCGCCCGGAAATGGATTTCTTTGTTGAAGGCGTACATTGTGCGGCCTGCATTTGGTTGATCGAAAAACTACCAGACCTTGTGCCCGGAGTGGAATCTTGTCGCCTTGATTTTGGTCGGTCTGTCGCAACTATTCGCCTTAAAGACCGAGGCTTATTTAGTGAAGCCGCTCAGAAGTTATTCTGGTTAGGGTATCGACCCCACGCCATTGCCGATGATAACGAAGCCGCGGAGCTGAAAAAAAAGGAAAATCGCGCCTGGTTAACTAAAATTGGAGTCGCTGGCGCGTGTACCGGTAACATCATGCTTCTGGCCGCCGCGCTTTATTCAGGGGTAGAAGAACCCTACGCTAATATCTTTCGATGGCTTTCTGGTTTGTTGTTCGCTCCTGTTTTGTTTTATTCAGCTAGTTCCTTTTTTTGGAATTCGGTGTCGGCACTGCGGTCTCGCAGCCTCTCGATTGACGTACCAGTATTTTTTGCCATTGTTTTTGGGTCAGCCGTGAGTGTGTGGAACCTACAAACGGCGGGCGCTCATATTTATTTTGATTCGCTTGCGATGTTAATTTTTCTATTGCTCGCGAGTCGTTACACGCTCCGTAGAATTCAGCAGAAAAACCTGGGGGGCTCACACCTATACCATTTTATAGCGCCGTCGCGGGCCAAACGGTTCAATGCTGCAAACGGCGAGTGTAGTTTCGTAAATGCAGACGTGCTGGTCGCTGGCGATATTTTAATAGTAGAAGACGGAGAGGTGTTCCCCGTCGACGGTCGAGTGATCGAAGGGGCGTCTCATGTGAACCTCGCCTTGCTTACCGGGGAATCGAATCTTCAAAAGATTGGCCCCGGCGACAGCGTTTTTGCGGGCACAGTAAACCAGGGGACTGCGTTAAAAGTTCATACGGTAAAAGTCGGTAAACAAACGCGATTTGGCCAAATACTAGCCCAAATTGAAGCGGGCGAAATGACAAAAACGCCCATTGTGATGGCTGCCGACCGAGTGGCCAAATGGTTTCTAGCGGCAGTGTGTCTGATAGCTGTAGGAGTGTTTTGGTTAACTCCGGGATTTGATGCGGCACTTAGTCGGTCCTTGGCGCTGATCATTGTAACATGCCCCTGCGCATTGGCACTTGCTACGCCACTCGCAATGAGTTTAGCGCTCAAGAACGCCTCGAAAAATGGCGTTCTTATTCATAACGCGGAAGTAATTGAACGGCTTTCGAAGGTGAGAAATGTTTTATTCGATAAGACCGGCACTATTACCCAAGGAAAATACCAGGTTCTTGATTGGGCGACCGACTGGGGGGCTTTCGCTTCGGTGGCGAGCGTGGTGCGTGCGCTCGAACAAAAGTCAAAACACCCCGTGGCGTTGGCGCTAGTAGAATATCTCGATTCCCGTTCGCCGGCGGGCATTGATGGGAGCGCAACTATTGCTCTGGTCGAGCAATTCGAAGAACGTTTAGGAATCGGTGTTTCCGGTTACGTAGGCGATCAGTACTGTGAGGTACGGGCGCTACCGGAACAAGCGGAACAAGTCGAAGCGAGTCTTCAAACTACTAAGCAACCTGTGACTCGCGTTGGTGTTTTCATGAATAAAAAACTAGTTGCTCGAATTGCGTTGGGAGACGGCGTTCGACCTGGGGCCGCCGATGCCATCCGCGCGCTTCAATCAACTGGCCACCGAGCATTTCTGGTTTCGGGTGATAGCGTAGAGACCTGCACAGTTGTTGGACGCAGCGTGGGTTTACCTCAGGGCCAAATATTCGGGCGTTTATCCCCCGAACAGAAAGCAGATCTCGCAGGTAAATTGAATCCGTGTGCTTTGGTCGGCGACGGAGCTAACGATGCCTTGGGCCTAAAGGTCGCCAGCGTTGGCATTGCGGTTCACGGGGCCGTCGATATTAGCCTGCGAGTTGCGGGAGTCTATGTGTCGAAACCTGGATTGGATTACGTTTCGGGCTTGTTTCGGCTAGCTCATGGCACGATGGTTTTGATACGAAGAAATTTCGCCTTTTCCCTGGCTTACAACGTTGCAGCGGGAGCACTCGCGATTTCTGGCCACATGACACCGCTGCTGGCAGCTTTGTTCATGCCCGTGAGTGCCTTTACTGTTTTTGCTTCGACTTTATATAGTAGTCAAAAAAATGAAAAAATTGCGTTTAAAAAAATGCAGTTGGAGGCCAGAACGTGACTATTCTTGCGATACTCATGCCGCTTGCGTTGCTGCTCTCATTTAGTTTTACGGCAGTTTACTTTTGGTCTGTTTGGCGTGGTCAGTACGATGATCTCGAAACACCCGCTCACAGAATTTTACTCGAGGATGAACAGGAAGGAAAAATATCATGACTAGTACGGAATCGAACAAACTCGAAACATTTTATTACGACGACGGCGTAGTAAAAAAATTCTTGTTGGCAACGGTACTTTGGGGGGTAGTGGCTCTACTTCTCGGGGTTGTGGTCGCAGTGCAACTTTCTGACTGGCGTTTTAATTTTAATACGTCCTGGCTTACTTTCGGGCGGTTGCGGCCCCTCCACACCAACGCAGCCATTTTTGCTTTTGCGGGAAATGCCATTTTCGCTGGCATGTATCATTCGAGTCAGCGGCTGCTCAAGGCGCGCATGTTTTCCGATTTGCTTTCGCAGATACATTTTTGGGGATGGCAGCTTATTATTGTGGCCGCCGCAATTACGCTTCCTTTGGGAATTACTGTAAGCAAAGAATACGCCGAGTTGGAATGGCCCATCGATTTAGCGATCACCTTTGTTTGGGTCGTGTTTGCGGTGAACTTCGTTGGCACCATGATTAAGCGTCGCGAAAAACACATGTACGTGGCGATCTGGTTTTATATCGCGACCATTGTGACAGTCGCCGTGCTACATGTTGTAAACTCAATCGCTTTGCCAGTTTCTTTTTGGAAAAGTTATTCGGTGTACGCTGGTGTGCAAGATGCGTTGGTACAGTGGTGGTATGGTCACAATGCGGTCGCATTTTTTCTTACGACCCCGTTTTTAGGTTTAATGTACTATTACGTTCCTAAAGCGGCGGGCCAGCCGGTATACAGTTATCGGTTATCTATAATTCACTTTTGGTCGTTGGTGTTTATTTACATCTGGGCCGGCCCCCACCATTTGCTTTACACCGCTTTGCCGGAATGGGCGCAAACTCTTGGAATGGTTTTCAGCGTTATGTTGATTGCACCTAGCTGGGGCGGAATGATCAACGGGTTGCTAACTATTCGAGGGGTCTGGGACCGAGTGCGCAAAGACCCGATTCTCAAGTTTTTCGTTGCAGCTCTAACTTTTTATGGAATGGCGACCTTCGAAGGACCGCTTCTTTCGGTTAAAAGTATTAGCGCACTTGGGCATTATACAGATTGGATCATTGGACACGTTCACGGAGGCACGCTCGGTTGGAACGGATTCATGATCGCTGCCATGTTGTATTACGTGGTACCGAAAATATGGAAGACACGACTCTACAGCGAACGGTTAGCGAATATCCATTTCTGGGTCGGGTTTTTAGGGATCCTAATGTACGTGGTTTCAATGTGGATCGCGGGCATTACTCAAGGGCTAATGTTGCGGTCTATTACTCCGGCAGGTCAGTTAGCGTACCCTGATTTTATTGAAACCGTGGTGCGACTAATTCCGCTTTATTGGGTGCGAGCAACAGGTGGTACGTTGTACTTGGTCGGGTTTCTGATCCTGGGATACAATATCTTGCGTACCGTAGCGCAAGCGCCGAAATCTGCTCCTGAGGCTCAGACCGCACCGGCGTTAGCGAAACTCAACCCGAACGACTTACTAAAGGGGCGGCCCCATCGACATCTCGAAGCGATGCCGGCGGTGTTTACCGTGCTCACTTTGTTAGCTGTGCTCGTGGGTTCAATTATCGAAATCATGCCGACCCTAATGGCTCATAATTACGTGGGGCTCACTCAAAAGACGCTGCCATATCGGCCGCTGGAGTTGTTGGGCCGTGATATCTACGTGAAGGAAGGCTGCTATACTTGTCACTCGCAAATGGTGCGTCCGTTGCCCTCAGAAGTGTTGCGCTACGGTAAACGTACGACAGCAGAAGACTCCATGTACGACTTTCCTCATCAATGGGGCTCCAAACGAACTGGTCCGGACTTGGCGAACCTCGGGGGTAAATTCCCGGATCTTTGGCATTATCGGCACATGCTCGATCCTCGGGAGATGTCGCCAAAATCCATTATGCCGGCCTATCCATGGCTCGCGATCGAAAAAGTGGATTTTAAAGGCGTGACCAAAAAAATGAAGGTCATGAAAAGTTTGGGTGTTCCGTATAGCGAAGCGGAAATTCAGTACGGAGAGTCCCTCGCGCGTGACCACGCCAAACAGATCGCTAGTCAGCTGGCCACGCAGGGAGTGCCTGCCACAGTGGAAGATCGGGAAATTGTAGCTTTGATTGCGTATTTGCAGCGCCTTGGGCGCGCGGGAGGTGTGCAATGAAATCGGAGGTATTATCTTCATTTTCAATGCCATGGCTCTCGGGTCTGGGCTTAATTCTTTTTTTTACAGTATTTGTCGGCGCGATCGGCTGGGTTTTTCGGCGCTCGGGGCGTGACGTCTACGCGAGCATGGCCGAACTCCCATTTAGCGACGAGAACGGAGGTAACAAAATATGAGTGAAGACAATCGTAACCAATCTAATACCGGTGACAAACACGAGTACGACGGAATCGTCGAACTCGACAATCAATTGCCACGGTGGTGGCGCAATTTGTTTTACGCTACGATCATCTTTTCGATAATTTACGTCTGGCACTATGAGTTTGGTGCGGGTCCCAGTATTCAAGACGAATTTAATGCCCAAATGAATGCACTGGAATTGCAACGCCTTGCCAAAAGTTCCGGTGCCGGATTGTCGGAAGAAAAGCTGTTGGCGGTCATTGCAGATGCGCAAGAAAAGTCGAAAGGAAAAGCTATCTTCGATTTTCGCTGTGCTTCTTGCCATGGATTGCAGGGCGGCGGAGGAATTGGTCCTAATCTCGTCGACAAGTTCTGGATGAATGGAAACGGAAAACCCATCTCGGTGGCGCAATTAATTAAAGATGGCGTGCCCGCTAAGGGGATGCCGCCGTGGGGCGCGATTTTATCGGAAAGTGAACTCTATGCGGTAACCGCTTATGTGCATTCTATGAAAGGCAGTAATCCGGTGAACGCCAAAGAACCGCAGGGCAACGAATATCCATAGGTAAAGCTACAATAAATGTCTCAAGGTATTAATCCTCGTGATCTTGCTAAAGACCGTCTTACCACTACCGATGCCGAAGGTCGGCGGTTGCATGTTTATGCACAAAGTGTAACAGGGTTTTATCGCAACCGTCGATCGTTGGTGCAAGCCGTTCTGGTGTTGGTATTTCTTGCGTTGCCTTGGTGGAAAATCAACGGCCAACAAGCCATTTTGCTAGATGTAATTCACCGGCGCTTTACGCTATTTGGTATTCAGTTCTGGGCGCACGATGCACCGATGTTGGCTTTTGTCGCGGGTGCCGCGGTATTAAGTATTGCATTCATCACTGCCCTTTTCGGGCGCGTGTGGTGCGGCTGGGCTTGTCCCCAAACGGTGTTTATAGACGGAATATTCTTACGAATAGAACGCTTGATCGAGGGTGATGCAGTAAAACGACGAGCTTTCGACGCTCGACCACTAGATATCGATAAAGCACTGCTCAAGGCGGCGAAATGGTCTTTGTTCACCTTAGTTGCGCTGGTTATATCTCATAGTTTTCTGGGGTACTTCGTCGGTGTCGAGCGGCTCGCGGAAATCGTTCGGCGCCCACCAGCTGAAAACATTGGACTCTTTGCGGTGATGGCGGGCATCACCGGCTTGTTACTTTTTGATTTCGGTTGGTTTCGTGAACAGTTTTGCACGGTCGTTTGTCCATACGGGCGCTTTCAGTCACTTCTTCTAGATTCTCATTCTCTGGTTATTGCTTACGACGCGAAACGCCCCGATTGCGTAGATTGTTTTCGCTGCGTGCAGGTGTGCCCCACGGGTATCGATATTCGACGTGGAGTACAGTTAGAATGTATTGCTTGCACGGCCTGTATTGACGCTTGTGACGACGTAATGACGAGGTTGCGTCTACCTCCGCGCCTCATTAAGTACGCGAGCGAAGAATCGATTCAGGGTCGAAAAACCAAATTCCTGCGGGCGCGCACCGTTGTATATTTTGGGTTGCTGGTCATGATCGTAACCGCCCTTACTGCGGTAGTGGGGTCTCGACGCGACCTAGAGCTTTTTGTCGCGCGAGCAGCGGGGGCGCCTTATCAGGAAATTGCCGCCGCGGGAACTGACGGCGCTGGTACTAAGATTGTGAATCGATTTCGATCTGAAGTGACCAATCGAACATTTCGCCCGGTAGTGGTCACCTTTACTCAGGGACAAGAAGTCGTAGCTGGTGCCAACATAGTACTTGCGACCCAAAAACTCGAACTAGCCGCTGGCGAAACACGCACGGTCGATTTGTTTGTCGAGTTTCCGAAGGCGGAACTAAGCGAAGGAAAAAGAAAGTTTCAATTAACCGTAACGAGTGATTCAGAGCTCACTAAAAACACGGAAGAGGTAATGCTTGTCGGCCCCTATCGATAGTAACTTAATGGCGCCCCTTGCCGTGTTTGTCGCGAGCCTTCTTGGCAGCTCTCACTGCGCCGGAATGTGCGGCGGACTCGTTTTGTTCATTGGACAAAATAAACTAAACCTCGTGGTGTATCACGCGGGGAGGTTGTTAGGTTATCTGACCGTTGGTGCACTCGCCGGGGAACTTGGAAAAAGTGTACTCCAGGCTAAAGAAATGCAAGGGGTTGCGATAGCGGCGAGCGCCTTGTTGGGTGCCGTATTCGTCGCCACGGGCGTGCGGTTAGTGTGGCCCGAGATTCGGAAACGAGTGGCTCCTCGGAGTGGGGCCTCGTTTTACCGTCCGTTTGCAAAATTAAATCGGATGTGGAGTGGGGCATTTCATCGATTGGCTTTGGTTCTAAAAAAACGATCTCACACCTGGCATGGAGCGTTGGCGTTTGGAGTAAGTACCGCGTTGCTTCCTTGTGGTTGGCTCTACACCTTCGTGCTGGCAGCAGTGGCCACTCAGAGTGCTTTACTTGGGGCAGCTACGCTATTTGCTTTTTGGTTAGGTACTGTGCCGGCGCTAAGTGCCGCTCCTTGGGTTCTACGTTCCGTTCTAAAGCCGATTTCTGGAAGTTTTCCAATAGTTTCCGGCTTGTTGTTGGTAGCCGTAGGTCTTTATTCGTGGTCGGGAAGGTCGTTGCAAGTTATTGGCAATTTAGGTAACTCTGAGCCGCCCGGGGAAACCATCAATACGAACCAACCCAGTTGCCACGGCCATCACAGTGGAAATAGCGACGGAGAGCCCTAAACTTATTCGGTAGTAAATGAATTACGATTTGCAGACTGATCAACAAAACGTTTTTTTCCGCTGCGTCGAAGACTCCAACGAAGCAATCATGATCACCAATATGCGCGGGAACTTGGTTTACGTAAACCCTGCCTGGACGGCGGTCTACAAATACACACGTGAAGAGGCAATTGGTCAGAATCCCCGAATTCTGCATTCCGGCATGCAGTCGCCCGAGTTCTACAGAAGCATTTGGGTTGCGATCTTGGACCCTGAACTAGGGCATTGGAAGGGGGAACTCACCAACAGGGCAAAAGACGGAACTCTGGTGCCAGTGTTACTTAGTATTACGCCCTTTCGCGCGCCAGACCACACGATTATCGGTTACATGGGCCGGGCGCTCGACATGACCGGACAGAAAGATCTCGAAGCAAAAATTCTACAACAAGACCGATTAGCTTCGGTCGGTATGTTGGCCAGCGGACTTGCCCACGAAGTTGGAACTCCCCTTGGCATCGTACGTGGCCGCGCGGAACTTCTTCAAATGCTGGTGGGCGACAATCAGACGGTGCGGAGTGGTCTTGAAGTAATAGTTACTCAGATCGATCGCATTTCGAAACTCATCACCGCGCTTTTACGTTTCAGCCGAGGTTCTGATCAAGTGGAGCTGCGCCCAACCGAAATTTTAAAAGTGGTCAACGAAGTGTTGGCCCTCATTGGCGGAAACTTCAGACAAGATTCCATTGAGCTCAAAATCGAAGTGCCGCCGGGGCTAAAAGCCAGTGCGGACTTTAGTCACCTGGAACAGATCATTTTGAATTTCGCAGTCAATGCAGCCCACGCTATTCAAAAGGCAATTAAAGACGGCCGGTCTAGCGGTCACGCCATGACTGTAAGAGCAGTAGAAGTGGCGGACCACGTAATTTTGTCAGTGACTGATACTGGTTGTGGTATTACGACTGAACACCGCCGAAGGCTTTTTCAGCCGTTTTTTACCACCAAAGATGTTGGTCAAGGAACCGGACTCGGGCTGGCCATCGTTGCAAAACTTGTTTCTGAAATGAACGGTGAGATTACATTAGACAGCGTGCTGAACCAAGGCACCACGTTTTCAGTGCGACTGAACAAGGCGTGATTTAAATTAATAAGTCTCGCTATCCGAAATAACTTCTTCTTCGGGCGCATCGGCGCTTAAAAAACCGTATTCCCGTTCTTTGCGATAAAGCGTACGACGATTAATTCCAAGAATGTGAGCCGCCCTGTCTTTGCGACCCCCGGTTTTTTCTAGCACGAGCTTGATGTATCGTTTTTCGAGCGCCTCTACGGTGGGAAAGTCTGCGGTAGCCGATCCGAAAAAGTGTTCGGCATTCACTGTGTCTGGCGTTGGAATGTCATCAGAGTCGATTAAATCGCTATTGCAAAGCACAACTGCTCGTTCAATGACGTTTTCAAGTTCCCGAACGTTACCTTCCCAACGGAGTTCCACTAACTTATTGATCGCGGCTTTCGTGAAGCCTTTTACCGGAGATCTGTTGGCGGCGGAGTACTTTCTTAAAAAATGTTCTGCCAACAATGGAATGTCTT
Organism: Bacteriovoracaceae bacterium UBA4573; assembly: GCA_002387735.1. GTDB lineage: Bacteria > Bdellovibrionota > UBA1018 > UBA1018 > UBA923 > UBA923. The sequence continues at coordinate 13,850 of DGKJ01000057.1, read as the reverse complement.
CTTGGCGATGGCGCAAAGGTGGAATAACTAGTGGAATTACACTCAAGCGATAATATAGATCTTCGCGAAATAAGCCTTCTTTTATGGCAGCCTTCAGATCTTTATGAGTAGCAGCAATAATTCTTACATCGATCGAGCGCGTGGTGTTTTCACCGACGGCCTTAATGGTACGCTCTTGAATCACGCGAAGTAGTTTGGCTTGCAAGGCACTGTTCATGTCGCCGATTTCATCGAGAAAAATGGTTCCGCCGTCGGCTTCTTGAAACAAACCTTTTTTGTTCGCAATGGCCCCAGTGAAAGAACCTTTGGCGTGACCAAAAAGTTCCGATTCAAGAAGATTCTCGGGAATAGCTGTGCAGTTAATAGCTACAAACGGTTTTTGGGCACGGGGTCCGTTGTTGTGAATAGCACGGGCGACCATTTCTTTTCCCGTTCCACTTTCCCCAGTAATCAGGACATTTGCGGTGGCTTGCGCGACGCGGGTTACCAAGTCAAAAACCTGCTTCATGCCCGAGCTTTTACCAACCAAATCCCCTAGGCCCCAGGAACGTCGAACCTCTTTTCGCAAAGCATGATTGTCGCGTTGCAGTTTGCGGTACTCGACGGCCCGTCCAATGGTGACGGACATTTCAGCCAGCTTGAAGGGTTTTACGATATAGTCGTAGGCGCCTTTTTTAATGGCATCGATAGCCGAGCCTATGCTGCCGAACGCAGTGATCAAAATAACAGGAATATCGGGGTAAACGCCTTTGAGTTGTTCGACAAATTCCATTCCGTCCATTTCCGGCATTTTTATGTCGGAAATAATTAGGTCGATCTCGCTTGCTTCAGCCTCTTTCGAAAGAGTTCCACCAGGCTTTAACGCGGCCAGTGCTTCTTTGGCCGAAGAATAGGTCGAACAAAAAAATTGGCTGTTGGACAGAAAATCTTTTAATAGCGACTGCATTTCGCGATCATCGTCGATGATCACGATATGTCCTTTATGACCTTTCATGGAAAACCCTATATCATGGGACATTTTTTCTCGTAGTGCGTAATTTTGTACGTCCGAAATAGGGGGTTTAAGCGGATTCGTTGTCATGGTTTAGCTTAAAGCACGGAGCGTGCCAAAATCATTAGGTCGGAAATCCGCCGAGGTGGCCGGGGTCGGGCTGAGACAGATTCAGCAATATTGAGGCAAATTGACCCAAAAAAAACGAACTTTCGGCGCTAATCGCCCAGGTTTGCCTAAGGAATGTGTTTGGAACGCCAGTTGCAATACTCAGCGGTACCTAATTTCATTTCAGTAGAAGGAGAACCAAGATGAAAAACATGCCACGCATACAAAAATACATGACGGCAATGCCACATACGATCGGCTCGGATATTTCGATCAAAAAGGCGATTGAGATGATGAAGGAGTTTCGCATTCGGCACCTACCCGTGCAACAGGGCGGCAAGTTAGTTGGGGTCATTACCGATCGCGACATTAAACTTGCGAGTTCGTTTCAAGGTACCGACGAAATGCTAGTAGACGACGTGATGACGCCCGACCCCTACGTGGTGGACCCAGATGCACAGATCGACGACGTCGTGTTCAACATGGCAGAACACAAATACGGGTGCGCGATAGTGCAGCAACAGAATGACAAGGTCGTAGGGATTTTCACCGATAACGACGGTCTACGGGTACTGGGCGAAGTGCTGCGTCAGAACTACAAACTGTAAAGTCTCAGTCGCCTAACGGGTTGATTTAGGGTAGGTTTGGGTTTCATTTTGGAATTGTAATGAGCAAATCTACCCGACTCGTTTATTCGACCGATCCGGCGCTGAACCAAAAGTGCCAAAAGTGCAAAGAGCTGAAATCCGAGTGCACCTGTGCGCCCGAAGTGGATGTAGCGAAATACAAATTCATCGCTGTATTAAGAATTGAAAAACAGGGGCGTGGCGGCAAAACGGTGACCGTCATTGATCAGCTGCCCAAGAACGAAATATTTCTCAAGAACCTAACAACTCTGCTCAAGAAAAAATGCGGTTCGGGCGGCACTTATGTAATGAGTGGCCGAGAAGGCGTTATCGAGATTCAGGGCGATAAGCGCGACATGATTCGAGTGATCTTGGAAAAAGAAGGCATTCGCTCGAAGTGACGTTTGCCACGCGCGGGATTACAGGTATAAAATGCAGTGAATGGC
>DGKJ01000057.1:0-11525 GCA_002387735.1 Bacteriovoracaceae bacterium UBA4573 | reverse complement strand
AAAATGCAGTGAATGGCATTCATACTTCAGTTTCTATTGTCTGCTGGCGTCATTATTGTCGCCGGTTCACTTTTAACTCGTTTTGCCGACAAGATCGCCGATGTCACGGGCTGGGGGCGAATGTTTGTTGGCAGTTTGTTGTTAGCAGGTGCGACGTCGCTACCTGAGTTAATGGTAGATATTAAAGCCGTCCGAATTGGACTGCCGGATCTCGCCGTCGGTGATTTGTTGGGCAGTAGTCTTTTTAATCTTCTTATATTATCAGTTTTGGATTTTGCGTTTCCTTCGGCGTTTCGCCGTACCGCGTTTTCGCCCAAGTTTTTGCATCATTCTTTGGCCGCTATTTTAACAATTGTCTTAACAGCGATTGTTGGCCTTGGCGTAGCCACGCGGTTAGAGACTTCGTTTCTTGGTATCGGTGTGTTTTCGTGGGCCACAATCATCATTTACTTGTACGGCCTTCGACTCATCTTCCTAGATAAGGCTGAGCAAGATTTAGTGAATGGAGCACCGGTGCCAGAAGGGCGAGCCGCCGAGCCAAACTCGGGCAGCGCTAAGTTCAGCTCGATCGTAGGGGCTTTTTCTGGGTATTTTGCGTCGGCATTTATTATTGTTCTGGCGGCGCCGTATCTTGTGGAAGCGGCCGACCAAATCGCGACGCAGTCGGGACTTGGGCACACGTTTGTAGGTACAACATTGGTCGCGCTTGCGACTTCATTGCCGGAGTTAATCGCGACGCTTTCGGCCTTTCGCATAGGTTCTCCAGATTTGGCGTTGGGTAATATTTTTGGCAGTAACGCGTTCAATATGATCTTGTTCGCCCCACTGGACTTTATGTACCCCGGCGCGCTTTTTAGTTCGGTTCGCGCGGTTCATGCTGTGACCGCGTTCAGTATCGTGATTGCGACCGGAGTGGCCGTGATGGGCCAACTTTATCGAAAAAAGGAACGTTCACGTTTTGCCGAGCCCAGTTCCGAAGGCGTGGTTGTAGTTATATTGATGTTTCTATTTTTACTCTATCAACTCAATGCCAATTAGGTGTTCAAAATTTTGGTGCCCGGAAGAGAACTTAAAAAATCGGTGCCAAAGGCCAGGGCCGGCGTGGTTGCACCAGTAGGGCGATCTCGAAAGATCCGTTCCACGCTGGCTACTCCAGCTACAGCAGTGAATGGGTAGGGCCCGCAGGGAAGTTCAATTTGCACTTCCGCTTGCCGCCCTTCATTGTTCCGAGCGCGAGCCCACACGTAGGATTTGGCGTTCCATGAGGTCGTGGGGTTCGGGTTTTTTATCAAGAGTTTGATGAGCCATTGCGCTAAACGCCGAACGAGCGAATTTTTTAATAACGAAAAGACAAATTTTCCGAAGAGCCGAGTACCTGCCGCAACAGCGGGGGACACCGCCACGTAGGTGCTGATGTTCGGCACTCCGGTGGTGCGATACGCTGTAGCGAGATCGCCCCAGGTGATCGGCATTACCGTTCGAGAACGGTCCATGAAGGCGACGCGTTTGTTATCGGAGAAATGGGAAATGGGCACAATTTGACCTGCTCGTCGTTCGAGAATGCCTTGTGGAGCCGCTTCGAGCGCGGTGCTCAGTGTGCCAGTGCTACCGCCGGTACTGATTGCGAAAGCAATTTCCAAATCGGTTGCCTGGGGCACTCGGTCGCACACCTGTTTGGCTGCGCAATCCGTGGGTACGACGTCGAAACCCACTCCCGAAAGAATAACGATGCCTTGTTTTTTTGCCGCGGCATCATAGGAAAAGTTCTTTTCGAAAACCGCGACCTCACCCGTAATGTCGACATAGTTTACGGAAGCCTCTAAACAGGCGCGCACTAGTGGTTCACTGGTTTTTGAAAATGGTCCCGCGGCGTTAAACACCAGGTTAAAACCCCTTACGATGTTTACGAGATTGGGGTGATCGAGGTCAAAAACCAGGGTGTCTAGCGCGAAATTTTTAGCAAACTCCTGAAGCGCCGACGCAGAACGTCCAGCCAGCACGGGGCGGTGACCACGTTTTAAAGCCTCTCCAGTTATCATGCGACCAGTGTAACCGTAGGCTCCGTAAAGCAACCATTTGTGATGTGTCATGGAGAGCCCTTTATCAGCGATTCAAATAGCGCCGTGCGACTGGGTTTGTGGGGTCAATCTTGAGTGCCATTTCGAAGTGAAGAGTGGCTTCTTCCTTTTGACCGTCTAAAAATAAAAATTGCGCCAAATTGAGACGTGCATCGAGAAAAGTCGGATCTTGCCTAATTGCTTGGCGGAATTGTTCAAAGGCCTCTGACTTTCTGTTTAGATCTAACAAGGTAAGTGCAAAACTATTGCGGGCGTGTGGTAGGTCAAAACCATTTTGAAACATGGTTTCAAAATGGCGAGCAGCATCTTCGAAACGTTTTAAGCGACGCAGGGCGATTCCTAGGTTGGTCCAGGCCCGTTCGTGTTTTGGATTCGCTTCAATCGCTTTTTGAAAATAGGGTATCGCCTCGGCGACTCGCCCAGCTTCCATGAGTGAGTGCCCATAGTTATTCTTAATGAAAAAATTTTGGGGGCGCGCGTGGTCGGCGTGGGCAAATAGGGTAAGGTTGTTTTTCCAAATCGCAGTTTGAAAGAAGGACCGCCCTGCGAGCAACACCACCACCAGCAAAGCGATATACTTAATCACGGGCCGGTTAGTGCGACGAAGAGCAAGCGCTAAAGCGAATACCACTCCAAACATTGGCAAATACAAATAACGATCGGCCACAGTGGAAATATCCTGAAAAACAAACGTCACGATTCCTGATACCGGCAATAGTGCCACGGTAAAGATGCAAAAGGCGCCCCAACACCAAGGCCGTTTTAGGCGAGCTTTCCAGGCGGCGTAGGCGGAGCCAAAAAAAACCAATGCGGTACCAAAAGCTAACCCCGTGGATAATACGCTGCTCGGAGTTCGCCCGTAAACTGGCGTATACGAAAGTGGAATGAATATTTGATAATAGTAAAAGGCAAACGCGTCTCCCATTACGAAAGGACGGGCCCACGCTGCGGCGACATCTTTTTGCAAAGCAAGAGGTTGCAAACCACTAGTGAAAATAGTGATCCAGCCTCCGAAAGCGAACCAGGGAAGCAGCCATGCAAGATCTTTTTTGATCGGGATTCGCATGATTCCGCGCCTAACGGCTAAAACAATCAACGGCACGGTGACTGTACTGGGTTTAGCCAAGACACTCAGAAAAAAACAAATGCTAGCAATGGCATAAAGAGCCCAGGGTGTTTTGCTGTTGCTCGGTTGTCGAAATCGTTTTTCAGCAAACAATAAATAAAGTACAAGCGAGGCCATCGCCAACGCGCTTGAAAGAAGATCTTTAGTACCGGTGGCCCAGGCGACGGTTTCCACTTGCACCGGGTGAACCATAAAAACGGCAGCAGCGAGTACCGCCCAAAACCAGTCACGGCGTAGCGAGTTTGCTTCGTCGGTTGGCAATTTCTCAGTTGAACGAATTCGCCGCAATACGTGCCAGATGGCGAAAAACACCAGGTAGGACGTGATGGTGTGTAGTGCCAGGCTCACTGCATGAAAGTATTTTGGAGCGAAGGTAAAGTGCGAGTCGATGCCCCCGAAATATATTGCGGCCTTACCGATGATTGCCCAGGCGGTATAGGTGACGGGGATATAAAGTGAATAGTAGGCATTGGTCCAAAAAAAACTGAGCGCCGTTCCTAACGGTTTGAGTAGTAAATAGTTTTTATAAATATTGGCGTCGTCGTCCCAGATTAAAAACTCGTGATCGAGAATTCGAAAGTACACCGCCAGACAAAGTAGCGTTAGAACGGCGAGAGCTTTTTTATTCATGTTACTGGTTAATCTCCGCTTGGGGACGAGACCGAACATTCTGTGATTTAGCTATTTTTTGGTCCCCCATTTATCATGTTTGAGACAATTCCTTGGTCTCCACGTGTTTCCGCTAAAACAACGCCCACTAGATGGCCACCGATGAAAACGACAAAAAACCACATCATGAATTCATGAGTTTCTTTAATCGTTTCAATAAGGTGTTTGGCGATTCCGAATTCAGACTTGAAGTTTAAAAGGAGACCAGTGATCAACATGAGGGCGGTAACAAAGTAGAAGGCCGCGTAACCGGCTTTGACGAGTGTGTAATGCAGAGCGCGCGGTTTTTTTCCTGGGGGTAGGGATTTAATTTGTACCGCGCTTTTTAAGACGCGCAAATAAACACATTCCTTTTCTACAAAAACGGCTACCAAGATTCGCGCTAGGTAGAGTGCGAGCAACGCAAAGCCTAAGTATACATGCCAATCCCACAGAGGATTACGAATGGCCACAGCCACTTTTTTTGCGAGTTCAGGGGGCACAGTTATTCCAGCCTCCGCAAACTGAGCTTCGATGAGTGCGGAATTAGTGCGCCAACTGAGAAAGGTTTTGCGTAAAAGCACAGTTCCCAAAAGACCAAGCAGAACAACCGCATTGAACCAATGCCAGAGGCGAAGGCTCAGGGGAAGGTGTCGTTTGAAATTATAATCACTCATTGGGATCTCCGTTGTTTTAAATAGTGTTTTTGCATCGTCGCTACAAGACCGGCGACAAGGTAAGCCCAGGCGGCACCAAAAAGTGCACCACTTATCACATCGCTTGGGTAGTGGACGCCGAGGTAAACGCGTGAAAATGCTACGCTGACTATAACCAGAGCGGCCAACCCTTGTAGCGCGAGCGCACGAGGCCACGAACCAAAGTGCTTTCCGGCCATGGTAGCGAATGTAAAATACAAGGCCGCCGCCGCAAGCGAATGACCACTGGGAAACGAGTGCCCTGTGACTTCTACTAATTGGGTAACTATTGTGGGTCGGGGGCGTTCGACGAAGCTCTTAAAGGCCCAAGTCCAAAACCCAGCGCCAAAAGAAGCCAATACCAGTTGGAGAATTCCACACTTGTCGCGAAGAAGATAAAATACCGTTAAAAAAACAAACCCAATTAGCGAAACAATGGTGACGGAACCCAGGGCCGTGATATCGATCAGACTCGCAGTTACTGGGCCGGACCGATGTTCTGCGATAAAGAGCAAAACCACGTTGTCCCAATGTTGAATCCAGCTGCGGTCTTCGGCGTCGTATAAAACGTTGTGAGATAGTTTGACGAAAAGTCCCGTTAGGAAAAGTCCGAGAGCGAGGTACAGCCAGTGTCGGGCGCGCTCTAATGTTGCACCAAAACGTTGGTCGGTGAGATAGCTTTTGATGGTTGCCCGCATGTGGATCACCTACTATTGCTCCTTGAGCAAAGGGACACTATCTTATGAAAAGAAAATGGTAAACGACTGGAACGCACTAGGTTGAAATTCCATTACGGCGCGGGGCGAAAATAATTTAAGGAGACGCATTTGAATTCGCATTGGCATATGAAGTCGGAGTCCGAGACCTTCGACGAACTTAGTACCAGCGTTCACAGTGGGTTGCACCCGGAAGAGGTCGATCGCCGAAGGGTTTCTTATGGGTCCAACACCTTAGAGAAAGCGCAGCGAAAAAGCCCATGGAGAATTTTACTAGGGCAGTTTACCAACGTTTTAATTCTAGTTTTGCTTGGCGCCGCGATTCTCGCGATTTTTCTAGGGGAAGTGCACGATAGTGTCGCGATTCTAGCAATTGTTTTGTTAAACGGAATTTTGGGTTTCGTGCAAGAGTATCGCGCGGAACGCGCCATGGAGGCACTACAAAACCTGGTAGCGCCTCAGACCAAGGTAAGAAGACACGGAGAAATTCATGTGGTGCCGTCTTACGAATTGGTTCCTGGCGATATCGTGTTGCTCGAGGCCGGAAACTTGGTTCCGGCCGACTTGCGTCTGGTGGAGCTGGCTTCACTCGAAATCAACGAATCTGCCTTGACCGGCGAGTCGGTGCCCGTCGGAAAAGTACCACACGTTCTGGCTAGTGAGCGCGCCGCAGTGGGCGATCAGAAAAATATGGCCTTTAAAGGTACGATCGTTAGCGCCGGCCGCGGTACCGGAGTGGTCGTACGCACTGGAATGGGCACGGAACTCGGAAAGATCGCGAATCTTTTAAAAAAAGAAGTTGAGGTTGAAACTCCTCTTCAAAAGAAGCTTGCACGTTTTGCTAAGAATATTGCGTTTCTGGTAGTGGCCTTGTGCGCCGTTATGTTTGCAGTCGGACTTGCCCGAGGCAATGCGCCGGTATTGATGTTTTTGACGTCGTTGAGTCTGGCCGTTGCAGCCATTCCTGAAGCGCTCCCGGCGGTACTTTCGGTAGCGCTCGCGTTGGGCGCGCGCGAAATGAGTAAGCGAAACGCACTTGTTCGAAAATTATCGGCAGTCGAGGCGTTAGGGTCCGTGACTTCGATCTGTTCCGACAAGACTGGCACTTTAACTGAAAATCGCATGACGGTTGGTGAAGTGCGGGCGGTAGCGCCCGAAAGTAACGACTTATTGTTTCGTATGCTCGCGTTGAGCAACGACGCCAGCGTTGGAGCAAACGGCGCATTACAGGGCGACCCGACGGAGACGGCACTGCTTGCCGCAGCACTCGAAGCGGGCTTTGACAAAACTCAACTTGAAAAAGAGTGTCCCCGAATCGCAGAGATCCCGTTTTCTGCCGAACGCGGAATGATGACCACCGTTCACCAAGTTGGGCACGAGAGACTGGTGTTTACCAAGGGCGCACCGGAGCGGGTGTTCAAACAGTGTATAAATAGTGTGGCCGGTGAGTTCAGAGCAGCCGCCGCCGAAAGTACAGCCGCGGAGCTAGCGCGCCAAGGGTTTCGTGTTTTGGCTTTTGCCTATGCCCGCAAACCTGGCGATTCGACTGTCATAGATCTTGGAACTGTGGAGACCGGTCTAACCTACGTGGGTCTAATTGGTTTAATGGATCCACCACGATGCGAGGCTAAAGAGGCCATCGAACTTTGTTTTAAGGCCGGTATTCGCCCGGTCATGATTACGGGAGATCACCCTGCTACAGCCAGTGCAATCGCCGAAAAATTAGGGCTGCTAGTCGAAGGGCGCTCGGAAGTCGTGACTGGCGAACAAGTTTCTAAAATGACCGAACAAGAACTCAAGTCACGGGTAAATACCATTGCGGTTTATGCTCGTGTTGCGCCCGAACAAAAAATACAGATCGTGAAGGTCTTACAGGCGTTGGGCGAAGTCGTGGCGATGACGGGCGACGGAGTCAACGATGCTCCGGCTCTCAAGCGTGCCGACGTGGGAGTCGCCATGGGCCGCGGTGGCACCGATGTCGCCCGCGAAGCGTCACACCTAATATTATTAGATGATAATTTTGCCACCATCGTAGCGGCCGTTCGCGAAGGGCGAAGAATATACGACAACATACGCAAGTTCGTGCGATTTGCATTGTCGGGCAACTCCGGCGAATTGTGGACCTTGTTTTTGGCACCATTTTTTGGTTTGCCGACCCCACTGCTGCCAATTCAAATATTGTGGATCAATCTAGTGACCGATGGGCTACCTGGATTGGCCTTGGCATTTGAACCCGAAGAAAAAGACATCATGCAGCGGCCACCACGCGACCCAAAGGAGAGCATTTTTTCCCGCGGCCTGTGGCAACACAGTTTGTGGGTAGGATTACTCACGGCCGGAGTGACGTTGGGAACGCTGGCTTACGCCTATCGGACTGGTAATGAACGCTGGCAAACAATGGCATTCACGGTGTTGTCGCTCACTCAAATGGGGCACGTGCTCGCGATTCGCTCGGAGCGCCGCTCACTTTTTAAAATTGGGTTATTTTCCAATACTTATGTTCTAGGGGCGGTTGTTTTAACAATTGGGCTTCAGCTGTTGTGTCTATACACGCCATTTCTGCGATCGGTTTTAGGCACGACCGCGCTTACAGCTAGTGAACTTGCCTGGTGTTTTGGTTTGTCGTCGGTGGTGTTTGTTGCCGTTGAAGTTGAAAAATGGTTTCAGCGTCGATTCGCGCGTTTCGGTCGAATTTCGGCATTATAAAGCTGAATCGAATCAGCAATGACTTTGAGTGCCTCTTTGGGGCCAAGAAATTTTTCTACCACCACGGATTTTTGCTCAAGTGCTTTGTAGTCTTCAAAAAAACGTTTCACTTCCATCATGCGATGCGGTGATAGTTCGTCGATCGAATTGTAATGAGAATATTCCGGATCGTGTGCGTGCACTGCAATGATTTTGTCGTCGGCCTCGCCTTGATCCAGCATTTTCATAACGCCGATCGGTTTGGCGATCATGATTGAAAGGGGCACCACGGCTTCTTGACCTAAAACCAAAATGTCGAGCGGGTCGTGGTCGTCACAATAAGTTTGCGGAATGAAACCGTAGTTAGCAGGGTAATGCACGCTACTAAAAAGTACGCGATCAACTTTAATTAGTCCGCTTTGCTTGTCTAGTTCGTATTTTACTTTGGAACCCTTGGGTACTTCGATGACTGCCGCAACTGCTTTGGGGGCGGTACTGCCGATTTCAACTTCGTGCCATGCGTGCATAAAAAAACTCCCTAAATTTCCAAGCCGAGATCGCTTAAAAAATTTTTCATGATCGTGGCTCGCCGCAAACCTTCTTTGCGGCCCGCCGCGGTTTTTAGAGTCTCGGCGGTCTTGAAGAGTTTGACATAAAAGTGGTCTACCGTGAAGAGCGTGTCGTCGCTTTGGCGCTCGTTACAAAAGGGGTCGTTTTCCGAATAAAAGGGGCGCCCCAAAATACCAGCGGTCGCGAAACACCGAGCTATACCGATGGCACCCAACCCATCGAGTCGGTCTGCGTCTTGAACGATTTTGGCTTCTAAAGTTTGAGGTTCGAATCCCGCGCTGAAACTGTGCGCAATGATTGCGTGGGCGATGTCTTTATGAAATTCTTCGGGATATTTGATGTGCCGCAAAAAATCCAACGCCGCATCGGCCGAAAGTTGAGAGGCTTGTTTGCGGCGGGGGTCGTTTTTGGGCACGATGACCAGGTCGTGGAGCCAGGCGGCAGGAAGCACGACCTCCAGGCGAGCTTGTTCCTGGGTACACAAAAACTTCGAGGTGGCGACCACGCGTTTAAAGTGTAAATAGTCGTGGGCCGGGTCCACATGCAGCGACGTAATTTCTTGGACTTTATTTGCCAGCTGTACTTCAATTTGGAGTAGATTCATTATTATCTGGCATACCTCAGATATTGCGTTTTGAAGAGATCATCCGATTATGACAACGAATATTATTTCAGAGTTTCTACACACGCTCTCACTACCCGAGGTTAAGTACACGGGGCTTATATTTGCGCTCTTCGTGTTTCCGCGATTTTTAATTCGTTTCGGAATTCCATATGCGCTTACAGCGTTTGCCATGGGTGTGTGTGCTTCTTTTTTGGAATGGGAGCTTGGCGGGAGCGACGCGGTAAAGCTCCTTTCGTCTTTGGGAATCATTTCGTTGTTTCTGTTTGCAGGGTTAGAAGTCGAGTTTGGCGAGCTTCGTCAGAGTCGTCGCTTTTTAGTGCAACACGTAATTGTTAGTGTGGTGCTTCTGATTATTTCTAGTGTGGGACTCACTTATTGGTTGAAGTTAGATGTTCGGCCTGCGGTTTTGTTGGGGCTCGCGTTGCTCACGCCATCGACCGGATTTATTTTAGATACCATCAACACTTCGAGCGTGCCGGAGGCCGGAAAATTTTGGATTCGCTCCAAAGCGATTGCGGCGGAAATCGTAGCACTATTTTTAATGTTTGTTTTGGTGCGTTCCATGAGTGCCCAGGAATTTACGTTTGCCATGGTGGGAATGGGCTTGCTTATTTTGGCGCTTCCCCTGGCGTTTAAGTTTTTTGCAAAAGTTGTGGAGCCGGCTGCCCCTAAGTCTGAATTCGGTTTTCTACTCATGATCGCGCTGCTCTCGGGCATGATCACAAAAAAACTAGGTGCTTATTACCTGATTGGGGCTTTCGTCGTAGGAATTGTCGCGCGGCGCTTCGAAGGCAGTATGCCGCGACTAACGTCGAAGCCGATGTTGCGATCTATTCGGTCTTTTTCCGGTTTTTTTATTCCGTTTTATTTTTTCCATGCCGGATCGTCGGTTTCAAAAGAAGAACTTTCACTGAAATCTTTGGGAATCGGGCTCGCAATGATTGCCGTGTTTCTGCCACTGCGCATTTATTCAGTCGTATGGCATCGCAAACTCGCTCTGCGCGAAGCTATTCATCAAAGTTTTCCCGTCGCGGCCTCGCTATTGCCCAATTTAGTTTTCGGTTTGGTGTTGGCCGAGTTATTAAAAACCACATTTCAAGTACCGCTTGATATCGTAGGAGCGGTGATCATTTACACGGTGGGAGCAACTCTTGCGCCGCCAATCTTGATGAGGGTGTTTTGGAAATCTCCAGAATACGCATTTTTGGCCGAAGCCGAAAGCAATCTGGGCGCTACTTGGGGCGACGAAGATGCCAACCCACGGTGATAGTGACCTAACGAAAGTTTGACTTTGGAATCCACTGGTTCGGCGTTAAGCTAGAGCGAGATGGCAAATCGCGAAACGGACCCAACTTGGCGGAAACGATCGAACCCGGAACCTTGGGAATTTGCCGGGTGGGGCACTGCTGCAAAATTAGAATTAGGCGACGAGTCCGTTCCCATACAAACGTTAGGCGTTAGCAGCAAACAATCCGACCATCTCGGAGAACTCGCATCAACCGCGATTTGCGGTAACGACATTACTTCAAGTGTGCTTTATGTGTCGGCGCTCACCATTGGAGTGGCCGGAATCTATGCTCCGATCGGTCTTTTGCTGGTGAGCCTCGTGCTCTACGGGTTTCGCAAGGTGTACGGTGAGGTCGGCGCGGCACTTCCGCTCAATGGCGGGGCGTATACCGTTTTGCTAAACACGACGAACAAAAAAGTAGCCGCCGGCGCCGCAACATTAACTATCATTTCTTACCTCGCGACCGCGGTGATTAGCGCTACTGAGGCGATGCATTATCTTCATTCGATTTTGCCAAGTATTGACCCGGCTCCGGCTACGGTCGCACTATTGGGGGCGTTTGCGTTGCTCTCGATCGTGGGTATTACGGAATCTTCCAAGGTCGCAGTGGTTATTTTTATAGTTCACATCGTTTCGCTCACCATGCTGGTGCTTACGTGCGTAGCCTTAGTGTTCACCGATGGGTTCGCGTTTTCCCTCGATAGAATGTTCGAGTCCGGGCGCCAGGTGTCGCCACTGACTGGTATTTTTGTGGGGTTTTGCGCAGGCATGTTGGGAATTTCTGGATTTGAAAGTTCCGCTAACTTTATCGAAGAACAAAAACCCGGAGTATTTCCGAAAACTCTTCGTAACATGTGGGCTGCGATTACAGTTTTTAATCCACTAATCTGTGTTTTAACGCTTTTGGTGATTGGCGCGGCATCTACCCAGGAGTACGAGAATTCTTTGCTGTCGGAACTAGCACGCAGAAGCGGGGGGCCTTGGCTGCAGCGTCTGATAGGAATAGACGCGTTTTTGGTGCTTTCGGGTGCAGTTCTTACTTCTTATGTTGGTGTTATTGCACTCGTACGCCGCATGACCTTGTATCGCTGTTT
>DGKJ01000092.1 GCA_002387735.1 Bacteriovoracaceae bacterium UBA4573 | reverse complement strand
CCCACCGACAATGTAAAAGAATGAAACTGGGCACTCACACGTTCACAGTCATCAGGCCCAACCAACTGGGGCGCACTCTGTTCGCGTAGCAAGCCCGAAAGCCCGCTCTGACTAAACAGACTAAGTTGCTGCCCCTGACTCTGGCCAAGCTCAGCTCGTAGCAAGCAATCGTAGGCCAACGCCTCCCATAGGGCTTCGCGTTCGGACACTTTAAATGGTTCAAAAACGCCACCCAACGCCAAACTTTCTAAAATTCGCAAAGATGGCTTGGCCCGCGCAATGAAATCACCAATTCCTGCGAACGGCCGTTCACTTCGTTCATTAAAAAGTCGATCGAACACTTTGCGCGCCATTCCCTTTACTAAACGAAATCCTAAACGCAGTTCGCCGCTTTCAATGCGGCAATCCCAGTCTGAACCGTTAACGTCGATCGGCAATACCTTTACGCCATGTCTTTTGGCATCTTCCACCAACGTGTGCTCGGAATAAAACCCCATTGGCAGGGAGTTCAACAGGGAGCACAGGAACTCGGCGGGATAATGACATTTAAGGTACGACGACGCATAAGCAATTAATGCGAACGAAGCGGCGTGAGACTCCGGGAATCCATACTCAGCAAAACCTTTTATTTGCTCAAATACACGATCCACAAATTCAGAGGGCAACCCGTTTTTAAGAAAACCATCTCGCAGCTTTTGGCCCATTTTTTCAATCGACCCACTCGAACGCCAGGCACCGATCGCGCGCCGTAGCTCATCAGCCTCGCCGGGAGTAAATCCCGCCATGACGATAGCCATTTTCATGACTTGTTCCTGAAAAAGCGGCACCCCCAGAGTACGACCAAGAATTGGTTCGAGCCTAGGATCTGGACTTTTTGGGTTTTCAAGTCCTCGACGACGCCGTAAATAAGGGTGCACCATGCGGCCCACAATGGGGCCCGGCCGCACAATCGCCACCTCGATCACGAGGTCGTAAAAACTCTCGGGTTGCAGGCGTCCGAGCATGTTCATTTGCGCTCGTGACTCGATTTGAAATACGCCCACCGTATCCGCCCGTTGAATCATTTGGTAGGTTGCCGGGTCTTCAGCGGGAATCTTGGAATATTCTAGTCCCACTAGTTCACAAGTTTTTTGAATGGCGCTCAACATCCCAAGACTTAAGAGATCGACCTTCAACAACCCAACAATGTCGAGGTCGTACTTGTCCCACTGCACTATGGTACGCCCCTCCATTCGAGCCGGTTCAACCGGTACTGTTTCAATGATCGGATCTTGAGATAAAGTGAAACCACCAGAGTGAATAGAAAGGTGTCTCGGAAACCCCTTCAATTCCTGAGCTAGTTGCCGTGCTAATTGTTTTTTTGGAAAATCATCTTCTTCGGATTTCACACGATCTAAATCGAGTCCCAAGGTCTTAGAAACCTCGCGCAATGACGACCGGGTTCGATAAGTAATAACGGCGGCCACCATAGCAGCGCGGTGACGACCATACTTTTCATATACATACTGAAGCACTTCTTCACGACGTTCGTGCTCAAAGTCGACGTCAATGTCTGGCGGTTCTCCGCGCTCGACCGAAATAAATCGCTCAAACAGCAGATTCATTCTCACCGGGTCTATCGCTGTGATTCCCAGACAATAACAAAGAATCGAATTGGCGGCAGATCCCCGACCTTGGCAGAGAATTTTCCTACCGCGTGCGAACTCTACGATGTCCCAGATCGTCAAAAAATAGTCGGCAAACTGCAACTGCTCGACCAACTGAAGTTCGTGTGCGATCTGACGTTCAACCTCGACTGGAATATTTCCGTGATAACGCGAGCACGCCCCCGTCCAAACGAGAGTCGTTAAATAATGTTGCGCGGTCTGCCCCGCCGGAATCCATTCTGATGGATACCTAAAACGCAATTCAGCCATCGAAAAAGAAAACTGATCTGCGATTTCTGCAGTGCGCTCGACCGCATCTGGCATGTCTGAGAATAATTTGGCCATTTGGGCGGGCGTTTTTAAATAGCGCTCAGCATTGGAGAATAATTTTTTCCCGGCTGAATCGAGAGGTACACTGTCCCGTATTCCTGCGACAACGTCTTGTAATACCGAACGGGACTGCACATGGTAATGCACGTCGTTAGTGGCCACAATTTGAATGCCAAATCTCGCAACAATCCGTTTCGCTCGTTCAGTCCTATATTTATCTTTCCCATCCAAACCACGAAAAAGTGGCAAATAAAAATTGGCACCAAAAATATCTTTTAGATCGCCAGCCCCCTCTTCGGTATCGGAAAAAACCAGTAAATCACCTGCACCAGCGCTGAACGCGTCACAAAGCGCCAACAACTCTGACCAGTTCAGAACAGCCTGTCCTTTTTCTTTACCAGCATGGGCCGTGGTGATCACACGACAGAGCAGCCCGTAGGCTGCGCGAGTGCGGGCCAAAAACTGTACTGGCGCCCGTTTCTCACAAAGCAACTCCGCTCCCACCAGCAATTTAAGTTTGGGATGTTTTTTGGACTCCTGGTAGGCCTTCGGTATTCCGTACACACCGTTGCGATCGCATATGCCGATCGCATAAAGCCCCTGTACTGCTGCCTGAGCAACACACTCTTCAGGATGCGACGCCCCTCTTAAAAAAGAGTAATTGGTTTTACAAAGAAGCTCAGAATAGCGCATGGCACTCAATCAAAAAATCCGTGCAGAAAAAAGCTTCCACCTTCGTTAAAAACCCAGAGGTGTTCTCCGGATTGAGTCACGAAACGATAGTAATCCCGGCAAACCATTTTAGGTTCCTGTGCTGAGGTCTCCCACCAATAACCACTAATGCGCTCCGGTCCATTGACGTCGATAATTTTCCAATGATGCGCGGTTTTGTTCTTAAGAAAAAAAAGATCGCCTCGTCGTAAAACAGGAACGGCCCTTTTGAGCAGTCGGGTGGGACGTACCAGTGAAGTTTCGGAATTGAGAAAATTATTTTTCTCAATGGGACCAGTTTTTTTCCAAGATTTTTCCGGCAAATAATTCTCCGAAGTTTCGGCAAAAAAAATATGATCGCACCCCAAACGTTCCTGTACACGAACGTAGAACGTTTCCATTTTTTCAGTTTCTTCCTGATCACGATCAAAAAGATGTGCCTGCGCTACGGGACCTGGCACTGATTCTAAGACCGTGACTTCGACACTCAAAATTTCAGATTCCAGTGGCCTACTGTTAAATTCGCGTTCAAATCGATTTTTAAGTATGGTTAAAATGCCAATCGAAGCGCTTTGAGCCACGGAAAATAACAAATCTATTCGACGTTTTTTTTCACTTTTCTTAAGAGACCACTCCTGTTCAAATTCAACTCGAAGCGAGGCTATTTTTTCAGATCGTGCACGTACGCGCGTGACTAACCGTTCCACCATGGCTCGCATCATGAACAACAGGGGCTCCAAGCCCTCTATTCCACGTCTTGCACTAGGGTCTGATAAGTCTTGCTGTTCTTGAATGCGTTCACTCAATCGGAAAATCGGCCAAAAATCTGGCGCCTGACTACGACCAGCGGCCTTTAAAAGTTCTTGCTGTAACTCACCTGCTATCTGACCAAAACGTGATCCCAAAGAGGTGGTAGCTATCTTAAAAAAATCCCCTACATTCTTAATGCCGAGCTTTTTAAGATATCCGACGAAATTTAATATTTTTCTTTCTCTCTCGTCGCGATCTTCTGGTTTCTGCTCTAAGACGTCATCACAAATAGGAAGTATATCGATCGCCAGCGTCTCTACTCTTTTTTCACTCTGACCCACCAACGCTCGAATCCAACTTGCCAACACACAGTGTCCACTTACAACACGTCCCTTTATTTGGAACTTGTCCGCAAGCGCTTGTAATCGAAGAGGCAGACTTTGGCCCTGAAAAAGATGAAGAGATTTTCCAATCTCTAAAAAAACGGCTTCATTCTCACGAACCGCAATGCGCGGCGTGTAACGATAACAGGCCTCAGCAAATAAACGTAAGCGTTTACTAGACGTATTCGTCTTTTGTTCGAGAAAAAAACAAAGCACCATGGCGACTCACCCTAGGGAATGTTTTTTTAAACTCAACTTACGAACGCTGAGTGATCCGTCAAACATTCGTTGAACTGAAAACTGCATTTGAATCGGCCAAGCACCCGCCTGTGTGGGTTCATTCGACAAAAGAAAAACTGGGCATTTCGATTTTTCAGCTAAGAGCTGCAACCGCCGCAGTTCTAGCGCGTCGCGAGTGCCCCCCCCTAAAACCAAACAATCAAAAATGCCGCTATTTAGCGCCTGCCTTGCACACCAGCTCCAGTGAGTTCCACTTTCGAGAAAACAAACTTTTTTGAGATCTAAACCAGACTGTTCCCAAAAGTAGGGGTAAAAAGAAAACTCCTCTTCGATCCAAGCGACTTTTAATCCTGGATTTTCAGAAAAAAAACGAATCATCAATTCGGTTTTTCCGGAGCCTGGTTTGCCAGCCAACTCAAAAACATGTCCCGCGTAAACGGGATCCGCACTCCATGTACAACGAAACTCTTTTCGCTTAAAAGAGCTCTCGGCAATCAAGGCCTTTGCAAACATTTCCTTCAAAACCGCCGCATTCACTTTCACTTTAGTAGGTCCTCAGAACGCCACTTAAAACCCCGGCGATTGAAAAACTTTTTTCATCTTCTTCAGAAATAATGATGGGCGCGTATTTGGCGTTAGCCGCATGCAACTCAATACGACCTGCTTTTTTGTAAAATCTTTTAATAGTTGCTTCGTTTTGAATTAGGGCCACGACGGTCTGCCCGTTTTCAGCGATCGGCGTTTTTCGTAACACAACGATATCTCCGTCTAAGATGCCATCGTCGATCATCGAATCACCTACAACTCTTAAAACGAAGTGATCACCAACCTCACGTAAAGTTCCCTTGGCACTGCGGAGCATGTGCGCAGGTATATCGACGTGTTCTTTAGACTCTACTGCTTCGATAGGAAGACCGGCCGCCACTCGCCCCAAAAGCGGTAGTGAAAAAAAACTGTGGGAGGAGAGCGCCAGCGTCTTTTTGAGCGAACCGGAGAGCGAAGCAGACTTCGCCGCAGAGAGTGGTTGTGGTTGCAGACTTCGACGCGCATTCCAGGATTTTTTCAAAAGACCCTGGCGCTCCAAACGGACCAAGTAATTTTGAACAGTTCCAAGCGAACGAAAGCCAAACTGCTTGGCAATTTCTTGTTGAGTCGGAGCAAACCCATGAGCCTGTTGATAGCCTTGAATGAAGGCCAACAACTGCTGCTGTTTTGGAGTTAAAAAATGTTCCGTACTCACCCTTAAAAGGGTATGCGTAAGTTATGCGTAAGTCAAGTACCGCTCGATGGACTTGGTTCGCTCACCAACCCCTCCAGTTCGACGGCACCAATGTCGCAGGCTCTACCCTCGGGGCGAGCAAGCCCACGAACGTCGAGTTTTAAACAACCATCACTACCTAAATCATCGGTTTGATTCGCAAAGTCTGCGCCACGGTCCACCAACGCGTTTCGAACCCCCAGCGGAAGACGGGAAGGCAATGTGGCCGTGTAGGAAAAATACGGGCTTCCCACCGTAGGCCCATCATTACCGGCAAGGGCACCTAGTGCCACCGTCGTATTTTGGCGATCTGACCCAGTCGTTAACCCACAGCTCGCGCCATCTTCTACGTTGTAACCGGCCGAAACTATCCCTCCGTCGAAATCACAACGAGGCCCGGCGCCCTTAATGGCCGTATGACCAATCCAGGCAGACGCGAACACCGACGCCCAAACAGCGGGTGAACTGCCATCGCCGTTGTCAGAAATCGTGCAATTTTTTATCTGAAGAGATTCAAGTTCGTGAGCTATCGCGCTCCCAAGTACGCCGGCGTAGTTCGAATCAATAGTGGAATTAAGAATTCTAACGCCACCCGAACTATGAATCGCTCCACCACGTTCCGAAGCTGAATTGCCATAGACAGCACTCGAAAATACGTCAGTTCCATAGATTTGCAACGCTCCGCCACTGAGCGCGGAGTTATTGCGAAATACTGATCGGTTCACAATTGCCGAAACGCCTTCAAGTGCGCCGCCGTAAGCAGCCACTGCCGCGTTGTTTTCAAAGAGCGAATCGTGAACAGAGCCTGGGTTCATCGAAACTGCCCCGCCTGAGCCGTTTGTGGATTCGTTATTCGTAAACACCGAATGGACAACAGACAGTCGATAAAGCGGGTTCAAAAAGTCCCTCGAACGATAATAGATCGCTCCACCCTTTGTTTTCGCTGAGTTTGCAAGAAAGACCGAATTGCGAACGTTTAAATCCGCCGTTCCTGCGATGGCCCCCCCTACTCCCTCGGTGGCCCAATTTCTTTCAAACTTCGAATTCAAGACACTGACATAACCGGCGCTCATTAGAGTACCACCCCCGAGCGCGGTATTTTCAGAGGCTAAGACTCGGTCAAAATAAGCTGTGGACCCATAGCCCGCGTAAAAGGCGCCACCGCCTCCGGCCGTGTTGTTCGAGAGCGTAACGCCCGTTAACCGAACATAAGCGCTTGAATAGATGGCACCTCCATACCCCTCGGGCGCCGAATTATTCAAAAATCTCGAATTATAAACGTAAACACGAGATTCCGTTCCAATGCGAAGCGCGCCGCCCTGCCCCCTTGAGTTTGGGCCCAACGCGTCAGATCTGCCATTTCTGAGACTTACGTTCGAGAGTGTAAAACGCTCGCCCTTCACGTCGAAGATTCTAGAACGACCACCACCGTCTAT
Organism: Bacteriovoracaceae bacterium UBA4573; assembly: GCA_002387735.1. Taxonomy (GTDB): domain Bacteria; phylum Bdellovibrionota; class UBA1018; order UBA1018; family UBA923; genus UBA923. The sequence continues at coordinate 708 of DGKJ01000092.1, read as the reverse complement.
CCAAACTTCGCGTCCTGCTTCGCCTGTAACAAAAGTCGTTCCGCGTATGTCGAGATCACCAGTTTTAGCATACTCCTCATCGGAATTGCTCAAAGAATCCCGACGAGTCAGCAGGTAATCCCCTTCCGTTAACTGAATGTAGTTCGTACCGGGGCAACTATTTGAAGCAATCACCGCTTCACGGAGCGAACAGTCACTAGTGGAACAATTGCCATCCGCGGTATCTTCAATTTTTGTTACTTTAAAAGTAGTTCGGCAATCCTGTGCAAAAAGCGAATGGGAGCCTACCAAAAGCCCCGCGATTAATAGTGGAAAGACTATTGGAGATCGGGCAAAGTTTCGACGACAGGTCTGCGTCATGAAGAGTTCCTCCGTGAAAAAAATCGAATAAACTGAGCACGTCTCCTTACTTAGAGACGAGTTCAGTATATTTTTTTTGCAAAGCGGGTTTCAATTCATTTATGCATAGGTGGAAAGAAATATTATGAGTATCCAAAAAATTTCTTTAAAACTTCCGCCTGATCTCAAGGGTCGACTTGACCAGAGTGTATTTCTCGCTGCCGAGACCCAGGCGCCTAAAGCGACCCTTTCTAAGTCGTTCATACGAAAATTGATTGTCGCGGGTGGTGTTTATTTAAACGGAAAGCGTTGCCGCGTCGCGTCTCGAGCTGTGCGGGGCGGCGAGCGAGTTGATCTTTACATTAACAG
>DGKJ01000010.1 GCA_002387735.1 Bacteriovoracaceae bacterium UBA4573 | reverse complement strand
GGCCCTTCTGATTTTGTCTCCGAAAAAATGGGTCATTTGATTCGGGAGCGCGACCCCAAATTATTCGCAAACAAGATGTTAGAGATGATAAATATGCGCGAGTGGGAACTCACTTCGGACGAGTGTCAGAATCGGCGGCATAGTATTGAAAGAAGATTTTCAGCCGAGGCGATTTTTAAGGGATTAGAGCAGGTTTATTTAAGAACATTGCGGGTAGGCCGACCTCAGGTGTATTGATTTAGGGGGAGTTTAAATTGAAACTTACAATGTCCGATGTGCAATTAAAGTTTTTGCTTATTGCTGTTTCAGTTGGGGTTTCACTCATTGCTCAGAGCAATTTGAAAGCAACCTCCCCGCAACTTCCAAACAATTTTGATCAATTAATGAACGGCAACATTAAGGTTCAATTGTGGATACTTAGTAGAGCCATATTTTTTTCAGGCCTTTCACTGGTGATTTCTTGGTATGCTTACAAGAAGTTTGGATTTTTAGAGTTAATGGTTGCTCAGTCGGTCATTTATTTTGCGGCGCTTTTGGTCAGTTACTTCGTATTTCATGAGCCAGTAGGTCTTAATAAAATTGGAGCAGTTACGTTAATTAGCATGGGCGTAGCGCTTTTTTATTGGAAATAAAGATGTCGGGCGACACTGTAATTATAGACTATGGAGTTGGAAATTTAGGCTCAATTCAGAACATGCTTCAGCGAGTGGGTGTACGCTCGCTCGTCAGTTCCAATTCTGAAGAAATTCATGGTGCACAACGTCTAATTTTTCCGGGAGTCGGAGCCTTTGACCACGGTATTAAAAATCTGCGAGCAAGAGGGCTGGAGCCAGTATTAAAAGAGGCAGTTTTGAGCAAGCGTATTCCAATTCTTGGTATTTGCGTGGGAATGCAACTTTTAGCAAATGGCAGCGACGAAGGAGCCGAGGCGGGCCTGGGTTGGATTCCTGGGCGTGTTGTAAAATTTTCAAAGGTAGATCCGAACATGAAGATTCCGCACATGGGCTGGAACCGAGTAGAACCCAAAAGTGATCTGTGCCTGTTCCGTGGTCTAGATTCACCTGAGTTTGAAGACCCTCGTTTTTATTTCGTACATTCGTATTACTTCCGATGTGAACGCCCAAACGATATTTTGGGTACTACAGAATATTATGTTCCCTTTGTTTCAGCGATTCGTCATGAAAATATATGGGGCGTGCAGTTCCATCCCGAAAAAAGCCATAAGTTTGGCATGAAGTTATTTAGAAATTTTATTGAAGTGACTGGGGCATGATTCGTGCGCGGGTAATTCCATGTTTGCTCGTTACTGGCGAGGCGACCCTGGTAAAAACAGTTGGGTTTGCGAGAGCTCAGTACATTGGCGACCCTGTTAACACGGTTAGTATTTTCAACGATCTCGAGGTCGACGAAATCGCTATTCTCGATATCGAAGCTAGTCGGCAGGATCGTGAACCACAATTCGAACTGATTCGCGAGATTACGGCCAATTGTTTTATTCCGCTGTCTTATGGGGGCGGGGTAAAAACTATTGATCATATGAAAAGATTGTTCGATGTGGGGGTCGAAAAAATCATTTTAAATACGGCTCTATTTTCTGACCCCGATTTGGTCTCGGGAGCCAGTGAACATTTCGGTGCTCAGGCAATCGTGGCGTCGATCGACGTAAAGCAGACGCTATTGGGGCGCCGCAAAGTGTTTCGCCGACTTGGCCAGGCGGTGAAGCATTCCCGCGCTCGATCGGAGCAGACTAATGACCTACTTCGGAGTCTAGACTTCGATGATCCCGCCGATTTTGCTCGGTATGTTCAGGCCCTCGGCGTAGGTGAAATTTTCCTCAATTCGGTTGATCGAGACGGGACATTTGAGGGCTATGATTTGGACCTTATTCGAGCAGTGGTAAAAGCTTCCGATGTGCCCGTGGTAGCCTGTGGCGGGGCGAAGAATTTCCGTGACTTAAGGACTCCAGTATTGCAAGCTGGCGCGAGCGCCGTTGCCGCCGGCAGTATATTTGTTTATCAAAATCAAAATCGGTCCGTTTTGGTCAGCTTTCCAGACCGGTCTGAATTGAAGGAGATTTTTGCTCCATGAACTCAACGCATTCGGGAGTCCAACCAGAGCGATCTCGGTTAGCCCCGATCAGTCAACAGAGTCTTGATGCCAAGCTCGGTTTCACTTGGCCGGCCCCCGAGTCACGCAAACGCTGTCAGCGTTGTGTGTACGACGAGGCAACTCCCGCCATTACGTTTGATGAAAACGGCATCTGCAATTATTGCAAAGTTCACGATGAGTTCGAACGAGAATACCCTACCGGCGAAGAAGGCGAACGGCGTTTGCGCGAGATCGCAGATAAAATCAAGATCGCCGGACGGGGAAAAAAATACGACTGTATTATCGGGGTAAGCGGAGGCTGTGACTCGTCTTACATGCTTGTCAAAGCAAAGGAGCTGGGGCTTCGTCCGCTAGCTGCCCATTTCGATAACACTTGGAACTCCGCTATTGCGACCGAAAATATTCGACGCATGCTCAAGCCGCTCGAAATCGATTTGTTCACGATCGTTGTAAATAATCGGGAGTACGATGATTTATACGCCTCATTTTTTAGATCTGGCGTTACCGATCTTGAAATTCCCACAGATATCGGGCTCGCTGCCACACTATACCAAGCGGCTGAAAAGTACGGAATTCAGTATGTGTTGGAGGGGCACTCGTTTCGTACCGAAGGCATCGCACCTCTTGGCTGGACCTACATGGACGGCAAGTACATTCAGTCAGTTCACGCTCAATTTGGCACTCAACCGCTAAAAACCTATCCGAACATGTTGTTTTTCGACTTCATGAAGTGGACAGTTTTTAGACGGATTCGAAAAATTCGACCGCTTTATTATATCGATTATCACAAAGAAAATGCCAAAAAGATGCTCGCCGAAAAGTACGGATGGCAGTGGTATGGCGGTCATCACCTCGAGAATCGTTTCACAGCGTTTTATCATTCTTTTTATCTTCCACGCCGCAATGGGTCCGATACACGACTTTTAGGTTTTGCGGCAATGGTTCGTTCGGGTCAGATGACGCGCGAAGAGGGTATTGAGCAAATTCGTAAAGCTCCGGAATTTGATATCGAGTTGGTTGAATTGGTAAAAAAACGGTTAAAATTTTCTGACGAAGAATTTATTCGTCTTATGAAAGCTCCGGTCAAAAGTTACCGAGATTACAAAACGTACAAACCTTTGTTTGAGCGACTCAGACCGTTTTTTTGGATGCTTTATCGCTTGGATTTAGTGCCCAAGAGCTTTTATCAAAAGTACACTTCGAAATCTGAGGTTTAATTAACATGAAAGTGCTTCTCTGTGGACTCGGTAGCATGGGGTCCAACCATCTGCGCGTTTTAATGAGTTTAAACCAGGAGTTTGACGTTGTTGGAGTGGTGGACGCAAACCCGAAGCGACTTGCTGACGCAAAATCTTTACATGGAGTGACCGGTTTTACAAATATTTCGGAGGCTGTTGAAACGACAAAACCTGAGGCGGTAGTCGTCGTTACTCCTACTGAGACCCATTTTGAAATTTGCAAAGAAATTCTCGAAAAAGGTATTGCACTGTTTGTTGAAAAGCCGATTACCAAAAATGTAAAACAAGGATTGGAACTGGCACGATTAGCCGATTCAAAAAAAATTCCATTCATGGTCGGACATATTGAACGTTTTAATCCAGCAGTAGTTGCGGTGCGTGAACTAATTCGACGTGGAGACGTAGGAGATCTCATTTCGGTGAGCGTCAAACGGGTCGGTGGCAATCCGCGCGACGTGAAGGGGGCGGGCGACGTACTGGTCGATCTCGCAGTGCATGACATTGATATCGTTTCATGGCTCACTGGGCAAACTCCCAAGTTGCTCGATTGTGTAGGCCACAAGAGTCAAGCGATCGACAGTGCATCTATGCTTTTTAGCTGTGGTGCGACGACGGTCGATATGCACGTAAATTGGGTGACGCCTGTTAAAATTCGCCAAATTCAGGTTACTGGAACCAAGGGTTTTATCGAGGTAAATCTTATTACTCAACAAGTCGTTTGGACCAAACAAAATCCGGTATTGATCGACTTTTCGACGGAAAAAAGTCAATTCTTCTTTGATGAGTATCTTCTTTCGTTTGCAGCGCCCGATAAAATCGAGGTGGGCATCCTAAAACGAGAGCCACTACGTGAAGAGATGCGAGCGTTTTGGAAGTCCGTAACGACGGGGGCGCCGATGCCGGTTACTGCTCATGAAGCGGTGCAGGCGCTTGATTTGGCGCTTCAAGCTCGGGCGAAGGTTGAAAAACAATTGGCATCTTCACAGTCATGAAGTGGAAAAACGTCACCATTCATAAAACCGCTGATGTCTCCGAAAAAGCCGAGATTGGTGAGGGCACACGTGTTTGGAATAACTGCCAGATAAGGGAAAGTGCTAATATCGGCCGCAACTGTATTCTATCTAAAGATGTATACGTTGACCATGGCGTGACGGTCGGAAGTGGCGTGAAAATTCAAAATGGCGTCTCGGTATATCACGGTGTGACAATTGGTGACGAAGTGTTTTTGGGACCCCACTGTGTATTTACCAACGATTTTAGACCTCGCGCATTTAATTCGAACTGGCAAATCACTAAAACTCAGGTTCGTCGCGGTGCGAGCGTTGGGGCTGGTGCAATTATCATTTGTGGAATCGAGCTAGGTGAATACTGCATGGTTGGAGCGGGGGCGGTAGTTACCAAGGATGTGCCGCCTCATGGACTCGTATTGGGGAATCCAGCAAGGCTTGTGGGTTATGTTTGCCAATGTGGGGAACGTTCGAGCGAGGTCGGATTAAAAACAAAGACCTATTTTTGCGAGACCTGTTCATCGAAGGAGCAGCATGTTGAGAGAGACCTCTGAAAAAATTCAGTTTATCGATCTTAAGGCGCAGTATGCGTTAGTAGGCAGTCGAATTGACGAGTCGATTCGCCGCGTGTTGCAGCATGGTCAGTACATTCTAGGGCCCGAGGTCGTTGAACTCGAGGCTAAACTCGCACAGTATGTAGGAGCTCGACATTGCATTACCGTGGCGAGTGGAACCGACGGTCTTGTAATGGCGCTAATGGCACTCAAAGTGGGCCCCGGTGACGAAGTGGTTGTTCCGGGCTTTAGTTTTTTTGCTACCGCTGAGGCAGTTTGCTTGGTCGGAGCCAAACCGGTGTTCGTAGATATCGATCCAAATACTTACAATCTGGACTCTTCAAAACTTGAAAAAGCGATAACAAAGAATACCAAAGCGATTCTTCCTGTAGGTCTTTACGGTCAATGTGCCGAAATGGATGAAATCAATCGCATTGCCAAAAATTACAACTTAATAGTTGTTGAGGACGCAGCGCAAAGTTTTGGTGGAACCTATAAAGGCCGTAAGTCCTGTGCGTTGAGTGCGATAGGAGTTACAAGTTTTTTTCCGGCAAAACCTTTGGGCTGTTACGGGGATGGGGGAGCCGTATTTACTGATTCTGATGATTGGGCGAAATCGTTGCGGGAAATTCGCGTGCACGGTCAGTCGCAGAGGTATTATCATACGAGGCTCGGCATTACCGGTCGCCTTGATACTCTTCAGGCGGCAGTCTTGCTCGTTAAACTCGACGTCTTTGATGAAGAAATGAGGTTGCGCCAGAAAGTCGCACGCAAATACGACGAAGCACTAGGCGGCGTGGTTTCCACTCCGAAAGTTTTGGATCACAATGTATCCGCTTTCGCGCAGTACACTATTGAAGTTGAACAACGCGACAAGTTTCAAAAAGAGCTAGATGCCGTCGGGGTACCGACCGCAGTCCACTATCCAACGCCGATGTATCGACAACCGGCTTTGCGCGAATATGCACGAACTAATGACGGTGCAGATTTGCACTTAGAAGTTTCGGAAAATGCATCCGCCAGAGTAGTAAGTTTGCCTTTTCATCCGTATTTGTCCGATCGACAAATTGAGTTTATTACAAAATCTGTACGAAAAGTTTTGAGCTAGTATTTGGAGCGAAGAATGACCGGACTCAAGCGTAACCCTCGTGTTTTCATCGGAATGCGGGAGATTGCGGGATATTATAGGAGTCTGAAAAAGGGTTTCGATCAACTAGGTGTTGAATCGGTTTTTGTATGTTTAGGATATAACAAGTTTCGTTACGAGATCGAAAAAAATCCGGGTTGGGCCCGAGTCTTAAATCGTTCATCGGAATATGTCGGATATTTTTTTAATCGAAATTGGGCCCTTCGAGTTATTTGGATCGGGTTCATTCAAAACGTTTACGGTGTGATCGTATTTTTACTTACTTTCTGGCGTTACGACGTTTTTATTATGGGTTCCGTTTCTACTTTTTTTTACTTTCTTGAGTTACCCATTCTTCGGTTGTTTGGAAAAACTGTAATCCATGTATTTAACGGATCGGATTCTCGCCCTGCATACGTAAATGGGTATGTGATTCAAAATCAGAAAAAATCAACCGTTTTCACGGCGATCGTGCTTGCTAGGATTCAGAAGACGATCATTACGATAGTTGATCGTTGGGCTAATTTTATTATTAATATTCCACCCCAATCTTATTTTCACTCTAGACCGGTCGCGAACGGCTACATCATCGGATTTCCGTTTGAAAAAGAAGATTTCGTTGCCCCGGCGATCGAACGAAAGAAAAATACCACCTATATATTGCATGCTCCGTCAAAACCCGGTCCGAAAGGTACTGTAGTGTTTCGTCAAATTATCGAATCGCTGCGAAAAAAAGGACACCAGATCGAGTGGATAGAAATTATTGGACGTCCGAATCGGGAAGTCATAGAGGCAATTCAAAATTGTGATTTTGTCGTGGACGAACTTTATTCAGACATGCCCCTGGCCCTGTTTGCGGTTGAAGCAGCCTTTTACGGAAAACCGGCAGTGGTGGGAGGGTACTACGCAGAGCATATCGGCCAAGTATTGTCTGAGCAAGATGTTCCCCCAAGCCTATTTTGCGCCCCAAATAGCGCGGAAGCCGCCATCGAAAAAATGATTGTCGATCCTGAATATCGGCTTAATCTCGGGGCAAGAGCAAAAGAATTTGTCCGTAATCGCTGGTCACCTAAGCAGGTGGCAGGACGTGTTTTAAAGTTAATCGATGGAACCTATCCCAGAGAGTGGATGTACGACCCAAGTACCATTCGCTATTTAGAAGGGTGTGGTCATTCCGCGGAGCAGGGGCGAAAAACCGCTGGGGCTGTCGTAGCGCTGGGCGGTCCGGGGGCTCTTTGCCTTGATGATAAACCCGAACTCAGAGACTTGTTTGTTCAGTGGTCTGCCGTGGAGACTAAAAGTAAACTACAGTCCGAAATTGGCGCATAGCGTTTTTGGTTCGAAATATTCGACAATAAAAATATTAGCATCTACGATTAGAAGCCATGTGTGCGGCATTCAAATTTGTTGGAAAATCAATTTTTGCATTGCTCCTTTTGGAAGGGGCCGTGCATGCGGCGGTAGACCTCGATGGGGCGTTTAAGAGTGCCTTAAAGAAGAATGAGACAGTTTCGATACAATCTGAAAAAATCGAACAAGCTGCGGAACGATACGGTCGCGCAAAGAGCAGCTTTTTTCCCACCATCGACGGAGTTGCTTCCTATACTCGTTTGCCGGACACGGGATTAACCAACGCCTTCAATAAACCCGATCGACCAGAGGTAAAGTTTACGGCAAATGTGGCACTTTTTCGAGGTGGTCGCGAATTCGCCGGAATCCGTCAAACAAAGGCATCGTTGGCTGTTGAGCAGCACCAAAGTCGTGCGATTAGGACAGAGCTATACCAAGCAGTAGCCGAAAGTTTCTTTGAAACTTTGATTCACGAGCAAGATGCAAAAAATCTAGAAATACAATTGAGTCTAAGTAAAAAAAGGGAAAACGAATTAGCGGAACGAAAAAAAATAGGGCGGTCCCGAGCAAGCGAACTTTTAGCAGTTCAAGTAGCGGTTGCGAACCTCGAGGCACAGTCCAGTAGTCTTGATGCTCTTATTCAAAGTGCCCGTGAAAAGTTGTCCTATCTTACCGGACTCGATCGCACAGTGAAGTTAAACGACGATGCACTAATCTCTGACCGCTCTTCTCATGAGGTGTCGGCACTCTCGCGTTATTTGGCCAGAGTCGAAAATAGACCCGAAATAGCGGCGTTGCTTCAGCAACTGGAAGCAGCAGAGGAAGGGGTTGCAATAGCACGAGGCCAACATCTCCCGAGTGCCGATGTATTTGGCAATTACTATCTCAAACGAACGGGCGTGAACGAGGGCCAAGATTGGGATGTAACAGCCAGACTAACGTTACCCATTTTTTCAGGTGGCTCAGTTTTATCACAAGTGGAAGAGGCAGCTTCTTCTAAAAGAGAGGCTGACCTGCGGCTCGCAAATGCTCGCCGTGTAGCCGAACAGCAAATACGTTCTTTGTGGGCTGCGGTCCGAGCCAGCCAAAAACAAATGTCCACGCTAAAAAAAGCGTTAGATCTTGCTGAAAGAAATTATCGGCTTCAGGATAAGGAATATAGCTTAGGTCTTGTAACTAATCTCGACGTAATTCAGGCGCTAAATGCCTTTTATGACACCAGACGGAGCTATGATCGAGTTCGTTTTCAGACGAAATTAGAGTTTATACGACTCGAAACCGCCGCAGCATTGCGAGAATATTAAAATGAATTTACCAGAAATTGCGATCAGAAAACCTGTTTTTGCCTGGATGCTCATGTCGGCACTTATTATTTTTGGCGGCATTTCGTTCATGCGAATGGGAGTGAGCCAACTTCCCGATGTAGATTTTCCGGTCGTGTCTATTTCCGCCACCCTTGAAGGTGCCGCTCCAGACGTTATCGAAACCGATGTGGTCGATGTACTCGAAGATGCCGTAATGACGGTAGAGGGCGTACGGGCAGTAGGTGGAAGCGCTCGGCAGGGTAGTGCCAGTGTTGTGGTGGAGTTTGATTTAGACAAAAACATTGATCTTGCCGTGCAAGAAGTACAGACCAAACTAGCTCGGGCGCAACGGGAGTTGCCCGACGACATTGAGCCTCCGGTTGTTTCCAAGACCAACCCCGAAGATCAACCTATAATGTGGTTGTCGGTGCGAAGTGCTGGATTTTCGACAAAAGAGCTAATGACCTATGTTCGGGATCAACTGAAAGATCGTTTTTCGACTTTACCTGGAGTGGGAGAGGTTTTTTTAGGTGGATATGTAGATCCGAATTTGCGGGTCTGGATTTCGAATGAAAAACTTAATCGTCTCGCACTAACTGTGGGAGACGTACTTAGTACAATTCGCAACGAACACACTGAACTCCCCGCGGGTAGGATCGAGACATACGCAAAAGAATACAATGTTCGCACAATCGGGGAAGCGAGTTCGGTCGAGGAGTTTAAAGAAATACCTATCAGCACACGAGGTGGGCAGCCCAACTATTTGCCCATTCAATTGGGTCAAGTGGCAAGGGTCGAAGAAGGGCTAGCCGATGTTCGGCGAATTAGCCGAACCGAAGGCGTTCAATCGGTGGGGATTGGAATTCGTAAGCAACGGGGATCCAATGCGGTCGCAGTAGCGCATGAGGTTCGCAAACGCATGGTCGAAGTTCAGAATCAACTGCCGGATCATATGAAAATGGCAGTAAATTTTGACAGCACAAAATTTATCGAAGAAGCAGTTCACGAACTCAACTTCACGCTTCTTCTTTCGGCAATACTAACGGCACTTGTTTGCTGGCTGTTTTTAGGATCTTGGTCATCCACGATAAATGTCGTTCTCGCGATTCCGACTTCAATGATCGGTACGTTTATCGTGCTCTACTTTTCAGGGTTTACGCTTAATACCTTTACTCTTCTCGGTCTTAGTTTAGCGATCGGCATCGTCGTAGATGACTCGATTATGGTTCTTGAGAACATTGTCCGCCATTTCGAAATGGGAAAAAATCGCGTTCAAGCGGCTTTAGATGGAGCTAAGGAAATTCAGTTTGCGGCTCTAGCTGCGACCATTGCAGTGATCGCCATATTTTTGCCAGTGGTATTTATGAAGGGAGCCATCGGAAAGTTCTTTTTTCAATTTGGCGTCACAATGACGGTAGCGGTGGCACTTTCGTTAGTTGAAGCGTTGACGCTCACTCCTATGCGTTGTGCGCAATTTTTACAAAAAACTGAAAGAAAGACCAGGTTGGGGCGATTCGTCGAACAGTCGTTCCTGGAATCGGCGGCTGTGTATAAAAGAATTCTAACTTTCGCACTGGGGCATCGTTGGAAGGTGCTCACTGTTTCAGTCCTGATATGTGGGGCCTCTGTTAGCATCGTGAAATTACTCAATAAGGAGTTTATTCCGCCACAGGACCAAGGACGTTTCATGGTCCGAGTACAAACTCCAGTTGGCTCTTCGCTGGATTTTACCAATGAAAAGTTTAAAATCGCGGAGGCCGAACTTTCGAAAGATCCCGGAATAGAGAGGTATTATGTCGCGGTTGGTGGGTTCGGTGGAGGTGAAGTTAACTCCGGAATGATGTTCGTCACTCTTAAGGACTTAAAATTAAGAAAAAAAAATGGAGACACTCAAAAAGTAGTCATGGATCGAGTGCGTAAGGTATTTTCGAAAATTCCAGAAACCAAAGCATTTGTTCAGGACCTCTCTATGCGAGGATTTACTGCCTCGCGGGGATTTCCGTTAGAGTTTACCGTCCGGGGCCCCGAGTGGGACGAAATTGCAAAGAACGCCAGAGTCATTATGGACCGACTTAGTGCTTCGGGTATGGTGAGCGATTTAGATACAGATTACAAAGAAGGAATGCCCGAAGTGCGGGTGATTCCTGACCGGAAAAAAGCATCGATGCGTGGTGTAAGTGTGGCCGCGATCGCAGAGCTTATCAATGCGACCGTAGGCGGGGTCGTGGCTGGAAAGTACTCTAAAGGCGGACATAGGTATGATATTCGGGTCCGTCTCGAGGCTGCCGAACGTAGCAGCATAGAAAATTTGAAGGCACTGTTTGTTCGTAATAATCGTGGCGAACTAATTTCCATGGCCGATGTGGTTCGAGTCGAAGAAAAACCCACTCTTCAGGTTATTTCACGCAGAGATCGCGAGCGTGCGATCTCTGTTTTTGGAAATATTGCGACGGGTAAATCGCAGTCTTTAGTTTTGGATGAAGTCCAAAAAATCGCAAAAGAAGTGTTGCCGGAGGGGTATAGGGTGGTTCTTACTGGCGGCTCGGAGAGTTTTAAGGAGTCTTTCAATAGTCTCGTATTCGCGCTGGTATTAGGTCTTGTGGTTTCTTACATGGTGTTGGCCTCCCAATTTAACAGTTTTGTAGACCCTTTGACGGTTTTAATGGCGCTGCCGTTTAGCATTTCCGGTGCCTTCGTGGCGCTCTGGCTAGCGGGCCAGTCACTCAATATTTACAGTATGATTGGCCTGATTTTATTAATGGGAATTGTAAAAAAGAATTCCATCTTGCTGGTAGATTTTACGAATCAAATTCGCGCTAAAGGAAAAAATGTTTTCGAAGCTCTGATCGAGGCTTGCCCAAATCGTTTGCGGCCCATTTTAATGACTTCGATCGCTACGATTGTTGGAGCAGTACCACCGGCACTCGCAATTGGGCCGGGCGCGGAATCTCGTATTCCTATGGCGATTTCAGTAATTGGCGGAGTATTGGTTTCAACGATATTGACCTTATTCGTCGTGCCTTGCGTTTACAGTCTTTTTGCGACGAACCGTAAAATAGTAAATGAGGATCACATTAGATATTAAAAATATTTTTCAACATGTTTTTTTGCACACGCGCGGTCGTCGCCCATTGCAACTCGGTTAGATATTCTTAATACGGACCCAAATCTGATTTTTCGAACTCTGAGCTGACCAGTCACAGTGAAACCCATTCTGAATTAGTATGTCCTCACAAAAGCGCTTTTTATCGGGATCCGAAGGAATTTCAATGATGATGCTTTTTAATACCGGATTCTTTAAAAGTTTGGGCGCACCCGAAAGAATTTTTGGCTCGTTGCCGTCAGTATCTATTTTCAACCCATTTGGAACTACGCCCAAATTTTCGCAAAGGTAGTCGAGCGTCGCTGTAACAATACCTTCACTAAAGACGACAGCGAAACCTTCACTCGTACTTTGAATGGCACTGGTACTTTCGGTGTGCGCCGCCGCACCGCCCAATGTTGATTGAAGATGTAATTTACTAAGACCGACGAAGTCACTGATCCCAACGCAGTATGTTTGAATGTTTGCGTGAACTCGATTGCGGAGAATATTTTTTTTTAACAATGCGAGATTTGAGTATTCGGGCTCGAAACTAAAAACCCGTAATCCCCGCTTTGCGGCATAGACCGAAAAAACTCCAATGTTCGCTCCGACGTCAAAAAGTGTTTCGTTCGGCTTTAAATAAGTATCAATAAAGTGTCGTACTTCGGTCTCTTTCGTTTTGAAGAGATACCAACGAAAATGTGTGATCCAATTCTCGCACGGAATGGTTAGCGATACTCCATCAACAGATACTGGACGGGATCGAGTAAAAAATTCAGCCAGTCTCCATCCAATGGCTAAAAAAGGGTACTGCCAATTTCCCTGTGATTTTTCCCGGTAAAGCCTCGGAGAGATCGCGCGTCTAATTTTCAAAAACATTTTCAAGGAACCTACGTAAATCGACCGGAAAGTTCAATATTGAATGTGAATTCTCGGAGATTAACATTTCTAAATGGTTGCTAACAACGCCAGAGCGAATGTATAAAAGTTGTTAAGAAAAATCCGGATTATTTAACTTGAATATAATATGACCAAGTCAGCCTATCTAGAAAATGCCCGCGATGTTTTAAAGCAGGAGGCCGAGGCTCTTGCAAGAGCCTCCGAGCTGCTCGGAGAGTCTTTTGTAAAAGCGGTAGAATGCATTCTGGCGACCCCCGGTAAGGTGATAGTAACCGGAGTGGGAAAGTCAGGAATTGTTGCACGAAAAATTGCGGCTACTCTTTCGAGTCTGGGAACCACCGCGATTTTCGTTCATCCAACCGAGGCCTTTCATGGCGACCTTGGAATCATTTCCCCAAAGGATGTCTGTGTTGCAATATCCAATTCGGGCTCAACAGATGAGATTTTAAAACTTCTACCCTCTTTGAAGTTGTTGGGAGTGAAACTGATCGCACTTTGTTCGTCTTTAACGAGTGATCTAGCGAAAGAGGCCGACATTGTAATCGAGACTAACGTCACTCGAGAGGCGTGCTCATTAAATCTTGCACCCACGACCTCGACCACTGTAACGATGGCCATTGGCGACGCCATAGCGATTGCGCTGGTGAAGGCCAAAGGGTTTACGGATCGCGATTTTGCCTTCTTTCACCCGGGGGGAACGCTTGGTCGAAAACTGCTTAAGCGCGTTGAAGACATTATGATTCCCAAAGGACAAATTGGTACTGGACTCGAACAAGATAGCGTTAAACTTCTGACCGAACGAATGAGTCGCAGTAACCTGGGACTAGTGGCAATATTAAGTGCTAGCGGAAAAATAGTGGGAGTTGTGACCGACGGAGATTTACGTCGGGCATACCAAAAAGGCGATTTGGCGAATCTAACTGCCAAGCAAGTAATGAATACTAAACCGAAATCAATTCAAAAAGGTCGATTGATGACCGAGGCGGTTCGCCTGGCGGAAGAGTATCGTATAACTGCACTCATGGTAACCAATGAAAATGGAGATTTTGAAGGTGCTGTCAATTTGCACGATCTCATTCGAGAGAAGGTAGTTTAAGGTTATGGCCCATTCCAACGGCGCAATCTTGGTTACAGGCGGAGCGGGTTTTATCGGAACGCATCTGTGCCGCGGACTGCGAGCCAGTGGTTTTAATGTACGGGTATTCGATTTGAAAAAACCTTCACATTTAGTTGAAGGGGTTGAGTATTTAACGGGAGACGTGCGCGATCGGTCCGCTCTTGAAAAAGTAATGGGGGGAGTAGATTCGGTTTTTCACCTTGCGGCGGATGTTGGTGTCGAGCTTTGTGAAAAGCAACCTGAACAAACTTATGCGACCAATGTCCAGGGTACCCTGAATGTATTGCACGTGCTTCATCAGATTAAAATTCGGGAGAACCGAGATGTTAAGCTGATTTTCAGTGGGTCGGCTGTGGTGTATGGAAAATTAGGCGAATCGGGCAAACCCCTTACAGAAAATTTGAATCTGGCTGTTCCGATTTCGTTTTACGGCGCTCAAAAGTTAACAGCGGAACACGCGATCCAGTTATATTCAAAAAAAATTGGTATTCCCGCGGTGTGTTTCAGGTTTTTCAATGTTTATGGACCGGGTCAGGATCCAAAATCACCCTATTCGGGAGTAATTTCGATATTCATCGATCGAGCGCTCCAAGGTTTAACTTTGGACATTCATGGAGAAGGCAATCAGACTCGTGATTTTGTTTCCGTGAATGACATCGTTGAGGCATGCATAAAAGCAGTTCGGTTACCGGCAAAAGGGTGCGACGGGGTTCCCATTAATCTTGGAACCGGTTCTAAAACCACCGTACTCGAAGTTGCTGAAATTATTCGTAGAAATTCTGGCAATGCTGCATCAATTCGTCATCTTGGATCCCGCGCGGGAGATATTTTGCACTCACTTGCTTCGATCCAAAGGGCTAACGAAATATTGTTTTGGAAACCTAAAGTAACGTTAGAAACTGGTCTTTCGGAATTATTGCGACTTTAGACAACCGCTATCAATACGGTAGCGAGCCTGGCATTCTTTGCATTCCAGCACAGCCGAGGCATTGGCAAGAGTGACCCCGCAGGTACATACCCAACCAATTTTTTTTGCGGGGACCCCAACCACTAGGGCGTGAGGCAATACGTCTTTAGTCACCACACTTCCAGCGCCTACGAAACAGTATTCACCCAATGTTACGCCACAAACGATAGTCGCGTTGGCTCCGATCGTAGCCCCTTTTTTTACAAGAGTAGCTTTAAATTCGTTCTTGCGGGGCACGTGACTGCGAGGATTAATAACGTTCGTAAATACCATCGAAGGACCACAAAAAACATCGTCCTCAAGGGTCACGCAATCAAATATTGAAACGTTGTTTTGAACGTGAACATTATTGCCAAGGCTAGTGTTTGGACCGACGTAAACGTTTTGACCCAAAACGCAGTTTTTTCCGATTTTTGCGCTCTCTCGCACGTGAGAAAAATGCCATATTTGAGTACCTTCGCCGATTGTGGCGCCGGAATCGACAACAGCGGTGGGGTGAAAATAAGTTTTACTCACAGTTGGAATATAGGTGAAGACAAGCAACTTGAAAAGCGGGCAATTTCGACAGGATCTGGTGCACACTTGATCCTTGGCGGGCCTAAAAATGTCTGAGATAACACAAATATGATGGTTAAAATTGCAGTCACTTCCTCGTCATTTTCCCAAAATGATATCTTAAGAAAAGAGTTGTCCACCCGCTTCCCGAACGTAGTTTTTAATGAAAAAGGGCGAACTTTAACTCGCGAGGAGACGGCCGAAGTACTTCGAACCGTCGACGGCGCCATAATCGGTGTCGAAAAAATTGATTCGAGTGTGCTGCCGAAGTCGGACCGCCTTAAAATTCTTTCTAAGTATGGAGTGGGTATCGACAATATTGATTTTGACGCATGCCGCGTTGCAGGGGTCGAAGTTTACTGGAAATCGGGTGTGAATGCTTATTCGGTGGCGGAACAGACAATTGGAATGATTTTGATGTCGTGCAGGGCTTTATTTGCTCGCTGCCAAAGTTTAAAGCGAGGAGAGTGGGTTAAAAATGGCGGAACTCAGCTGTCCTCAAAAACTCTTGGCATCATTGGCTTAGGAAACGTCGGACAAAAATTAGTGGAGCTACTTCGTCCATTTGGAACTAAAATTATCGCTAACGATATCGAAGATCGATCTGATTTCTGCAGAAAATACGGAATTGAGCAGGTCGAATTGGATCGAGTATTTCGAGATTCCGATATTGTGTCTCTGCACGTACCGTTGACCGCCCTCACTCGCCAATTAGTGAATGCCGAACGACTATCATTGATGAAGTCATCATCACTATTAGTAAACACCTCTCGGGGCGCGGTGGTTGATCAGAATGCTTTAAAAAAAGCGCTTTTAGCCAACATAATTGGCGCCGCAGCACTAGATGTATATGAAGAAGAGCCTCCGCGAGATCTAGAGTTTCTTTCATTGCCGAATCTGATTTGTACTCCGCATATTTGTGGAAACTCTAGTGAATCAGTGCTCGCCATGGGGCGATCGGCAATTTACGGATTAAATCAGCGATTCACCTAAATGCGCCAACTGACAATAGTATATTTTCTTTTGATGTTTTTCCTGTTTCGCCCCTTCCAATTAGAGCGACCGGGTTTGTTATATCCGGGAGACGATTATTCTTATTTTGCTTATTCGACAGCCGTGGTTTTTGGCGAATATCCCAATTTTGATAAAGAGGCAGTCGACGAATTTCGAGTCCCACCGCTGAGTCGGCTGGGCCCGGCAGTGCTAAGTTTGCCATTTACATTGCTGGGTTCGATTGTGGACCGAGTATCAGATAATCCGATCGTTAGCTCAAGAACTCCCGAGAACATTCGTTCGAGTTGGACATTATTTGGGGCAATATTCGCATCTGGGGTCGCAGCGTGGTTGGCGATGTTTGTGATGTATCGCACGCTTCAGTATTTCGTTTCTGCTAGGGCGTCGCAGTGGTCGGTTATTGCGGCTCTTCTGTTACCGGGATCAATCTTATACGCCTATCGAAGACCTGTTTTTTCACATGTCTACGAATTGTTGATTCAAACGGCATTGGTTTTTATCTTTGTTCAGGTTCAGACCAAATCGCGCTGGCAGAAAAAGGATCCTGGACGAAAAACCTTATTTTTTTCGATTGCGCTTTGTTCCCTTGCTTTAATGGTTCGACAAAATGGGGTGTTATTTGCATTACTTTGGCCGCTACTTATTTTTTGCGTGAGTCGATGGAAATTGGATCTTACTAGAAAAACGATTTTTCGAGCGCTCATTGTTATTTCTTGTTCTTTGGGGATTTTTTATTTGTTCAAATATCTTCCGGAATTTTTCTATCGCGAAAGATATGTACGGGCGAATGCAGTTTTCGAAACCAATGATTTTCTTTGGGCGTTGCGCGATCCTTGGTTTTATATCAAACGATCGTGGAGTGTAATTTTCGGAATAGATTGGGGCCTTTTGTATACGGCCCCCCATCTTTTGCTGGGAGCCGCCTCAATACCACTTATGAAACCAGAAATGCGACGTTGGTTTTATCTTCTGGTGGTGCCGGTTTTGGTAAATTTCTATTTGTGCGTAGTTTGGGAAGGTCAGGGAAGTTGGTATGGCTACCGATATTTTGTATTTTCCGCAGCGCCGATTCTTTGTGTTTCGTTAGCTTTGTTTTGGCAAAGGGTCGGATTTTCGGCAAAGACTATACATTATAGTCTGGTATTTGCGGGAATAGCACCGTTGTTTTCGATTCTTCTTTTTGACGCGACCCCCGGAACGATACTCACTGGTGTTACGACTGAATTTGGAGAAAAGAATGTCGGAAATCTCAAATACCAGTGGGAGGTCTGGAAGGTCGTTTTAACTGAACCCGCCTACCTCGCGCAGTCGATATTGAAGGGGGGCCCCGCCTATTTAGTGTATCTGGGAGCTGAAGCTTTGGGTGCTACCGCTAAGTTGCCGCGCAAGTTTCTTGAACTTTATCCCGTATTTTCGCAGCGCATCTTGGTTCAAACCTTCTTATTGTATGTCACCCCATGGTTGCTGTACCTTGCCCTTTGCACCGGAAAGCGTCCCCAGGTTAGGTAAGCGAAACCGGGCGACTCCAAAGGTAGGGATTTCATGAACCGCGAAATTAAATTTCAGGACCTTGCCCGTTTACATCGTTCTATTCGTAGCGAATTGAATGCGGCGTTTGACGATGTGCTTGAGTCCAGTGCCTTTATTCAGGGTAAATACGTTCGAAAGTTTGAAGAGGATTTTTCGAAATTTGTAGGAATTCCGCGTTGTTTTGGAGTTGCCAACGGCACCGACGCGCTTGAAATCGCCCTGAAGGCAATAGGAATCAGTTCCGGCGATTCGGTATTGGTTCCTGCAATGACATTTGCAGCTACTGCAGAGGCGGTTCTCAACGTAGGTGCTGTACCGGTTTTTGTGGATATTTCGCCCGATACGCTCTGTGCGACTGAGCGTCACTTCGAAGAAGCACTTGGAAGTACGAACGCGAAAGCTAAGGCGTTTATTTCTGTTCCCCTGCATGGATTGGCCGACCGATTGCCCGAGTTGGCGGATTTTGCAAAGACTCATCGGCTAGAATGGATAGAAGATTGTGCACAGGCTCACGGAGCACTAGTTCAAGGGCGCCACGTAGGTGGTTTCGGTGCCGCGGGCACCTTTAGTTTTTACCCTGGCAAAAACCTAGGTGCATTGGGTGACGCCGGAGCGATTGTGACCAATAGCGGGCATATTGCAGAGAGAGTTGTTTCACTAAGAGATCACGGTCGGACCGAAAAATATTTGCACACTAGTGTTGGGCGTAACTCGAGGTTAGATGGCCTTCAGGCCGCATTTTTGTCAGTAAAACTAAAATATCTATCAGAGTGGACTCTAAAACGGCGAACACTCGCGCAGCGTTATTTCGAGAACTTGGAAAAAGCCGAGCAGCCGCTTCGATTGCTAGCTCGTCCCAAGGATGAGCAAAATCACGTTTTTCATAACTTTGTTGTTCGAATCGTAGACGATTCTAACCCGCAGACGAACAAGTGGCGGGCGCGGGTAATCGAATTGCTTGGGAAAAGCGGGATAGAAACGGGTATTCACTATCCGGTCGCCTTGAGTGAACAGCCCGCATTTAAACAATTTCGACGAAAAACTGAACAAGCTGAGCGCGTAAGTCGCGAGGTGTTGAGTCTGCCTATCGACCCGCTTATGTCACTCGACGACGTAGATTACGTATCAGAAGTTCTAATCGAGGCGGTACGAAATTTATGACCTCGTCGTTTCGTTTTGCAGTATTGGGCTGTGGTAGAATTGCGCCGAAACACGCTGATAGTTTAAAAAAAATTGATGGAGTTAGCCTCGTAGCTTGCGCAGATCGGCTTCCAGATCGTGCTAAGTCCTATGCCGAAAAAAATGCCATCAAGGCTTTTGATTCACTGGAGGAACTGCTTTCATGGGGTCAGTTTGACGTGCTCTCAGTATGCACTCCAAGTGGCATGCATGCAGATCACGCAGTGGCGGCGATGAATGCCGGAAAACATGTGGTGGTTGAAAAACCCATGGCACTTCTTTTGGAAGACGCAGATCGCATGATCGAGGCTTCAATACGTAACCAAGTTCGGCTTTTTGTGGTGAAACAGAATCGCTACAACCTCCCCGTTTTGGCCTTGCGTCAGGCTTTAGATGAGGGGCGATTTGGAAAACTAGTACTTGGAACAACTCGCGTGCGTTGGTGTCGCGATCAAAAATATTACGATCAAGACGAATGGCGAGGAACATGGGCCCAAGACGGTGGGGTATTCGCTAATCAAGCAAGTCACCACATTGATTTGCTCGAGTGGTGTATGGGCGACGTGGAATCAGTACTCGCGAAAACTGCAACTCATTTAGTCGACATAGAGTGCGAAGACACCGGCCTTGTTATATTGAAATTTGTTAGTGGAGCGCTCGGTCTCATAGAAGCGACCACGGCGACCCGTCCGAAGGATCTTGAAGGTAGTCTTAGTATTTTAGGAGAACGCGGGAGCGTTGAAATCGCCGGATTTGCGGTGAACGAAATTAGGCACTTTAATTTTGTAGATGTCCGACCAGAAGACGTCGAAGTAAAAAATAAATTCAGTTCGAATCCCCCGAGTGTATATGGGTTTGGCCATCATAATTACTATCAAAACGTAGTAGATACGCTTCGTAAGAAGGCCGAAGCCCTCGTCGATGGGAAAGAAGGGCGGCGATCGCTAGAGTTAATTAGCGCAATTTATGCGTCGGCCGAATCCGGACGCGAAGTGTTTTTAAAGAAAGACAGTCTCGGATCGCGGTTGGGTCATTGACCAAAAGAGCCTTTTAATTTTCCTCCACCCAACACGTGTAGATGGAGGTGAAAAACGCTTTGGCCGGCAAGCGCCTGATTATTGATCACGCAGCGGTAGCCGTCTTCTCTGAAGCCGTGTTTGATAGCCACTTGATCGGCCATTTCATAAAGCTCCGGTAAAATTAACCTGCGCTCACTTGGTGTTATCTGATTCAAACTAGCCACGTGCATTTTGGGAATGACCAACCCATGAAAAGGAGCCTGCGGTTGGAGGTCCAAAAAAGCCATCGCGTGTTCGTTTTGTTCAATTATTTTTGCCGGGATAGTACCAGCGACGATCTTACAGAAAATGCAGTCAGTCTGGCTTGGTTCCATTAGTCTGGGTCCTTTTCTCGCCGAATTTCGGCTCCGAGGGCAGTAAGATTCTCTTCCATGCGCTCGTAGCCTCGGTCCAAATGGTAAATACGTTTAACCGTGGTTTCACCCTTGGCCGCTAAGCCGGCGAGCACCAAACAGGCGCTCGCGCGCAGGTCAGTTGCCATCACGGATGCCCCTGAAAGATAGCGTCCGGAGTCGCCTAGCCCCTCGATTGTAGCCTTGTTTCCAGCAACTGCGATTTTTGCACCCAATCGCAGTAATTCCGCAACATGCATGAATCGATTTTCGAAAATGTTTTCCGTAACCACTGAAACGCCGTGAGCCATGGTCAAAAGCGCCATGAACTGGGCTTGCATATCTGTGGCAAAGCCAGGAAATGGTTCCGTGAAAAAGCTAACAGGTAATATTTTTCTGGCTCCACGAACGCGCAGGCCTGTTCCATTTTTAGTTAGATCGCACCCCGAGCTTCGGAGTTTGGAAGCAAAGGCCCCAAGTAGGTCTTCGTCGATATTTTCCACTGTAACGTCGCCTTCAGTTATGGCCCCCGCGATTAAGTAGGTCCCTGCTTCGATACGGTCTGAAACTACTCGGTGACTTCCGGCGTGGAGTTTTTCAACTCCTTCTATTTCGATTGTAGCTGTTCCAGCGCCCTGAATTTTAGCGCCTATCGAATTGAGAAATTTCGCGAGGTCTGTAATCTCTGGTTCGCGTGCTGCATTTTTAATAATGGTTCTGCCATTGGCAAGAACCGCGGCCATAATAGTGTTTTCGGTAGCGCCGACCGAAATTTGAGGAAACTCAATTTCCGCCCCCTTAAGTGACCTACAACGGGCGTGAATATAACCTTCCGCGATTTCGATCGTGGCGCCCATTTTTTCTAATGCCATCAAGTGAAGGTTCACTGGCCGAGCACCTATGCTGCAACCACCAGGAAGCGACAC
Organism: Bacteriovoracaceae bacterium UBA4573; assembly: GCA_002387735.1. Lineage (GTDB taxonomy): Bacteria > Bdellovibrionota > UBA1018 > UBA1018 > UBA923 > UBA923. Next base: position 20,017 of record DGKJ01000010.1, on the reverse strand, counting down.
TTTTGCCTGTCCGAAACGAGCGACAAGAGGACCTAGAACCAAAACAGAGGCGCGCATCGTTCTTACTAATTCGTAGGGTGCGATCGGACTGGTGACCGTTTTTGCGCGAATGGTGGCCAACCGAGTTGTGGGATCGTAGGTGGTTTCAACTCCCATTTGCCTCAGAATTTTTAAGGTAGTGGAGATATCTGCAAGGTTCGGGACATTTTCGATTGTGCATTCTCGATCTGACAATAGCGTCGCAAATAAGATCGGAAGAGCGGCATTTTTTGCGCCCCTTGCACTGACGATTCCAGAAATCTTCCGGCCACCTTGAATGACGAGTTGATCCATAAGCCCTTAAAGTATCGATCAGCGATACGAGTTACAAGCTGATAGTTTTTCGGGCCACACAGTAACGGTGGCGACCCGTTAGATCATTTTCCAAACGAGCTTGACCGAATCTAGCTTTTTCTACGAGCTGAAGAATTTCATCAGCTCGTTCGTGGGGAACCTCAAATGCTAGAACGCCATCATTTTTAAGCTTCTGATGGCCTAATTCAATGAGCATTTCATAAAAGAGAAAGGGTTGGCCGTCGGGGGCGTACAAGGCTGATTCCGGCTCGTGATGTCTTACGTCGGTGGCAACTTCGTCGCTTTCAACTAAATAAGGCGGATTGCTAATTATAAAATCAAGGTCTCCAAGAGTTTGATAATCGCTAAGTGTCGGAGGGGTGCCTACTTCTAATAATGTGACATTGTTCACTCTAAGTCGCCGCAAGTTTTCTGCGGCAACTCCGAGTGCTTCACTACAGCAGTCTGTCGCAATAACGTGGCAACCCAGAATTTCGAGTGCTAAAGTCGCGGCGATGCAACCAGAGCCCGTGCCGAGGTCGAGTCCTCGTATTTCGGTAAGGTTTGTAGAAAGTTTGAGTTTAGAAAGCTCATTAATTGCAAGTTCTACGAGTCCTTCGGTTTCGGGTCGTGGGACCAAAACCGAGGTGTTTACATAAAACTCGCGCCCAAAAAAATCTTGAGATCCCGTTAAGTACTGAAGCGGCAATCCCTGCATTCGTAAACGAATCAACTCTTTAAGTTCACGGTTTTGATATTCATCGAGCGGGTCAGTTACCAGCGCCAAATCTCGGAGCGGTACTTTGCGAATATGAGCTTCGAGTATGCGTCTTTCATGGGGTGGAATTAGCGTGGTAACCACAAGTCAAACTGCACTTTCTTGTTTGAGCAGTTCCGCTTGATGATTCGAGACCAACGCATTGATCAGTTCGTCAATGTGGCCTTCCATTACATCGTCGAGTTGGTGCAGAGTTACTCCAATGCGGTGATCGGTTACCCGAGACTGCGGAAAGTTGTAGGTTCGAATGCGTTCGCTGCGATCGCCAGTACCGACCATGCTACGTCGTTCGTCAGCTCGAAGAGCCGCTGCTTTTTCCTGTTCAGCCTCAAGAATACGCGCCCGTAAAATGCGCATGGCTTTGTCTTTGTTCTTGTGTTGGCTCTTCTCATCTTGGCACGAAACAACCACTCCAGTCGGTATGTGCGTAATACGAACTGCCGAATCGGTTGTATTTACCGACTGTCCACCCGGGCCTCCAGCGCGAAACACGTCAATTCTTAGATCTGCCGGATTGATTGAGATTTCAACTTCTTCCGCTTCTGCCAAAATTGCGACCGTAACGGTTGAGGTGTGAATTCGTCCTTGGGCTTCGGTTTTTGGCACCCGCTGCACGCGATGTACGCCGGCTTCAAACTTGAGTTTACTATATACTTTATGACCGGTGATCATTCCGATGATTTCTTTAAAACCGCCAAGACCAGTTGGATTTGCGCTTAAAAGTTCCACTCGCCAGCCTTGGGAGGCCGAGTACTTTTCATAAACGCGGTAGAGTTGGCCTGCAAAAAGTGCGGCTTCTTCGCCGCCCGCCCCCGCGCGAATTTCGAGAATAATGTTTTTGTCGTCGTTCGGGTCTTTGGGAAGTAATAAAACTTTGAGCTGCTCTTCGAGTGCGTGGAGCTCGGGTTCTAGGGTGTCGAGCTCTATTTTAGCCATGGCGCGAAAGTCGTCGTCCGACTCTTGCAGTAAGGCCTTATTGTCCGCAATTTGCTTAGTAACGATTTTATAGCGACGAAAGGTCTCAACCAGGTCCACAAGCGACGCTCGCTCTTTCGACAACTCGCGAAACTCTTGAGGTTTATTTGCGAGTGACGGGTCAGAGAGGCGCCCTTCCAGTACTTCAAATTTTTTTTCTACGTCTGCAAGTTTATACAATAGGTCCATGGTTAACCTGGAAATTCAGAAACCGCCGCCGGTGCGAACGCGACTTCGGAGAGTTGATGGTAAGTTTTTTCGGAAGGAGTGCCCCCATGATTGATCGAGGATGTGTCATTTGCTTTTTCCAAAGCAAGAACCGCACGCAATGAAGCGAGCGCGATTTCGAGTTGACTGTCGTCGGGCTCACGTGTGGTGAGTCTCTGTAGCAATAGACCGGGAGCAATTAAAATTTTGAAGAAAAGCTTGTCCATGTGATTGGCGCTTAACCGAATAAACTCATAACTAATCGCCGCTACCGGAACCATTAGAACTATTTTTACTAAAACCATTAAAACATGATTAAGAAACGCAATGTCCGAAAGTTTAGTTAAGCCCAGAACTGGAAATGCGATGGAGAATATTAGAATGCTATTGATCATTAAAAATAGCAGAAACGAAGTGCCACAGCGAGGGTGTAGTGTAGAGTATTTTCGAGCATTTTCGATAGTTAGATCGTGGCCCGCCTCGAAAGCGGCGATACTCTTGTGTTCTGCGCCATGATATTGAAACACCCGTTTAATGTCTTTCATTAGTGCGATGAGGTAGATGTAGGCCACCAACACTGCGACTTTAATCACGCCATCTACTATGTGAAATACTGGATTTTGCACACCTTCTTGAAATAGGCCCGCACTTCCAATCCAAAGAGCAAGTACATGAGGCAATGCCACAAAAAGCCCCATGCCCATAGCGAACGCGAAGAAAATGCTTGTCGCGATGGCCAACGAAGACAGGGGTTTATCGCTCTCGGAAATGCTTTTGTTGGAACTCTTGGCCTTCGCCGCTTCTTCTTCGGCCATTGCTCGGTTGGCCGAGTAACTCAGGGCTTCGACGCCATTCCACATCGACTCAATTAGAGTACAAACCCCGCGCAAAAAGGGCTTTTTGAAAATAGGGAACCGGTCCGCGATTCCCTTCCAACGTTGTTCACGAATGACGATCGATTGATCCATTGTGCGCAACGCAACGGCGAGATAATGCGGTGATCGCATCATGACGCCTTCAATGACAGCCTGGCCACCAATACTCGTGTATTTTGAGGCCATTTTTTAGAGATTATTTCTTCTTTTTAACGTTCGCGTACTTAGTCATGAAACGTTCTACGCGACCAGCAGTGTCGAGAAGCTTGTGTTTGCCTGTATAAAACGGGTGGCAATTCGAACAAATTTCCACTTTGATTTCAGGCTTAGTTGCGCGCGTTTCAATTACGTTGCCGCATGCACAGCTAATCGTTGTTTCGATATACTTTGGGTGAATTCCAGCTTTCATGATCCATTACTCCAGAAAAAAACGTAAAAATAAGATCTGAACTATTAACAGCTTCCTTGGGTCAACTCAAGAACCAAAAAGTTCTTAAATTGCAATGGGTTAGCTATTCATTCCGCCTACGAATTCCTTGTTAGTCTTCGAGCGGGCTACTTTATCTAACACGAACTCCATCGCATCGACAGGATTCATAGGGTGCAATACCTTTCGAAGTATCCAGATTCGATTGAGCAAGTCTTTGTCTAAAAGTAGCTCTTCTTTACGAGTGGCAGATTTATTGATGTCCAAGCATGGGAAAATACGTTTTTCCATAAGCTTGCGGTCTAGGTGAATTTCAGAGTTACCTGTGCCTTTGAATTCTTCAAAGATCACTTCGTCCATTCGAGACCCGGTGTCTACCAGTGCGGTGGCGATAATGGTAAGACTTCCGCCTTCTTCAATGTTTCGAGCAGCACCGAAAAACCGTTTTGGTTTGTGAAGCGCGTTCGAATCCACACCACCGGAAAGAATCTTTCCACTCGGAGGGACTACCGCGTTGTAGGCGCGAGCCAAACGAGTAATCGAGTCGAGAAGTACGACAACGTCTCGTTTGTGTTCCGCTAAACGCTTGGCCTTTTCTAGAACCATTTCAGCAACCTGAACGTGGCGACTGGCTTGCTCGTCGAAGGTCGAGCTTACAACTTCACCTTTAACAGTGCGTTGCATGTCGGTCACTTCCTCTGGGCGTTCATCAATGAGAAGCACGATCAGAGAAATCTCCGGATGATTCGTCGTTATAGCGTGGGCCAAATCCTGCAATAAAACTGTTTTACCTGCGCGCGGAGGTGCAACTATCAAACAGCGCTGACCTTTTCCTATTGGAACGAGCATGTCGATGATGCGCGTAGAGTAGTTCGTTGGGTCGTACTCCATGACGATTCGTTCGTCGGGGTAAAGCGGGGTTAAGTTATCAAAGAGAATACGTTCTTTGCTTTCCGCTGGGTCTTCCATGTTAAGACGCTCAACTTTTAGGAGCGCGAAATAACGTTCTGAATCTTTAGGCGGGCGAATTTGGCCCGAAATGGTGTCGCCGGTTCTAAGGTTGAATCGGCGAATCTGTGAAGGAGAAACGTAGATATCGTCGGGACCTGGCAGATAATTGTAATCAGGGGACCGTAAAAAGCCGAATCCATCGGGGAGACATTCTAGAACACCCTCGCCATAAATTGCCTGGTTTTGTTCCGCGCTTTTTTGAAGAATCGAAAAAATTAGGTCCTGTTTTCGAAGTCCCGCAGCGTTTTCAATGCCTAGGCCTTTGGCTAGATCTGCTAGTTCTCCGATCTTTTTTTCCTTCAGTTCTTTTAAATACATTTTGCTAAATTTCTCCTGATACGATGGGAATTTTTGATTTGTTTTAGAGGTAAATAATTATCTGTCGTGTTCTAGATCACGTTTTCCCGGTAGGTTTTATCTGACTGGAACGAGTACCTATCTAACCATAATGGGGTGCGTTGTCAACTTTGTTGTCAAGTCTGTCCGGGGGCAGTTACAATAAGAAGCATACAGGGAAGGTCGTTGATGCGTCGTACATTCACGCAAAGTGCTGGTGGAGTGGTCGTACTTATAATGCTCGGGCTGACGGTAGCATTATCGGCCGTGGGCGCGTTACATATTTGGCGCTTTCTTGGCCACGGACAAAATGTGTCCACACCCAAAGTAGTGTTTTACGAAGTAAAGAAAGGGGCCACCCCACGTCAGATAGCGCGCGATCTCGAGAGCATTGGAGTGGTCGGTAACGCACGAATCTTTCGCCTCTTCGGTCGACTTACCGGGCAGAATTCCAAAATAAAGGTTGGCGACTACCGCTTTACCAATGCTTTATCTCCCAACGAGGTGTTTCGTATATTAACCTCCGGTGTTTCATATGGTTTACCGCTCATTATCCCCGAGGGTTATTCGATAGCTCAGATTGCAGGAGTGTTTGAGGAGGTTCGAAAAGGGTCTCGCGCGCAGGTTCTCGCGATGGCCTCAGACCGCGCATTTATAAGTTCGGTGTGGGCCTCGGCTTGGAAGCTAGAAAGGGTAGGAAAACCCCCAAAAATTCCGGGAACTTTGGAAGGATATTTGTTTCCAGATACCTATTTTATTACCCGTGAAGCCGACGTTAAGTCGGTACTTAGTAACATGGTACACAAGATGGCAAGTATTTGGACACCTCAGTGGGTTTCGAGAACGCAGGAACTAAAAATGTCACTCCACGAGGTCATGACGTTGGCGAGTATCGTAGAAAAGGAAACTGGAGCTGATTTCGAGCGTCCACTCGTGGCTTCAGTTTTTCACAATCGTTTAAAAAAGAGAATGCGACTGCAAACCGATCCAACGGTGATTTACGGAATTAAAAACTATAACGGCAACATCACACGAAAAGACTTAGAAACACCAACTCCTTACAACACTTATGTAATTTATGGCTTACCGCCGGGTCCAATCGCTAATCCTGGCCGAGCCGCAGTTGAGGCAACGTTGTATCCAAAGGAAAGTCCCTTCCTTTACTTTGCTTCCAAAAACGACGGAACTCATGTTTTTAGCGCGACCTATGAAGATCATCAAAATGCCGTACGCAAGTTTCTTATGGACCCCAAAGCCAGAGCGGGCAAGAGCTGGCGCGATCTTAACAAGAAAACATCTCCACCAGCGCCGGCTCTCGAGTAGTTATTGAATTATGGTACCGACTAGATCGTAGGGCATCGCCTCAGTAATGCGCACTCGCACTAAATCACCGGGGGATGCTGAGCCGTCATTGATAATTACTTGGCCATCAATTTCTGGGGCCTGTCCATAATGCCGGCCTTTTAAAAGTAATTCTGTTTCGTCGTGCTCGCCTTCGATCAAAACTGAAAATTCCTGGCCTACAAGCCCAGCTGTTTTTTCGGACGAAATTTTTTGGTGCAATGCCCGTATCGCTCGTTGCCGCTTGGCTTTTGTTCGAGCGGGAATTTGCTCTCCAAGTAGGGCGGCCTTAGTACCTTCTTCTTTTGAATAGGAAAACGCCCCGAGATGGTCAAATTGCAGAACTCTTAAGTCTTCTAGTAATTGCTCATGCTCGGCATCAGTTTCCGATGGAAACCCTGCTATTATAGAGGTTCGAAGTACAATGTTCGGCATTTTTGCCCGTAAACGTGCCACGAAGTCTAAAATTTCCTGACGAGTAAACTTGCGGTTCATGAGTTGAAGAATGCGATCATTGGTGTGTTGAATCGGCATATCTAAGTACTTCACTACTTTAGGCTCAGTTGCCATGATGTCGATTAATTCGTCGGAAAATTGATCGGGATAGGCATAAAACAAACGTACCCACTCGATGCCTTCGATCTTACACAATGCAGGAAGAAGTTTTTCTAGAGTCATTTGTTGATAACGGTGTTCCATTCCGTATTCGGTTAAATCCTGGGCTACCAAATTGAGTTCTTTTACTCCGCAAAGCGCTAGTTTGGTGGCTTCTTCGACCAGGGACTCCACAGTGCGCGAACGAGTGTTGCCTCGCAGGTGAGGGATAATACAAAAACTGCATCTACGATTGCAGCCTTCGGAAATTTTCAAATAAGCAGAGAAGAACTGACCCGTCTGCAGTCTCGGGTGCGCTTCGGTATGAATAAAAGCAGGTTTATTCACGTAGGCTCGCTCAGGAAGTTCGCCTTTTTGGGCCCAATCCACGAGTTCGGCGATGCGATGATACTCACCGGTGCCAATTAGAATATCAACCTCGGGGAGTTCCTTTAAAAGCTGGCTTTTGTAGCGTTGGGGCAAACAACCCGCTACAACGAGCGTTTTACACTTCCCAGTGTCTTTATATTCGGCAAGCTCTAAGATCGTGTCGATTGATTCGACCTTGGAGGACTCAATAAAACTGCAAGTATTTACTACAATAACGTCGGCGCGCTCTGGTTCCGAGACCACGCCGTATTGGTCCGACTTTAGAAGACCCAGCATGACTTGCGAATCCACCAGATTTTTTGGACACCCAAGGCTTACGAAGTGCACGTTTTTGTCGCGCTCAACGCCCGATTCGATCTTGCGGCCTGCTTGGTACTCCATTTTACTACTCCGTAAGCTGTTAAGATCTCATGTTAACGTATTGAAGCGGCAGCGGAACCTGTGAAGTGCGCAAAACACCCATCACTTCTTGAAGGTCGTCGATTTTTTTGCCAGTCACTCGTACCTGGTCGTCCATTATTTGCGCCTGTACCTTCAACTTGGTGTCTTTTATCAATTGAATGATCTTTTTGCCGTTTTCTTTGTCGACGCCTTGTCGAAGTTTGGCTTTCTGGCGAACTGTGCCCAGAGTAGCGTCTTCAAGCTTCTGATAATCGAGAACAAGAAGCGATACGCCTCGCTTGGTGAGTTTCGATTCTAATATATCTTTCACTTGGAGTAATTTCGGTTCGTCGTCGGCAATAAGGGTGATTTCCTCTTTAGTCAGTTCAATTGACGCCTTGCTGCCCTTGAAATCAAACCGATTGGCGATTTCTTTTTTCGCTATATTAACGGCGTTGTCGACTTCTTGAAGATCCAGTTTCGAAACAATGTCGAACGAAGGCATGCTACTTAATCACCTCTGTTTTAGGCGGAACCTTGAATTCAAAGAGTGCTTTTCCCAATTTTGGATTTAGCTGAATATTCTTCAATTCGAGTTCTGTACGGTTGCCGACTATATTAATGAGGTTCACCTTATATACTAATTTAGTCCGCCTTTCAATGTGGAGTTCCGCCCGATCCAGGTCTCCAGAAGCCTTTTTCGGAACAAGCGAAAAACACGCATGATTTTGATTTTTGCAGTCTAAGGGCTCTATATCAAAGGACTTTTGTAGTGGCCGATTCGCGAGCAATAGGTCGGCCAATGTGCTCGACTTCATATCACTCGCTTTACGTATTTGAACTTGCCCGTTTTCACCGTCGCGAAATGGCGGTGTATATGCCCAAAATTTTCTTCCATTTGAAACGGCAAGAGCCGGATTTGGACTGATTGTTTGCCACCGAAACTTCAATAAATCGAGTTTTGGGTCCCTTTCTATGAAAATGTTGCCTACCGACGGAATTATTTTATGGTCGGGTGCGTCCATCGCCGAGAACTGATTTTGAACAAAATTTGCGCTCAAAGTTCTCACTGTGCGGTACTTTGATTGCATTTCGGAAATTATTTTGTTTCCTCCTATTTCCTTTTCTGTAGCTGATTTCGGGTGATTTTTTTTTGTATTAGTAGTGCGATTTTCGTCAGAACCTGCGTGAGAAAAGGTGATCGTGACGAAAAAAAACAGAACGGGGACAATTCGGACAAACATGTGGGACCTCCAAAAAAATGAATCTCATAGAATTTTTTTTTTGGAAATTCGCAAACGATGAGTAACATTAGAGATAGGTAGTGCTTTCTCAATGGACTTTAATTAGGGAGGCCAAAAAAATGGCAAAGAAAAAAACGAAGAAAAAAACCACCAAGAAAAAAGCTAAGAAGAAAAAGAAGTAACTTCTGCTTTGGATGGTAGTATAGGTTTTATCCCGAAGGGGGAGCAGCGAAAGCGGCTTCCCCTTCGGGCTTTCTAGGGCCCACGATTTGGCCCCAGTTCCTGGGGCTTTCCAAATAATAATCTCTCTGTTAGACCCCGAAGTGCGATGCCCGTGGGCGTCGATTTATTTTGGGGGAAATCATGAAAATCAGTCAAATTAAGAAGTTTGGTGTCGTAGTGTGCCTTTTGGCCACTGCGGCGTTGTCCGCAGGATGTCCAGAAAAGCCAGGTGACGATGAAGGTCCGGTAGATTGGACGACTGCGCTTAAGCGTGAGCTGGGTTGCGCGAAAGAACAGTTTTTTTCAAACCGCTATATGCGAAGTGTCGACGACCCGTTCGAAATTCAGGGCTTGATTGATCGAATCAAAGCCGATGCCCCTATCGACAAAGGCATTCAACGCAAATTGGAAGATGCGGCTCGCAATGCCGACATGTTTTTTGATGTTGGACTACGAGAGTTGGATCACATTGCTAAGCGATACGCAGTGGCGAGTGTTATTCCGGCCTACTTAATTGCCGATGGTACTCAAGATCCCGCTGCTGCCAGTAACTGCAAACCGGATTTAATGACAGCGGTGGCTGAGCTTGAAAAGCTAGTGAAAGACGGAAAGGTCTTTTCGAAGAGCTGTCGATACAAAACGGTAGGCTTTAGTATTCAAAAAGCTTCAGATGACTCCACAAAGGCACGCGACGTTACTCCCAGGGTAGAAAATCGCGTGTTGGAGCTCTCAAATCAGATTGCTTCTTGTGGCCTGCAGCTTCAAATGACGGGCAATGCTCAGTGGATGGATATTTTCGTCCTCAACAAGTATGTGCGTGATGGCAACATGAGCGGTGTTTCGGTAACCGATCCGGCCGAGATTTACGCCGGTCTGAAGCCAGTTTACGATGCAATGTTCAAACTATTGCGCCAGCCAACTCTGTCGACGGCTGATTTGGCTGCCGTTACGTCTTATCGTTCTTCAGAGAAGTTGCTCCTGATCTCTCTGCGCGAGGCGCTAAAGCGTCAAGCAGATGTAGCTCAGACCTATTTGGGCAAATAATCAAGAAAGTGAGAGCATTCGTTGCATTGGCACGAGTGCTCTCACTCTCAAATCTTCTGATAGTGTTAGCTCCGGTTTTTCATGGAGCAAACAGTCCCGCACCTTTTCTAGCGTATTGAGTTTCATGTAAGGGCACTCGTTACAGGAACATTCGTTCTGAGGCGGTCCCGCAATGAATTCTTTGTCGGGCGACGCTTTTTGCATTTGATGAATTATACCGGCTTCCGTCACCACGATGAACTGTTTGGCAGGCGAAGTTTGAGTGAATTTCAATAAACTCGAGGTCGACCCAATGTGATCGGCTAGCTTCAACACACCCTCTTCGCATTCCGGATGCGCAATGACGAGTGCCGCAGGGTGTCTTACCTTGAGCTGAGTAATCTTTTTTTCTGAAAAAATTTCGTGGACGATACAACTGCCAGGCCAAAGAGTGAGGTCGCGACCAAGTTTTTCGGCCAAATAGCGACCTAAATTCTTGTCAGGCGCGAAGAGAATTTTTTTGTCTCTAGGAATCGCCGAAATAATCTTCTCTGCGTTACTACTGGTGCAAATGTAATCGCTAAGCGCTTTTATTTCAGCAGAACAATTAATGTAAGATACGACGACTGTGTCTGGATATTTTTCTCTAAACGCCCTAAATCGATCTGGTGGGCAGGTGTCCGCTAGTGAACAGCCCGCCTTAAGGTCGGGAATCAATACTTTTTTTGATGGGTTTAAAATTTTTGCTGTCTCGGCCATGAAGTGAACGCCGGCGAACACTATAATATCGGCGTCCGTGGCTGCCGCTTTTTTTGATAAATCGAGGCTATCGCCCACGAAATCAGCAACGTCTTGGATGTCAGCGTCTTGGTAATAGTGCGCCAACAAAATCGCATTTTTGGATTTTTTGAGAGCTTGAATTTCCGAAAATAAATCTTTCACCGCTAACCTCGAAATTCGCCAAGTTCCTTTGCTCTTGCGTAGCGCGGGTCCTCGGATCGGTTGAGATCCGGATTTGTATCAAGTCGGCGGGAAAGCTCAAGTGCTAACGATTGCCCCCAAAAAAGCAGGCCGAGTGATTTTTCAATGGGTGGAAGTCGCAAAATCGCAGGAGAAGGCGAAATAATGTTAGCTTTCAGCGTCTTAGCGGTTTTTAGCGCCTGTACCGCCCTGGGACCTTGGCCGCCGGCTAAAAACAAAATTGTCTCCCCCGGTTCGGTCGCAACGTATGGACCGTGCAAATACTCCTCTAAAGCAATTGCGAAGGCGGGCAGAAAACACATTTCTCGAATTTTAAGTGCGAGCTCCTGGGCAATCGCGTGAAGTTCTCCGCCCCCAATAACCGTAACTGGCAAATTGGCATCGAAGCGAAAAGGCATTTTGCAGCGAAAGGCGCCTTCGTCGAATTTCTGCGCCACCAGCGACAATCTTTTTAGGACAGAAGCTGGTTTTTTATGACGTTGAATGTCTGCCATGGTCAAAAGTGCCGCTATCGCAGCCGTCACGCTCATTGTGTGAGCCTGGGACTGTTCTCGTGGAGAAGTAAAGACGGTAGGAAACTCTAGCGTTGGTGAGCCTTCTGCGCAGAGTAGAACAGCGTTAAGACGATGTTTCCTCAGATGTTTCAATAGAGCCCGCGTAATACCTTGAGCCCCACGATGAGAACAAACAATGTAGAGAGCGTCTTGGGACAATCGTTGGTTCGGAGCTCTATAAAGAGTGTCCCAGCTAGACTGCGCCTGAGCGTTTGAAAACACGAAACTCGCCCACTGTGCGACATGAAAGCTGCTGCCAGTGCCGACAAGGTAGATCTGGCCACCAAGATGAAGCGCCTTTTTTACATTTGCCGGAATGAGTTTCGGCCAGTTTCTTCGCAAAAGCGAAGACTGCATTAAAATAGACCGTTCGGTGAGGGACATTGGACGTTTTTTGGCCATAAAGTTGACTTTGATTAGTAGCGGCAGTAGGCGCAACTTTCAATAGGGGGCTCGATGAAGGGGATAGTTTTTGCTCTGTTCGCCGTTTCGGTGACGCTTGTTTGTAGCGGTTGTCCCGCGACCGACGAAGCGCTTCCGAATGTACCCGAAATTCGCTACGATGTGATCGAGTTTTCGCCGCGCTTTGATTTCGAGTCTCCAATTCCGGAAAATGGCAAAATCGACATTCGGTATTCCGATAAGAGTGATGATCCCTATCGCAATGACACCTGGACTCAAGACTCGGACGCCATTATTGGCCACTTTGGTTTTTACCTAAAAAATCATAGCGACTCCGACATAGAGAGAGTGTTGGTTTATGTTCATACGGAAGACCCATCGAAAATAATTTTCCCGGTGTTTATCGAATTCATAGATCAACTTATGTATTCCAACAGTTTTGTCGGAATCGGACCGCCCGATTTATCGGAAGGTGAGTACCTATATTCCAATGTAATTTATCCCGGGCGATTTGCGAGGTTGCACCTCGGTACGCTCAAATCAAATTCCCAAATAGATCTTGAGGCACTTATCGCTGGTAAGCCGTTTATGAAGTTTCATATTGCCGCGCGAGGGTGGCTTAAAAGCTCTGAGGAGTGGGTTGCGACTCATAGTCCTACCGAAATCAGTTTTTTTACGGGTGATCTGATAAGGTGATTCCAGGCTGACGTTTTTTTGCCTTAAGGCGCTATGGAACATAAATCCGAACTCGGAATAATATTAAAAACCTTTCCATATCAGGAACGCGATCGCGTTTGTGTAGTCCTTACTGAATCGAGCGGCAAGATCACCGCTTTAGCGAAAGGAGCCATTCATTCGCGTCGTTTCGGCGGAGCGCTCGATACCCTTACTTGTTCACGATTGAGATTTATTCAAAAACCCAACACTGAAATGGGTCGTATCGACGAAGCTGTGGTACATCACGAGTTCACCAGGCTACGCACGGACTATGATCGGCTCGCTCTCGCTAGTTTTGCCGCCGAATTTTGCTTGCGGCTAGTGGAGCCTCACGCTCCCGCTCGTGATCTATTTGTGCTCTTGAGCAATTTCCTGTTTCACTTGGACTCCGATGCAGATGGTTTTTATTGTACCAATGTCTTTTTAGTGAAAGCGCTACATGTAATGGGATACGCCCCCAATCTTACTAGTTGTTCGCGCTGCGCAGTTTCGGCGCACTCTTGTGCGGAAGGCGATTTTTATTGGGATAGCGACGCCGGTGGGATAATTTGCGCATCGTGTGCGCCTCATGCTTCTAAGAAACAACTCTACTTGGGGTTAGATGCCCACGTATTATTTTCGGAGTGTTTGGCTAAACCGTTTAAGGTTTTGGTCGAAGCGAAATCTCTGTCACAGCAAACTCAACAGAATTTGTTCGCCGTATTGACAGATTTTTTGCACCATCAAGTGCCAGGGTTGCCCGCGGGGGGATTTAAGAGCCTACGATTGGTGGGTGCGCAGGTCCTCGGATATCCAACGAACAGCCTCTAGAAGATTCGTGCAGACGGCGTAGGGGGTAGGGCATTTCCCAGCTTCAACTTCTTTGAGCGTTTCAGAACCATAACCCGTTAATACCAAAATTGAACGTATTCCTGCCTTATTTGCGCAACCAAGATCGGCGGGTTTGTCACCGATGAAAAATGAACGATCAAGAACGGGATTTAGAGTAGCGATTGCGGCCTCGAGCATTCCCGTATTGGGTTTTCGGCAGGCGCAACCTTCGTCGGCTCGGTGGGGGCAATAGCGAAGATCGTCGAAGTGGAAGCGATCAAGGTTCGCTTCCTGACGGACAAGATATTCAAGATGCTCGTGAATTTTAGCCAATCCCTCGTGGGTCAGTAAACCCTTCCCGATGCAGGCTTGGTTGGTGACAACTCCCAATTTAAAGCCAGCCGCTCGCGCTTCTGAGAGCGCAGTTGCGGCGCCTGGTACCAGTTGGAGCTTGTCCGGGTGCAATACGTAGTTTCCTATGAGATCGACGTTGATAGTTCCGTCGCGATCTAGAAATAGCGCAGGTTGCCTCACGAAGCGTAACCTTCCGGGTTTTTGGCAAGCCACTGGTAGGCGGTGCGTACTATTGCTTCAAGATCAAAGCTAGTTTTCCACAAGAGTTCGCGTTTGGCTTTCGAAGAATCTGCTACCAGTCTAGGGGCGTCGCCGGGACGTCTAGCTCCCAATTTTCGGGGAACTTGTTTTCCCGACACTTTTTCCAACATGTGGATAACTTCGTTGACTGAATACCCTTGCTCGCTACCAAGGTTGAAATCAACACTCCGATTTTGGGAGTCAATTAATTCGAGGGCACTGATGTGGGCTGAAGCTAAATCATTCACGTGAACATAATCCCGAATACAAGTGCCATCGGGCGTCGGGTAGTCGTTTCCAAAAATGGTTAGCGCCGGTGAGCGACCGGTGAGTGAACGAATCGCGTTCGGAATAAGATGTGTTTCACATCGATGATCTTCACCTAGCTCGCCTTCCGGATCGGCGCCGGCGGCATTAAAGTATCGCAGACTTGCCGATCGGAACTGATAAGCCTGGTCCATGTGCTGTAGTACTTGCTCGACTGCGAACTTGCTAAAACCGTAGGGGTTGACCGGGAGTTTTTGAACTCCTTCATGGATAGGAACTTCTTTTGGATCCCCAAATACGTTGCAGGTAGACGAAAATATGAACCGATTTACGTTGGCCGCACGCATGCCTTCGAGTAGGGCGATGGTCCCTGCAATATTCGAAGAAGCATAAAGTAGAGGGTCCGCTACTGATTCTCCGACCAAAGCCTTTGCTCCAAAATGCATAACTGCAGAGATCGAATGTTTAGAAAAGATACTTTTTAGCAGTTCCCGATCGCCGTAGTGGCCTTGGTAAAAAGTAGCAGATCTGGCTGCCTTTCGATGGCCTGTACTCAGATCATCTAAAATAACGGGATTGTATCCTGCTTTTTCCAGGCATTTGGCAACGTGGCTGCCCACATATCCGGCGCCACCCACGACTAGAATGTTTTGGATTCTTTTTTGCGTTCGAGACACAGTGACTTCTTTTTTAGCTTGGGGTAGATGAAAATGAAATGAAATCTTTTCTTCGCTTGGTTCCTTTCATTAAACCGCAGTGGCGGCTTTTGCTAGTGGCCGGTTTGTTGACAATTCCCCTTTCTGCGGTGCGTTTTAGTCCAGCGCCACTTTTGAAATTCTTACAAGACGATGTGCTTGCTCAGAGAAGCTACGATAAGCTCTTGTATTTAGCGTTTGCTGTCGTGGGAATCTATTGTGTGAATGTGATTGTGCGATTTTCGAGCACTTTTTTGGCGCGACTCGCCAACGAACGTATTATGCGCGACATTCGCGAAAAACTCTTTAATCATTACTTGGGACTATCAAGTTCCTTTTTTAATGAAAGTTCCATTGGCCAACTGATTTCGCGTGTTACCAATGACGTGTTTTATGTCAGCCAGGGAACTATCAATTTAATTGCGTTGGTGCGTGACAGTTTTACCTTTATCGGGCTTCTAATTTACGCCATTCATCTTAACGTCAAGTTACTGGCGCTCATGCTGGTAATAGCCCCAATGCTCACCTGGCTCGGCAAGCGCTCTGGCAAACTCATGAAGGGTTACGCTCTTAAAATGCAAGAGGCTAATGGCAACGTGTATTCGGCTCTCCAGGAAGCGTTTTCGGGGTTTAGGGTGATCAAGGGGTTTGGGCTCGAGCGATTAACCTTCGATCGATTTAAGAAACGAAACGACGAATACGTAAACTTTGCTTTGAAGGCAGCCAGGGTCGAAGAAATAGGTGGACCTTCGGTAGAGTTCATGGGGGCCATCGCTGCGGCTTTGATTATCTACGTTGGCGGTCGAGATGTGCTGCAAGACAGGCTGACTACCGGCGAATTATTGGCGTTTTTTACCTGTTTTGGTCTAATGATTAATCCCATTCGTAACTTGAACGATATCAACATGAAGTTGAATCTCGCGGGCGCATCAGCTGAACGTATTCACGAAACGCTAGCTTTGCGTAGTGCGATTGTTGAAAAACCAAATGCTAAGGTACTTTCCGGTCGCGAACATGCGATCGCCTTCGAAAACGTAAGCTTTCGCTACGCGGACGACCTTCCGTTCGTATTTCGGCAGGTGTCGTTTGAAGTACCCAAGGGCAAGATGTTTGCCGTCGTTGGGGCCAGTGGGCAGGGCAAATCGACCCTTGTTAATTTACTTCCCCGTTTTTATGACCCATCGGATGGCCGCGTGTTGATTGACGGGTCGAATGTGAGCGATTTTACATTGAGTAGTCTTAGAAAACAGATCGCTGTAGTGACTCAGGATGTATTTTTATTCAACGATTCGGTTCGGGCCAATATAGCTGCCGGCCGAACTGGCGCCACCGAAGAAGAAATCGTTTCGGCGGCTAAATCTGCGCAAGCTTGGGATTTTATTAGCCGCCTTCCAGAGGGGTTAGATACCGTAGTGGGGGACCGAGGACAGAAGCTCTCTGGTGGGGAAAGGCAACGCATTTCAATCGCTCGCGCATTGTTAAAAGACGCACCGATATTGATTCTGGATGAAGCTACCTCTAGCCTCGACTCTGAGTCCGAAAAAGCAGTACAGGCGGCGTTGGAGAAGCTTATGGTAGGCCGAACCACGCTAGTAATAGCCCATCGACTCTCCACTGTTCGGCATGCGGACCAAATACTTGTTTTGTCGGGCGGAAAAGTAGTGGAAATCGGCACACATGATCAATTAATGTCTCAGCGCGGCGAATACGCCAAATTTTACTCTCTTTTGGTTTGAGGAGCTCGAATGAAAAGTTTAACAGACATGCAGGATCTAGTTGCGCTTTGTAAGCGGCGTGGCGTCGTGTTTCAGAGTTCTGAAATCTATGGCGGTATCAACGCGTGTTGGGATTACGGTCCCCTTGGCGTAGAAATGAAAAATAACGTAAAGCAGCTTTGGTGGCGTTCTATGGTAGATCGCGACGATGTCGAAGGACTCGACGCGGCGATTCTCATGCATCCGCGAGTCTGGGAAGCGAGTGGCCACGTAGCGGGCTTCAGCGACCCCTTGGTTGACTGCAAAAAATGTAAACAACGCTTTCGCGAAGATAAAATTCCAGACGAAAATCGAAAATCAAAAAAATGTCCAAACTGTAGCGGGGAGCTTACCGAGCCCCGCATGTTTAACTTGATGTTCAAAACATTTATGGGGCCGGTCGAAGAAGATGCGGCAGTCGTTTATTTGCGCCCGGAAACGGCTCAGGGAATATACGTCAATTTTTTGAATGTGGCTTCAAGTTCACGTCAAAAAATTCCATTCGGTATTGCTCAAATCGGTAAGGCTTTCCGTAATGAAATTACACCAGGGAACTTTATTTTTCGTACGCGAGAATTCGAACAAATGGAAATGCAGTTCTTTGTGAAACCTGGCGAAGATGAAAAATGGTTTGAATATTGGAAAGAACAACGACTTAAATGGCACCTTGCCAACGGTATTCGAAAAGAGAAACTGCGATTTCATGAACACCGCGACGGAGAATTGGCGCACTACGCAAAAAAAGCTTATGACATTGAGTATGAATTCCCTTTCGGTTGGCAGGAGTGCGAAGGTATTCATAATCGTACGGATTTTGATTTAGGTCGCCATCAAGAGTATTCCAAGAAGAAGCAAGAATACTACGACGAACCCACCAAAGAACGTTACATACCTTATATCGTAGAGACTTCGGCAGGTTGTGATCGCACCTTGCTGGTAACGTTAGCCGATGCTTTTCGACAAGAAGAAGATCGAGTGTTTTTAGCGCTCCACCCGAACGTTTCGGCTTATAAAGTAGCCGTGTTTCCGCTCATGAAAAAACCAGAACTCATGTCAGTGGCCGAAAAGGTTTATGACGAAATTCGGAAAAAATATCGTGCTACGTTTGATGAGTCGGGCAGCATTGGGAAGCGCTACTATCGTCAAGATGAAATCGGTACGCCATTTTGTGTGACCATTGATTTCGATACGGTCGAAAAAGGTGTTCTTACTGTAAGAAATCGCGACACGAAGGTGCAAGAAAAGTTAGATGCCTCGAAAGTCCTGGAGTATTTGACGGATCAAATTTCGAGCTGGAAGCTAACTGTCTAGATCGGCAATTTGAATAAAAGTTAGATTTAAAAAATATCGCCAAATGGCACGGCCTGACCGGGTTTTTTGATCGCGGATCCGTCGACCTTTGTCTTGGACTGGTCAACGTGAGGGGGAGCGATGTTTTTGTATTCGCCTTCGCCGGTAGAAGCCACGGATCTGTCCGGTTTATCTAATTCACAAGCAGCATAACTGTGCGGGCGAATAAGTTTAACGAGTCCTCTTTTAGCCGGAAGCTCGTGTACCGACACGATTACGTTGTCGAAGTCCGGATCTGTTTTATCTACGTAGACCATAAAGCCCGAATGAAAATGAGCGGGCGCCAATACTCTACGACACAGCCGCTCTCCTCGTTCAGTGATGTGGTAGTTTACCAACATTACTTTGCGTCCTGTTTTATCTTCGAGTTCAAAACCCAGTTCGATGGGTTTTCCTTTGGAATAGATATGAAATTCCATGTGGGAAGGGGTGCCCCATTCAATGATGTCGATTCTAGGGTAGAACTTCCCGTTGTACACTCGTCCGTCGAAGATTTCGAAGTCGGCTGCTTTGGCGTAGGTTGGACTAAAAAAAGAAAATAATATCAATAGGATAAAAACCGCCCGCTGAATAGTTAAGCTCTGCATCGACGCGCTCCCCTACTGTAGAGTCGGTAGTTTTGGGTTAAATCTTTAGTGTTTTTATCAGGTATTAGAGGGTTAATTTTGGGGTTTTTTACGGGTTCTCAGGGCTAAAAGGCGGTCAGAAATCGATTTTTCAAGCCCTACGGGCTTGGGTTGGTAGTAGCGTCGAGAATTTAATTGTTCCGGCAAATTGACCTGCTCGGTAATTCCGTCTTCGAAGTCATGAGCATATTGATAGTTTTTTCCGTATCCCTGATCCTTCATAAAGCGCGTGGGAGCGTTCCGTAGGTGAAGCGGGATTTCCAAATTCCCGTGATTTCGTACGTCTTCCAGGGCGGATTCGATGCCGACATAAGACGCGTTACTTTTTGGACAGGCAGCGAGAAACGTAACTCCGTGCGCGAGGTTGATGCGGGCTTCGGGCATTCCGACGAAATCGACGGCCTCTTTAACAGCTAGCGCAACTTGCAACCCGCGAGGTTCAGCGTTTCCTATATCTTCTGATGCGAAAATAACCATGCGTCGAGCTATGAAGAGTGGCTCTTCGCCCGCTTCGAGCATTCGCGCCAAATAATAGAGCGCAGCATCTGGGTCACTGTCTCGCAGAGATTTAATGAAAGCAGAGATGGTATTGTAGTGTTCTTCGCCTCGCGCGTCATACCGAATAAATTTCTGACCCACTGATTTTTCCAAAAGCTCGGAAGCACGTTCATTAGTGAGTGGGGATGCATCACTGAGTTCACTTAGTGCGTAGACGTGAAAGTCTTCGAGAATTCCGAGCGCACGTCGAGCGTCTCCATTTGCGCGCTGGGCGATAATTCGAAAAAGTGATTCCGGGAGTTGCTGACTTTTTAGCCCCAGACCTTCGACAGGGTCCGTGGCGGCCCTTTTTAAGATTTCGATCAAAGCTTCAAATTCGAGCGTTTTTAAAACAAAGATTGGCGCTCGAGAAAGCAACGCGGAATTAAGTTCGAAACTCGGGTTTTCAGTGGTCGCGCCAATGAGCGTCACAGTACCGTCCTCGACAAACGGAAGCAGGGCATCTTGCTGGTTCTTGTTGAAACGATGGATCTCGTCGACAAATAAAATCGTGCGGCGATTTAGAGTGCGTAAATTGTATTGGGCCGTCGCGATCGCATCTTTAATGTCCTTGACGCCAGCAAGCACTGCGG
>DGKJ01000072.1 GCA_002387735.1 Bacteriovoracaceae bacterium UBA4573 | reverse complement strand
ACAGACACATCTCCTAGTCCCGCCGAGACTTTGAGCTCCGCCGCAAGCTTTCGAGCAACATTGAAGGCGTGCGAGTTTTCGCAAAACCAGTTATAGAGACGATATTCACCGAGCTTTTGTTTGTTCCGATAAAAAGCGAACGAAGCTGCCACGTCCACATCCGAAAGTGTCCCGTCGGGGCGGTGCTCAAAAAAACGGCCCCCCATGTTATCGGCGTAGTCATTTGGGAAAAAACCTATCACCACTGTATCGGGGCGGTAGGCGCGAGCTCTAACCTTGAGGAACTTCAAAGCGAAATCGTTGCCGGTCCCCGGAACCCCTGCGTTAATTGCCCGATAACCCGTAATTTTTGCGAATACGCTGGCGAACGTAGCCTCGTCACTTACCCCTGATCCGTACACGTAAGAGTCACCTAGAAAAAGAACGCGGCGTCTGTTTTTTTCAGAACTGTCTGAGTTTGCAGACCAAGACACTCTCAACCCCTCGCTGTCGTTTGAGGCACGATAGGGGGGGTCCTCTGATAAAGTGCGTAAAGCTGACTGACTTGGCTTTGGAATCACTCCGATTGCGGGATCATAACTAAACATCACTGGTCCGGTAGGCTGCGGAAAGGTCATCCGCACGATTAACTCGAGGCTTAGAGCTGAACCTAAAAAAGAGATCATCAAAAGTAGAACGAAAAAAGTCAATTTCCGCCGACGCGTCATAGCCGCCAAGTTAAGCGCAAAGGTCGGGGTTGTCGAAGTGAAAATGCGTTCGTAGAGTCGTCCAATGCTCCAGATTCACAATCTAATCGCAAAGCGTCTACTCCAAATCAGGTGGACTTACTTCATTCCCACCTTCGTTGGGCTAATTTTTTCTATGTTCATCGTTTTTAAAAAGAGTCACTGGAGCTGGTCGCTTTTTGACGAAGTCAGTTGGTCCCAGTGGTACAGGGAGGGTTGGAACGTTGAAGTATTCGTAAACTGGGACTGGGATTCTATTCGTCGATTTCGACCACTTAGCCCATTTATAGTCTTTGAACGATTCCGCTTACTCGATCTCGACCCTAACATGCTTCGAGCAACACGGGTTCTAGAACTCATTTTATTTAGTGCTCTTTACGCAATTTGTAATATTTATGTTTATCGGATTCACGCACTTGTTGCGGGTTTTTTACTGGTGTTATTGCTCAAATCACCGCCATTGCTTGAAAACCTACAAATTCTTACGCTAAGCGAACTCTCGGGCCTAACCTTTGTAGTCGTCGCCTTGCTACTTTATAAAAAAATTAAATGGCTCAGTTACTTTTTCTTACTTCTGGCAGTTCTCACCAAAGAACCATTTATGTTTTTTCTTGCCCTGCCCGCCTTGCAAAATAAAAGATGGAGAGAAGGAATCACTGCCCTAGTTATTTCCGCAGTCTACCTTGGAACACTTTATATGGTGAGAAAAGGCGGTTACTACGACTTCGGAATTCATGAGGGATCGACAGCACGAGTAGTCGATGGTTATCTTAGGAACTTTTACCCCGTAGGGTTGGTACTGATAGCTTCGGCACCTCAAATCATTAAGAATCTCCGTAGTTCTAAAGTTGATTTCCAAACAGTTTTAGGGAATTTTTGGTCGCCATTATGTACGAGTTTATTTTCACTGCTTTATGCTTCCAGTGTCGCATTTAAGGCGCCCGGATATACCTATCACTACGGCCCCAGTGTTGTTTTATTTGCTTTGGCGTCGGCTCTTGCACTCAATGAGTTACTGAAAAAAAAGTTAATGCTCTTGCCTAGTTTAATCATAATGGCTTTTTCCACGATCTATTTTTCTGCGAAACCGTTACGCTTTATCGAAAAACTCCATCAGGAACACCTGGTAAGATACACCCTCACTGAGGCCATTCGAAACTCAGGTGTAAAAGGTCCATTCGTTTCAAACTGTGAAGTCGACCGCAAAGGTCTCGGTTACGCTGCTGATCAACGCGAAGAAGGATTAAATTGTATGTCACAACCTCGTGACTTGGTGCTTTGTTGCCAGGGCATGTCGCTTATTGGAATCATAGATCAATGCGGCGAATTCGATGTACTTTCGAAACAATTAGAAAAAAACTCCGCGTATAAACTTATAAAAAAGAGTCAGCATTGGGTCTTGTATCACTGCATTAAATAGAACGGCGTGCCACAACCCAAACAAGAGGACCAAACTCTTTTAGGGACGTCTTTTCGATCTCTAGAACCACTCTGCCCAATTGACCGATAACGGAAAACGCGACTGGAGATAAAAGGTTGAATGTCCCTGATCTCATTACGTCAAACCCGTTTTCTTTCAGAATTTTGCACATTTTCCTCCGCGACCAATGACTTACGTGTTGGTCTTCGGCCATTTTTGGAAATAATTTCATACGATCTACCGACCACTCGAGAAGCGGCCAAATTGAAAAGTCGTTAGGAGTCGTAATAAGTACTTCTCCCCCAGCCTTTAACAAACTTCGCCAGTGGGCAAATATACTTGGGAGCTGCGCTTCATAAACGTGTTCAAGAACTTCTAGACAGACTATTTTTGAAATAGTCCCGGGCAATATGTTGGTCTTACTAAGTTCCCCATTTAGTATTTCGACATTACCATAATTTGAAAAATAATCTTCACAGTACTTCACGGCCCTCGCTGAACTATCAATGCCGTAGACTTTTTTAACGAAGGGCGCAATCTCTTCAACTACGATTCCGCTTCCACAGCCAATATCGGCGACGACGTCGTTTTCTCGGATTGAAATTGTCTTCCTTACAAACTCAAGGCGGGATCGGTGCCAAGCTTTTTGGTAAAATTTTCCATTTGCGAGAGCCGTTCGCTGATAGTTTCCCGGAATCTCCGCAAGGTCTTTTTCTTTCCTAACAATAGAATTCTGCATTTTTTGAATGGTCTCCAAGACCAGTGTGACTAAGTCGAGCTTTCTTTAGCAAAATCTGTAGTTCAGAGGTTTTGTACTTCGAACTTAATATTCCTACAATAATGTGCATAAGTTCGAAAAAACACTTAAAATACCTTTTTGAAAACCATTTTCCAGACTGGTGTTTTTCCGAAATCGCAACGGGCCATCTCGCAACCGTCAATCCGTGTTTGAGTGCGATATAGACCCATTCCAAGTCAAAAAGGAATCCTCGGATTCTGGCCACTGCTGCGATTTTTTTAACAAACGGATAGGAGTAAACTTTGATACCACACTGGGTGTCACTGAACCCACCTGCAATCATGGTGCGAACGAGAAGACGACCAGCCCTGTGAAATAGTAAACGACCGGGCCCCACAGAAGTTTCATAGGAACTGTCCATTGAGCGATCACCGATGCAAACTTGAACTGCGTTCCACTCTACCAAACAGCACATCCCCAGTAGGTCACGTTCACTGTAGGGGGTGTCGAAATCGGTAATAGCCAATAAGTCATATCGATCATGACTCAACTCTAAAATTCGCCCAATGGCCCCACCTTTGCCTAGATTTTTTTCGAGTCGCACCAGCTGGTACGGGCGATCTTTTTCTAACTCCGGGGGCTCACACCAAAGCGTTGATCCATCGTCTACTACAATAGCTTGAAATTCTAAGTGCGGCGCCGTTCGTAGCGCGAGCCCTGTTAATCGCTCGAGATATTGACTGAGCCCCCGCCACCCTGCAGCGCTAGGATTAAAGCAAGGGATCACAAGCAAAATAGTCTTTTTCATTTCCCACCGACGCTATGAAACGCGTGCATTGATGTCAATCTAGCGACCAACCTGACTTAAAAAGTAATGCCGGCTGGCCCCCTTTCGGGGAACCAGCGGTGCACGGTAGGTTTTTCATTTTTCTGAAGTATTTATGGAAAGGAAGATGACCGACCGACAACCCCTGACTACGTACTGCTTCAACTGCTCTAAGTTCCCGCGAATTCAACTTTCATTGCCCTCGCGGCGCCATCTCGAATCAGACCATACTTCAAGGTCCGTGCCACCAAAGCGTTGGATCTAACTCGTTGATTTTGCTACACTGAGTTGGTGCCGAATCGACACCATTTTCGAAGCTAGGAGCAAAATGCCCCCCATCCGCTTTGGTCACTTTGGCCTTGCCTACATTTGTGCACTCGTTCTTTTTGCTGCGCCCGCCGAGGCTGCTAAAAAGAATAAATCTCCCGCGAATGCTCCACGGAACTCGATCGGGGTTTCCGTCCGTCTGGCTTTCGAAGCCGAGTCGCTCGATTGGACGCGAGGCGATGTGCCGATTCATCTGATCAATAACGTGGTGGAGGGGCTGTATGAAATTTCCGCAGACGGAAGAGTCGTACCCGCTCAAGCGCTAAAACTGCCAAAACAAATCGGACCTTCACGATGGGAAATTAGACTTAAGCCGCGACTCAAATGGTCCGACGGACTCGCCTTGACTGCGCAAGACTATGTCTATGCTTGGAATCGTTTGCGAAGCAAGGAGCTCGCATCAAGCTACAGCGCTTTGCTCGATGACGTTGCTTCGTACCGAGCTTCCGACGCGAACACACTCGAAATCATAACCAAAAAGAATGTCGCTCTAGAACCAGCCCTCTTCACTCATTGGTGTACTTTCCCGGTTTCCTCGTCGCACCTTGAACTTCATGGCGAAAAATGGACCAAAAACGCTGCTACGATACCCGTGAACGGCCCCTATCGCATTACTTCTGGCAACCTCGGTACTGGATTCACGTTGGCGCCTAATTCTCATCACCGATCGCCAGGGACACTAAAAAAAATAGAATTTCTGGTTATAGCAGACGACTCGACCGCGCTTCGCCTTTATGAAACTGGACGCCTTCATTTCATGACCGACCTTGCAGGCGTTGATCGACTCAAAATTCGGTCTCATGCTGACTACCGCTCTGTAAAAGCGCCCGTACTCATTTATTTGGCGATGGATCTCGGTCATTCTCTATTTTCCGTAACCAGTAACCGTAGAATAATAGCTGAAGCCATTGATCGTAGATCAATCGAACGGGTGTTAGACGGTCTCGCCACACCTTCGAAAAATTTAAGTCCGGACCAGCCGATCACGGAAACTGACGCCGCTTATTCATTACCGTCTACCGGCACCCTTGCCGGCGCACGTTTTGATTTTGCGTTTTACGAAAAAGGCTCGAATCGCAATTTAGTTGAACTTATTCAGAATGAGTTTAAAAAAAAGCTACACATCGACGCGACCTTGATTACCCACGATGTTAAAACCTACTGGGCCAAACTGAAGGAACGACCCTTCCCATTATTTTTGAATTCATATGGCCCTCCGATCTGGAGCTCGAGTTACTATTTCAAGCTTCTTACCAGCTCGCATCCCCAAAATCTCGGTAGGTGGTCCAACCTCGAATACGACAAAGCGGTCGAACAGAGCAATTGGCGAAAAGCCGCCTTAATTTTTTCACGTGAACAGCCGATCATACCACTTTATTTTCGACGCTTCGAATATTTACAGAAACCTGAACTCAAAAACGTAATTCTAAATCCGATGACATCGCTTTATCTGAAAAAAGCCACGCTCGATGCCCCATTCAAAGCACGGTGAGGTAGAACCCTTCCGAGAGCGGGGCTGGCTCGCTACCCGGCCAAAAGACCCACTCGGAACGAGTTTCTACGCTTTTACGAGCTAGTAGTTTTTCAAGATAATCGCGCTGCCCTACAGTCTCAGCCTCGGAAAGCGTACACACCGAATAGAAATAGCGCCCACTTTTTTTCAAATGTTCGACTGATTGCTTTAGCATTTCCTTTTGCAGTTCAGCTAGTTCTTTGACCGCTACCTGCGGTTGGCTTCCCCGCAAAAGCGCTATTTCCGGGTGTTTAGCCAGTGTCCCGAAACCGGTACATGGCGCATCGAGCCAGATGAAGTCAAAAGATTCGTCGCTACTAAACGGTTGCTTCCAATCGTGAACAACACTCTTAATTTCGAGTTTATCAAATGCGACGGCCCAGTTTTTTTTGGCATTTTCCCACTCAGAGCGTAACATTCTAAGTTGTCGTTCTGAACGATCGGTAGCCACCCACTCGAGAGGCCCAAGATTATTAGCATCCCCATACAAATGTAAAAGAGTGCCAAACAATTTTCCGCCCTTTCCGGCAGCCACATCAAGAATACGAATTTTTTTTGTCCCTTTTTGGAAGGCGCTCTTAATTTCTTTTGCAAATAGGTTACAAGAAAACTGGCTTGTTTCACTCTGAACCCGAAAAATCGATCCATCCACACTAGATCCGCGATACTCACTAAGAAGGGGCGCGATGGCGGAATCCTTTTTTAACACAGTGTCTTCGAACGGTTTGTCGCCGGTCACTGATGGCAGCTCAATACCAACGACGGCTGGGATCTTTTTCATTTGAACCAAACATTGAACCACTGTTTTAAATGAACCCTTCGGCCCTTTCTTTAAAAGATTTAACAGGTCATCACTCACATTGAGTATATCGAGGTCACCGTCTTGGAACTCGCCTCCGAGCCGCAATCTTTCGAGCGTTTTTTCGTGAACGTCTCGATAGTTACTTTTGTTCTCTGCAATGCGTTTTAGTACCGCACTAAGAAAACGTTCTTCATCGGGTGAAAATCCGATTCGTTGCGCTACTTTTTTAGCTTCAGCGAATACCGCGTATTCGGGAACCCGGTCATAAAAAATGATCTGATAAGCCGAAGTGTAAAGTACGTAGGTCATGTTTCGTTTAGGTGGTCTGGTGCAATGACTTTTTACGCATTTTTCAAGAAAGCGCCAGTTACGCAAAGTGCCCTGCACTATATCATGGAAGAGCGCCTGATCAGGACCTTCGAGATGAACTCCCTCATCCCAATCACCGACGCCGGGGGCGTCCATAATCTTCTCAATCGCTTGAAATGCAAGAAATCGAACCGCACTTACCAAGAAGTCTCCAAGAATTCTTTGACCAATTCCTCATAAAACATATTCTGAGGCGCGGTAGAACGACCACGAGTTCGTAGATCTCCGAGACGCTTCATGTAAACATAGCGGGCTTCGGGCATGTGACTAACGACCGAAAATTCTTTGGGACCCGGGTTTGCGTGCGATCGAAAAGCCAAATATTGTGCTAATTCTGATCGGTCTTCGGGATCAACTTTGGATTCTAACTTTTCGTCACACAACGAAGCTAACTGCGTCACTTTTTTTTCTGCGTCGATCGCTAGTTTTCGCAGTTCCCGACATCGATTGAGAAGCATATAAATTTCCGCTAACTCGTGGGCGCGAGTGCCATCTTTTTTTCGCAGCACACGATGTTCAAGATTCGCCAATACGGTAACCGAGGGTCCGAGTGAGACCAACTCTAATTCGCCGCTAGCACTCACGGCTTCCTTCGGCGCCAACGCGAGCGAAACGGCAACTAAGATTAATAATTTATTGAGTAAAAGCTGCATTCGAAATAATGAATTGAGGGCCCCACATCGACGAAGCATCATGTTCGAAGGAAGAAGCCTCTCCGGTTAATGCTCGACTGGCAATTCGCGCCAAGGACAACAAATCCTTAACGGTGCCGGACAGACCCGCCGAAGCTTCATCGTCTGGACTTTCTTGAGTTAACATCTGTAAAAAATTCTTATCGCGGTGAGGGCGAATCGTACGGGGTTTACCGGACATGCCCAGGTCTTTTGCTAGATTTTTTACAACATCCTGCATTCCCGCGGTTTCGTCGATTAACTTTACTGCTTTTGCTTGTTCCCCTGAAAATATTCTGCCATCGGAAAGTTCGATCACTTTTTCCATGGGCATCTTTCGAGCCTCAGCAACCGCCTTGCGGAACTGGGTTAAAACATTGTCCATCATCGACTGGAGTAACTCTCGGTCTTCCATTGTCATTTCACGGGTGGGTGAGCCTAGATCTTTAAATTTCCCTGTTTTAATGGTGTAGGGGGTTATCTTCGCCCAATCGTACAATCTTGTTAAATTCGCAAACCCCATGATCACGCCAATACTTCCCGTAATGGTACCCGGATTGGCGTATATCTTTCGCGCTCCCAGAGCTGCGTAGTACCCACCACTTGCCGCGAGGCTGGCCATCGAAGCAAAAACGGGTTTAATTTTGTCGGCAGACCGAATGGCTTCAAAAATTTCCTGCGACGGCGCGACCGATCCGCCTGGAGAGTTTATACGTACGACGATGCCTTTTACGTTAGTATTT
>DGKJ01000011.1:14717-23924 GCA_002387735.1 Bacteriovoracaceae bacterium UBA4573 | reverse complement strand
CGAAAAATCCGAACAAAAAGTTGAAAGCTCAGATGAAGTGCTCGAACGATTGGAACGCGATCTGCGCTTAAATATTAGCGGCGGTGTCAAACCGGTTCCTACATTATTTGCCACTCCGGTCGCCTACGAAAAGTACTGCAATCGTGTGGTAGCCGAAGTGATTCGTCTTCCGGTTAGAAATAGAATCGACTTAGGAATCGCTCATCTCGAAATGGGGCTTTTTGAAGTCGCCGTAGCTGTATTTGAAACTGTCGTCAGGTATGAAGATCAGAAATTAGAGGGTACCTATCTCATGTGCCTGGCTCTGATTTTTGGAGGGCGCGCTATTGAAGCTACGATTCGGTTAGAACCCTTGGTGCGGGATTTAACCATGCCTGAAGACGATAAAACCGATTTTATGTACCTAATGGCATTGGCCTTTGAAAAACTAGGGGATATTCGTAAGGCGAAAGAGTTTTACCGACGCGCCTACACACTAAACCCGCGGTACCGAGACGTCGCCGAGAAATTAAACGAACTCAAATGAAAAAGAGACGAATCCTCTTTTTATTTTTCAGCTCCGTCTTTCTCTTCGTGATGACGATTCTCTCGTTCATTCAGAGTGAGATGTTCGCTCGAATATTAAAAAGCATAGCGCAGCGCCAGCTGCCTTTAGATCTCGGTGTAGAAGGTGAATTTCGCGACTTAGGGGTAAAGTTGTTACCACCCGGAATAGTTATTCACAAACCCGCCCTTGAGCTAAAAGAAAAGAATTTCGCGGGTCTTCCGGGCGGGACAAAAATAGAAGCCGAAGCACTGGACCTTACGTTTCAATTTTTTCAACTTTTAACTGGCGAAGTTAACGTAAACGCCTTTGCTATCGTTGGCGCTAATTTGACTTTAGATCTAGATGAAAAGTTTTTCTCGAATTACGAAAAAAGATTAAAGGAACAGCAGGCCGGTTCCGTGATGGGCATTAAGGTGCCGTCGATATCGATCTCCTGGGATCATCTTTTTCGATTTAAATTTCGCAGCGTAAGTATTCAAGATTCCAAGGTCGATATTCGACTTCATCGCGGTGGAAATTTTATACCAGTATCAGTACAGGCTTTAGCAAAGGAACTCACTGTTGGTCAAAATACGATCGACGGATTTCCTGCGTATGATATCGGAATAGATTTTCAAAATGCTTCATTGAAGATTGGCGATTTCGATCAAACTTTAGCACAGTTTCAATCCAGCATAGAATTGTCTTCTAGAGGAGCCAATGTACGAATGCTGAGCATGCAAGAGCAAGACATGAATCTTCATGCAAACGGCGCCATCGTAGGAAATATTTTAAATCCAACTCAGCTAATGTCTGACATCAACTATATAATTAAGGGACCAATTCCTAAATTATTGTCGCCGAAAATGTTGGGGTTTTTTGTAAAGCTACCCAAGAATACCCGTGCTGATGGAATGCTGACACTCGAAGGAAATGCTAAATCAGATTTATTAAAGTTGATTCCCAGTATCGAATCAAAATTTACACTTAGCATCGCAAATCCATTTTATGACGGTTGGAGCGCACGAAAGGTGTCAGTAGCCGGTGAGTGGCGGCGACCGGTTCTCGCGATGACTGGTGCAGAAGTGGAATTCGATGAGGGTGGCGTAAAATTTAGTCGAATTGACTACGACTCTAGGGCGGATCTCGAGAAAATCTCTGTAGTAGCTAAGTTGGAGAACGCGGACTTTCGAAAGCTACTTGGTCCGGCGGTGAATAATGTTTTTCAGATTCATATGTTTTTAAGTGGACAATTAACTTCGGAAATCGATTTGAGAAATAAGATAAAAGTGGTTGGCTCCACCACGCTCGACATCACCAACTTTTCTTTCGACAACCAAAAGCCCAACATTGTGAAGCCCTTTAAGCAGCTTCTTTCTATTCCGAAAATGGGTCTTAAAGCGGGCTTCGCGCTAGATGAACACGGTGCGCGATTTTCAGACACGGAGTTGAAAATTGATCAAACGAAGCTGACTGCGACTGGAAAAGTCGACGGATCCGGAATGTTTGACATAGATATCCGAGGACCAATTAAATTGGAGGAAATCGGAAAGTTGTCAGCATTCGAGATTGGTGGCGAAGGAAATTTACATTGGACCATTAAGGGAAAGAAACCACACGTGCTGTTTTCGTTTGACGCACAAGCGAAGAATACTCGTTACCTGAATATGAATTTGGGTACCGTAGCAGGTAAAATAATTTACGACGACGGTTCTGAAATCCTCACAATTAGCAAATTGAAGTCTCAAATTCACAGAAGTGAATTTGAGGCAAACGGTACGGTCGATCTTGGAAAAAGTGACGTTATAGATGTCGACATTCTTGTTCCCGGGGCAACCATTCCTGATCTGTCCTTTATTTTCGAGCGTTTTATTCGTGCATCGGTTCCTTGGTTTCCATGGGACTTAAATGGCCGCATGGACGGTCGAATTAAGGTGTCCGGGTTAACAGATACCGAAAAACTCAGTGTAATGGGCGATATGAATTTATCTGGAATCGAATATCGCGGGGAAATTTTTAGAGGTGGCCGCGTATACGGAGGTTTTCGCCGCGGATCATACGTTGCTGAGAATATCGATATTCACAAGCGATACGGCCGTATATTAGGCGACATTGTTTTTGGTTCTGATGATATTCTGAAAATGAAGTTGAGAACGGAAAATGCTTCAACTCTAGATGTAGACCGTTTGGCGGCTCTCGGAATTCCATATTCTGCCCCTCTTTCGATAAAAATAGATGTAGGTGGAAAATGGGGTGCCTTAAATGGGGTGGTCGAATCGCAAATCGGCAGCGGCGTGATCAAAGGATATCCCATAGGGGCGTCGCGATTTCGTCTCGACCTTGGTGGTGCCCGCTGGAAGGGCAACTTGGCAGTGTTTGATACCCAGTTCGAAAATACGTTTGATCTGGGCTGGACTCCCGGTTCCGAGTCGCACGTGGAATTTCGAGCCAATAGTTTTCGATTTCATCCGTTGTTGATTGGCCTAAACACTGGTCTGGCCTCGGATTCCGCGCTTTATGGAAACTTGGGCGGAAGTGCGAAATTTAGCTTTAAAACAGGTCAGGTTAGTCGCTTAACGGGGGATTTTGCGCTGGATTCCTTTGTATTGCGTCGGACTGGATACGAGTTGGCATTGGGCGCGCCGGTTAGGTTTTCGTTGAGAAACGGGAACTACGATTTCACCGGTGCGGAAATACGCTCGACTGCGCTTGGTGGCACCCAAAAACTGAACATCGACGGGCGTGTACGAGAAGGAATTATTAATTACAAACTAGACGGTGGACTACATTTGCGATTACTCGAATTTGTGACCTCCGAAATCGCAGGTGGTGAAGGGGCCGCGGCGATTCAGGCGCGGCTTAGTGGAGCCGCAGATGCGCCGAATCTCGATGCCAATCTCGCAGTAAAAAAAGGTTATTTACGTTTGAGTGCCGTAGAGCAGCCCTTTGAAGAAATCGAGGCGGCTCTCACGGTTAAAGATAATCGCTTGGCAATTCAGCAAATAACTTCGAGGTTCGCGGGTGGAGTCGTTCGGGCTCAAGGCACCGCACTGGTGCACCTCACAAGTGTGCCAGAGTTTGAGATGAGCGCCGAAATCGAAAATGCTCGAGTGAAAGTGTACCCAGTTACTTTTGCCAGGAGTACCGGAAAGCTTCACCTCAAGGGCAGTTCCCTCCCCTACGCTGTGACCGGAAACATTAAAGTCGCAGAAGCCATGATTCGTGAAAATTTTAACTTGTCCGAGGGTTCGCGTATTTTGCGGTCCTCCAAATTTATGCCGAGTACAACGTCGGGCAATCGAGAATATAGTCTGTTTGACTTAAATATTAATGTTGTCGCAGATCGAGGCATTTTAGTTAAAAACGAACTGTTCGACGCCGAGCTGCGCGGCAATCTACGGGTAATTAACAGCGTAAAGACACCGCGGTTATTGGGAACTGTAGACGTTTTATCAGGAAAACTACTGTTCAAAGACAGCTATTTTGCCATCGACAACGGTAATTTGAGATTTACTAACCCTACCGTTATAGACCCGGAGTTTGATTTTAGCGGGTTCACTGAACAAAAAGGCTATAAAGTTCACCTGATCGCTGGTGGGCGAGTGTCGGACTACAAGTTTAATTTAACTTCCCAGCCGCCTTTATCTCAAAATGACATCGTCAACCTGTTAACACTCGGTGTAACGTCCTCAGAGTATCAGAGTTTGTCGCGTGAAAATCGCGATGCTTATTCGCGAGACGAAGTGTATGGCTTGTTGTTTAATCAATCGAGTATTAATCGCGGTATTAAGGAAAAGTTTGGTTTAAACGTTCGTTTGGACCAAGCGCAAGTAACGACCCCAGATAACGTTTTTCGTGCCAAATCGGCCGATGCTTCAGAGAATCTTGCGCCGAAAGTGGTGCTGCAGAAGCAAGTAACGAAGCGGCTGAGCGCGTCTGTCGGTACTACAGTAGGTGTGGGTGATAGCCAGGAGCGGAGCGCAAACTTGGAGTACGACATTCACCGAAACTGGTCGGTTCTTGGAACTTACGAAGATCAACGTGGCGCGCAATTGAAACAGTCTCGTACATCTTTGGGAGCTGATTTGAAGTTTAAGATGCGATTTAAATAGTGGAGAGTCTTTAGTGCGAAATTTCGTCCTCAACATCGCGCTTTTCCTGTTCTCAGTGGTTGTGTTCTTCGGATCTGAAGCGCACGCGCAACCTACCAATATTCAAGAAATTCGTTTTATTGGTATTTCTAAAATTATGGCGCGAGATCTCGAGGGCGAACTTCCGATTGTTCCCGGAGATTTCTGGAAAGAAAATTTACACGGCGTAATTCGAAGTACCTTAAAAAAATACTACGAGAGGCGTGGTTTTTTTCACGCGAAAATTCTGAGTGAACTGAGTAGCAATGGCAGGGTGTTGTCGATCAAAATTCAGGAAGGCGAAGAATGCAAGATTCGATCGATTTGGGTTGATGATCCCCCGAAAATCACCAGCAAATCGGTGCGGGAAAGATTTAAAAAACGGCTTGAACGAGTGTTAAATATTCAAGTTGAAAGTCGATTTGACGAAATTATTTTAGCCGACAAATTGCGCGAGCTGCGAGAATGGCTTGTAAGCGAAAATTACATTCTGGCCGACACCGAAACAGTTAAAATGACTTTCAACGAAAGCAAAACCGCCGTTGATCTGGTGCTTGCGGTACAATATGGCGAACAAATTACGTTCGGATTTCAAGGAAACTCGATTTTTACTCGAGGTGAATTAAACGAATTCATTACCCAGAGTCGCAATATCGACTTAGGGCGAGATTTTATTGGTGTGATCACCAGAAAATTTAAAGAAGAATATCGAAATCGTGCCCACAATCATATGGATGTCAAAACTCGCATTCAGGAGATTGGTGGAAGGAAGCATGTTACTTTTTTCATAACAGAAGGATTGCGTACGCGAGTAGAAGATTTGCGTTGGGAGGGCCTGTCCCCTGAAAATGTAGAATTGGTGCAGAATACCTTTGCTGCTGGCGCCAGTCGTTTAGTGCAACGTGGATATTACGTAGAAAAAGACTTCGACAAGGCCGTTCAAATTGTACTCGAAGAGCTAAAATCTAAGGGTTATTTGACCGCCAAATTAGTGGCAAAAAATTTGCAGTCTCCCAAATTTCCGGAGCGCATTCGTATTACATTGCAAATTTCTGAAGGCGATCAAACGTTGATCGGTGACGTAAAATACCAGGGGTTCAAACATTTTAGACAGGAAGATGTGGAAGCACTTCTCGGGGTACAGGTGGGACAACCATTTAACCCCTTTCTTTTTGAAGAGGGTCTGCAAAAGATTAAAAACGCCTATCAGGCTGAAGGTTATCTTTATTTTAAATTCGTCGGAACTGACAGCGAGATAGTATCGTTCACCGAAAACAATCGTACTGCCAACATTTTAACGAGTGTGGTCGAAGGCCCTCGTATTAAAATCGCAGACGTTCAAGTGCGAGGCCTCTCAAAAACGCGGGAATATGTAGTAACTCGCGAAATCGAGATTCAACCAGATGACTGGTGGCTCGGCAGTAAGATCGAGGTTGTCGAAGGAAATTTAAAAAACCTTGGACTCTTTAGCGAAGTAAAAATTTATCCCGAGCCATCGGCACGCGGTCCTGACTATCGATCTATGATCGTGGATCTAAAAGAGCTGGAGCCGGGTGCGCTCGAGACCGGCCCGGGATTTCGATCAGATCTGGGCGTACGGGCGTTTGCCCGTTTGAGTTATAACAACATCGCGGGTCGTAACTGGATCGGAATATTGAGTGCCGAAACCAATCGCCGGGTTAACGAAGACTATCGTTTCCTAGAGTATGGAGCTGACACTTCATTCATTGAACCACGGTTTTTTGGGACCCGTAACCTGTATCTGGTGGGACTCAGTACCAAAAAGCAACAATTTCCACCGAACTTCAATGCGGTCTCGACCACGTTTACTACGGGTTTTGAACGTAAGATGAAGCCCGACTTAATATTCGTAAATCCGCTGGTGACCGCAAAACTGATCTATCGCATTGAACGCATTCGCCAATTCGACGTATTTGTAGATGGGCAGCAGTACCCCGAAGACAATCGAACCTTGTTAATCGGTTCGATCATTCCGTCGCTCAGTTTCGATACTCGCGACAACCCTTTTACTACGACCAAGGGAATTCTCGCGACGGCGTCTCTAGAGTATTCGCACCCTTATTTAACGAATCAAAAGTCCTACAAAAATGAATCCCACAATGAAGCTCCGGCTTATTCGAAGTGGACTGGATCGGTTCACGGATACATTCCCGTAACCAAAGATATTGTATGGTCTAATGTCGCTTCCGCGGGATTCATTCGTTCGAACATATCGGATCGTGAAATACCTTTGATCAAATTATTTCGCCTTGGCGGGTACAGCACAATTCGCGGATTCAAAGAGGATTCGATTAATGTCGATGCAAGCAGCATAAAGGGTACATTAACCTATTTAAATTTCCGCACCCAATTTGATTTGCCGTTAGTAGGTGACCTGAAATTTGCGCCATTTCTAGATGCCGGAAATCTTTATATAGATAAGCTTCGTGGCAAACCATTTTTCCGCGCTGGCGCTGGGGCCGGCTTACATTACATGACGCCAATTGGTCCTATAAATTTCGATTGGGGTTATAAGATTCGCCGCACCGGTTCCGAAACACCCGGCCAATTCCATTTCTCAGTCGGACTTATCTGATGTGTTAATCCGACAGTCCGCGTTCCACCGCCGCGAGAGACATGCATTCGAACAATATGGCGCTCGCAAGCAAACTGGTGATTTCCGACACGTCATAGGCCGGGGCAACTTCCATGCAATCGAATCCGATGAAGCGAAGTCCGGCTAGTTTGCGGAGCATATCGAGCGCTTGAGCACTGGTGAGTCCCCCAACAACGGGAGTTCCGGTGCCTGGAGCAAAAGCAGGATCAATACTGTCTATGTCAAAGGTTAGGTAGAGCGGAATGTTACGATTGCGAATTTCGCGAATAAAATCGGCGAGCCGTCCGGCATTAATTTCATCGATTCCGAGCTGTTGAATTCCTTGTTCCCGGTCCCAATCCATTTGGCTTTTACTGGTAAGGGGACCTCGCAAACCAATTTGAAAAATATCTTTTCCGGCGACAAGCTTTTCTTCAATGGCACGGCGAATAGGAGTGCCATGATGATATTTTTCACCCCACGCTTGATCTGCAGTGTCTGTGTGAGCGTCGAAATGAACAATGCCGAAGTGGCGATACTTTTTTTTCATTGATCGTAAAATAGGAAGTAATACCGAATGGTCTCCACCCATGGCGATTGGTAAAACGCCCGCTTTGAGTA
Organism: Bacteriovoracaceae bacterium UBA4573; assembly: GCA_002387735.1. Taxonomy (GTDB): domain Bacteria; phylum Bdellovibrionota; class UBA1018; order UBA1018; family UBA923; genus UBA923. The sequence continues at coordinate 16,051 of DGKJ01000011.1, read as the reverse complement.
GTTTGTCGTATTCTTTTTCTACTTCTGAAAACGTGGCCTGAATATTTATTGGGTTTACGTTTACGTCTCCGTAATCGATTGCGCTTAATTTTTCGTAAATGTGCACATTATATAGCGGGTGCACGTTTCGATTAAGTACTGAAGCATTACGAATACCGCGAGGTCCTAGACGAGCACCGGCGCGGTAGGTGGCAGCTCCGTCGAACGGGATACCCAACACGGCCACGTTTACCCCCTTCAAATTCCGGGTATGGGGCAGTCGTCCAAACGTCGCGATGTCACCAAATCGAGGGCTAAGTAGTGGATTTTTAGGGGCATGTCCCTTCAAGGTCACTGTAGTTGACCGATTTTGTTTATTTTTTGGGGTCTTCTTTGTGGTTTTAGGTCGCGCCATGGGTCACCTCACGAAAGCGGGTATGGGTTTGGATTTGCGAACATCGTATTGTAATTTCACGTTGACTTCAACCAACCCTGTGCGATAACCATTCGCCTCTATGCGTAAAACATTCCAAGAAAAAAACATCAATCAAAACAAGAAGGCTTGGTATCTCTTTGATGCCAACAACCAGATCGTTGGGCGCCTAGCTACCCAGATAGCGAGAATTCTCGTTGGGAAGCACAAGGCCACCTACACTCGTCACGTTGATACGGGCGATTTCGTCGTGGTTGTAAACGCAGACAAAGTTTCTTTGACGGGTCAAAAATGGAGCGACAAGCTTTATTATGACCACACGGGTTTCGTGAGCGGCCTAAAAACTAAGACTGCCAAAGAAATGCTCGATAAGCACCCCGAAGAGATTCTTCGTCGTGCAGTATGGGGCATGATGCACAAGAGCAAACAAGCTAAAGATCAACTCACCAAGTTAAAGATTTACACTGGCACGGATCACCCACACGCGGCTCAAAAGCCAACTGAGTGGAAAGCTCCAGCCCGCAAATCCAAAGCTAAGAACTAACAAGGTAGGAAACTCAAATGGCAGAGAAAGTTTATCACGCAGTTGGTAAGCGCAAAACGGCAGTAGCCCGCGTTTACATGCAAGCTGGTGAAGGTAAAATTGTCGTTAACGAACGTGGCTTTGAAGATTATTTCAGCCGCCCAACTTCCCGCATGGTTGTTATGCAACCACTTGAGCTCACTGCTCAAACAGGCAAATGGGACATCGAAGTGAATGTTTACGGTAGCGGTGCTGCTGCACAAGCTGCTGCTGCAAAACACGGTATTTCGAAAGCGTTGCTTGAAATCGACGGCGCGCTTCGCGGAACCTTGAAAAAAGCTGGTTTCTTGACTCGCGATGATCGAATGGTTGAGCGTAAGAAATACGGCATGTCCGGCA
>DGKJ01000011.1:0-14511 GCA_002387735.1 Bacteriovoracaceae bacterium UBA4573 | reverse complement strand
CATGTCCGGCGCTCGTAAGCGTTACCAGTACTCGAAACGTTAATCTCGAGTCACTCGGTATTATTGGTTATCAAAGGGCCCACGGTCTTCGGACCGTGGGCTTTTTTGTTTTCATCATTAAACCGAGAAAATCTTGCCTATACCCCCAGTGGGCCTGAAGCGATGCTAAAATAAGGGGGCCATGGTTTGGACTACCTATAAAGAGAAGCTGCGCAAGCTGTCAGAACGAATAGTAGATGCGCAGCGACCCATTCGAATTCTAGATGCCATAAAATGGGCTCCGTCGTTCGATGAAGAACTTCGTAAATCTAAGTTTAAAGACATTCCAAAAGTCGATGCCGACTACTACGAGAGCCTTCCGCTAGGGTTCGATCCTGAAAAGAAAATCACGGAATTTGAAGAAATTATAGCCGATGCTAAATCCCAAGTTGGTGTTGAAGATGAACTGGCACGCATGATGATTCAAAACTGTGAAGAATACAAAAATGTAGTTCACATGCTCGAAAATCGAGGCACAAAAAAGTTCTATGATTACGCAAAAATACTCTATGGCTCTCCAAAAGAGACTTTTCGAGATGAAAAAACCACCATCAATGATTTAGCGCGCGTGATGTACGATATTCTTTCGATTCTTGACGACGCCGTGCTCGGGCCGGTTTATCCCGAAGATCTTTCAGCCGAAGATGTTATCAAAAAACTAAACAAACGATTTGAAAACTATTTCGTCGATAACCCCGTACGCGCCAAACTGTCTGACGGAATAGTGGCGGACGCCGCGGCAGGCAGCGATAGCGTGAAAATTCGAGAGGGTGCGCTTTTTTCACAGCGTGACGTCGACATCCTAGAAGTACACGAAGGTTGGGTGCATGTGGGCACCACGCTCAACGGTCAGAATCAGCACATTTGTCGCTTTTTATCTAAGGGGCCGCCGCGGGTGGCGCCAACCCAAGAAGGGCTAGCGATCTTAATGGAGATTTTTTCGTTCGTAAGTTACCCGCGACGTGCGCGCACTATAAATGACCGAGTGCTTGGTATCGACAAGTGCGAAGACGGCGCAAACATTCTGGAACTGCTCGAGTTCTACCGGACAGAGGGATACTCCGAAGAAGACTGCATAAATAACGCAAAGCGCGTATTTCGGGGTGGGGTCCTAACCGGTGGCGCTCCTTTTACAAAAGACATTGCCTATATCAAGGGATTCATTGAGAATTACAACTTCATGAGGGCAGCGATGAAGGCCGGAAAACCGGAATACATCCCTTACCTCTTTGTCGGAAAAATACACTCCTCGGACGTGCCGGTTTGGTACCATAAACACCAAGAGGGGATCGTCGATCCGCCGAAATACCTGCCGCCGCAGTTCAAAGACTTGAACGGTGTGGCAGTTTGGATGAGCTTTTCGAACGTGTTTAACATGATCGACATGAAGAAGGTTCAGGAATACTTTTCAAAGATTTTTTAATCGAGACAGGAGGCCTTTATGAAAACCAAGATTCTATTTACCCTAGCGACGATGCTAATTGCGTCTGCTCCCGCGTTCGCCGCGAAGATTGCCACGGTCGGTGAAAAAACCATTAACACTGAAGATCTCAAAGCCGAATATTCCCAAATTTCCGACGAACAACGTGCGGCGATCAATAAAGACGATACGACCCGTCGCGGAATTGTTGAAAACGCAGTAAACGGCGAATTGCTGGTTCAAGCGGCTACCAAAGCGGGTCTGGATAAAGACCCAGACTACATGAAAGCGCTAGAGCGGTTTAAGCGTCAGTACCTGGCTTCGCGTTTTATGCAAAAAAGTTTGGAGCCTAAACTCGAGCGCGGCGAAGTAAAAAAATTCTATGAAACCAACAAAAATATGTTCGACACAAGCCAAGTTTGCGCCCACCACATTGTGGTTTCTGACGCCGGCACTGCAACGAAAATTGCGGAAGAGTTAAAGAAGAAAAAGAACAAAAAGGGCGCGATTGATTTGAAGGCGTTCGAACAAATGGCTGCAAAAAGTTCAATCGACCCAACTGCTCAGGACAACAAAGGCGAACTCGGTTGTTTCACCAGAGAACGCATGGTTCCTGAATTTTCTGCTGCGGCTTTTAGCATGAAGAAAAACACAATTAGCGACCCCGTACGCACCATGTTTGGCTATCACGTGATTTTGGTAACCGATCACAAACAGGGTAAAGTTGCGGGCTTCGAAGAAGTCGAACAAAAAGTGAAAGACTCGTACCGCATGAAACTCATGCAAGACATGCTGACCGACCTTCGCACGAAGTCGAACGTATCGATTAACGAAGACGCGTTGAAAGAGTTTAAACTCTAACCACTACTGATAGTCCCGCGCGGTTATGCCATATTTCTCGAGCTTTCGAAGAAGCGTTTTCTTCGGAATGTTCGCATGAATAGCTGTTTGGTTGATCTTGCCTTTAAACGCTTTAAGCGCGCTAATGAGAAATTGTTTTTCAAACTCCTCTTTGCCCGCTTGAAAGTCCAAACGGTTGAGATCAAGCGTAAAGCCAACGTTCAAGTCAGCGCCTTGTGCAGTTGCTGCATTGGTTAAAGCCGCTTCGCCGGCTTCAGTTAACCCACTAAACTGCGACAACGAACTGCCCGACACCGATTCTGGCAATGACATAGGCGAAATTTCGTCGCCGTTCTCGATCACAAACGCGTGTTCGATCACGTTCTCAAGCTCTCGAATATTGCCCGGCCAATTGTGCTGCCGCAATAACTGCATGGCCGCAGGCGTTATACCCTTAATGTTCTTTCGGTGCATTTGATTGAACTTAGCCACAAAGTGAAACGCCAAGTGTTCAATATCGTCACGACGTTCACGCAGTGGCGGTAAAAAGATTGGTAACACGTTCAAGCGATAGTAAAGATCTTCACGGAACTCGTTTTTCTTGATCATTTCCTCTAAGTTCCGGTTCGTTGCAGCGATAATGCGGACGTTCACTTCAATCTCGCGGTTTGAACCCACGGGCGTGAACTTCTTTTCTTGCAAAACTCGCAACAGTTTTACCTGCATGCCCGCGCTAATGTCGCCGATCTCGTCTAAAAACAAAGTTCCGCCATCGGCAAATTGAAACTTACCAATCTTGCGAGAATCAGCGCCAGTAAATGCGCCTTTTTCGTGGCCGAAAAATTCGCTTTCTATGAGATTTTCAGGAATCGCGGAACAGTTTACCGTAACAAAGTTCTCGTCTTTGCGCGGGCCATTAAAATGCACGGCATTGGCCACCAGTTCTTTACCGGTACCAGATTCGCCCCGTATCAAAACCGCAGTTTCAACGCGCGAAAGGCGGTCAATCACATTAAAAATCTTCTTCATCTCGTTGCTTTGGCCAACAAAGGTCGAACCACCGGGCAGCTTAATTACCGGCGCTGAAAACGACATGGTGCGCACCATGCTGTGGGCGCGCAAGGCTTTGTCGATCAAATAAACCAGATTTTCAGCTTTAATCGGTTTTTCTAAATAGTTGTATGCCCCTTCTTTAGTGGCTTCCACCGCGTCGCGAATGTTCGAATAGGCGGTCAAAATAATCACGATGATCGACGGGTCATAACTCTTAATCTGCTTAAGCGCCTCAATACCATTCATGCGCGGCATATTAACGTCCATGAGTACTAGGTCGTAAGAACTAGAACGAATCTTGTTTAAAGCTTCTTCACCATCGCTGGCTTGCTCTACCAGATAGTTTGCCTCGCCTAACGCGCTGGTGACGGTTAAACGAAGTCCAGAGTCGTCGTCCACCACTAAGATTTTAAACATACAATTCATCTCCTTTTTGACGGGGGCGTTTCTGCAATTTGGTGTTGTTGCGTTTGAAGAAAGTTCTTCGATTAACATTTGTTGGTCGAGTCGCTTTTTCGTCGATTGGTAAGGTTAGAGTAAAGGTACTTCCTTGGCCGGGATGCGAATCGACTGTTAACTGTCCGGCGTGCATTTCTACGAAATAGCGACTAAGGTACAAACCGAGGCCGCTACCTTTGGTTTGCATCGTAAGATCGTTTTTAGCGCGATAAAATTTAGTAAATAAATTTTCAAGGTCTTTAGCCTCAATGCCATAACCCGTATCTTTTACCGAAATCTCCACACAGTTTTTTAAATGAGGGGATTCTTTCGAACTGACAATAATACTTGCTCCTACTGGGGAGTACTTTATTGCATTATCGATCAGATTACTTAAAACCTTCGCAATGAGACCGGGGTCAATTTGAATCGGAAACAGCGGTTCGAGATTCAACTGTAGTTGAATGCGCTTTGTTTGCAGTGAAAACGAAAACTTTTGAATGACGTCTTTAATTACTCGGTTCACATCTTTGCTCGTTTTGGTGAATTCAACGCGATCAGATTCTATTTTAGTAAGCTCAAGAATACTCGTAATGAACCGATTCAATTCTTCGGTACTTGAAATAATTTCGCCAGTTAAAAGATGGTCCGCCCCGTTGCGATCCAGTACTTCGGCCAAGCCCTGAATTCGCGCCACCGGGGTTTTTAAATCGTGGGTGATAAGACCCATGAAGTTGTTCTTCAGTTCTTCAACTTGCAGCAATACTTCGTTTTTCTTTTGAAACTGCCAGCGTTTTTTGTACTCCATTATCAAGCGGTATGGAACAAAGACGTAATACGCAAAAAATACGCCAAGCAACGGGTGGGCCAATCGAACCCACACGGAAAAAAACCGAAACGCGATCGATGCAAAAATGGTTACCCCGATAGCGCAAATTATAGTGACTGCCACCCCGCGTGCGGGAGTGGTGTAAAAAACTAATCCAATAATAAAGCTCGTGAGTAAAAATGTTAACGCGAAGTCGACCAGGCTAGAAGCTTTCACGATCGCGTTGTTGTTTACCAAAGTTTCTAAAACGTTCGCGTGAACGACTAGTTTTGAATTCGTAAAAATCGCGCGAGAATACGGCGTATACACATAGTCATTCGAGTCGTCTTTTGTCTTCGTGCCTATTAATACTACTTTGTTCTCAAACGCATCGGCCGCAACACTGCCATTCAGTACATCAATGGCTGAATACTCGGGTATCCCGTGCCGGTCATCTTGGGTCGGACCCGAATAATTTATATAAAAGTAGTGGGCCTCAACTTCAGGCATGTAGTAGACGCCACGAAAATCTTTGGTTTGAGGTGTTTTGCCAGAAATGATTCCCGCCAAATGAGTGTGGAGAACCGGCTCGTCGTACACCGAAAATAGCGCCCGACGTGTAACTTTATCTTCCGAAAAAGTGTTTCCGTCTTTGTGAAGTAGCGCTACTCGATGCGGCAGTTTACTGAGCGGGAACGCTGGCACCACTTCGCCGGTAACGTCGATTTCGGTACCCAAAATGACCTGGGTGCCATTGGTTGAAAGTTGGTCGGCAAGGTCCACGAATGAATCTGCCGCACGCATGACGCGAGGGTTTGAATGGTCATCACCGTCGGCGAGCATGCTGTCGTTAAAATTAATGAGGTAAGCCACCGCTTTTGGTTTTGCTCGGCCAAGTATGCGAAGCAGCAACACATGTTGTTCGATCGAAAGCGGCGCAAACTCGTTAAGTTGTTCTACGGTTTTATCGTCAATCTTGATGATCGCTACGTGGTTGGGCGTAGAGGCCGTGCCCTTGTTTCTCATGCGAAGGTCGTACAGGTAGGCCTCAAAGAGATTGAACTGAAAGTTTTGCAGTACCAGTGTTAGAACAAGCCCAGCTCCGAGTGCTAGAGCCTGCACCCGGAATCTTTGAAGACCACTAATCCACTGCCTGAAGAGTACTTTCATAGTCGCCGGCCGCGAAAGCGGGAACGGCAGAACCCTCTCAGCAAGGGGTATGCCATTTTGACACCAGTCTGACAATCGTGATTTCAAGGAGTTAGCCCTGAGGTTAGATCTGCGGCCTTGTCGAAGTCTTGCTCACCGAGTAGTTTTTACAGCAATTCGGAGGTTGGTATGGGTGGAATCGCAGTTGGCGGTAAAGTGCCGGAATTCACGCTGAAAGATCAAAACGGCAAGGATCAATCGTTCTATAAAGACATTCTACCTAAGGGTGCCGCGTTGGTGGTGTTTTATCCGGGCGACTTTACAATGGTTTGCACCAAACAACTCTGTAGTTATCGCGATAACCTAGATGAATTTAAGAACCTAGGCGTGCAGGTCGTCGGAGTGAGCAAGAATTCCACGAAAGACCACGAAAGTTTTTCGAAGGAATACGGTTTTAATTTTTCGCTACTGAGCGACGATAAGCGCGAAGTCGCCAAGGAATTTGGCACGGCCTCGTTTTTAAGTATTGGTGGAGTGAGCCGTGCAGTGTTCATTGTTTCGCAGCAAGGAACCGTGCTTTATCGTCATATTGAAGCGACCAACATTTTGCATCGCAAGTCAGACGAATTATTGAAAGTCATTCAAGATCTTAAAGACCAAAAGCAGATCTAAACTGTGTTTTTCCCAACCATTTTTTTTAGTGTTGGTCACACTCTTTTTCAGGCAGTGTTCCGGGTTTGAATTTTTCTTCGTAAACCCACTCGTTGGGACAAGTCGATTTTGAAATCAACCCGGTCGATCGATCGATGCTTTGTTTTTCGAGGTCAGTCTCCAGCAGCGGCTGTTCCGCGGCCAATGCAGCAGGTCGAGCTGTGGCAAAAAACCTGGCCCAAATTGGTAACGCTGAACCTGCACCCGTAAGTTGCGCGGGAGATTTAAATGTTTCAAGACTTTTCGTGTCTTCACTGTCAGGCACTTTTAGTTCGTCAAACCCAGCCCAGGCGACGGCTACTAGGTCTTCGGAAAAACCGGCAAACCAAGCATCGCGATAGAAACTAGTAGTACCAGTTTTTCCAAATGAGGTTTTTTTGTAACCCAGTGCCGGCAAACTTTTTGCGGTTCCCTCAGTAGTCACTGCGTTCAACAAATGGTTAAGCAGGTCCACGTTCGCCTGTTCGGCGGCCTGTCCGGTTTTGGCCACAAATCGTGCGAGAATTCCACCGGAGGCGTCAGTAATCGCAGTGACCGCCGTCATTTCTTTCCAGGCACCTTGATTCGCAAATGTTGTATAAACACTCAACAAATCCAACGGACTAACGTCCACCGAACCTAGGCTTACCGATGGTACTTCGGGTATGGCTGACTGCACTCCGAGCTTACGCGCCAGCGATGCGATCGCAGCGGGTCCTACATCAACACCAATTTTTGCTGCAGGAATATTAATTGAATTTACAAACGCTTCCCGCAAACCAATTCGGCCGCGGTAGGTTTTTTCATAATTGCGAGGACTCCACTGTTGATCGCCTACGTATTTGTGAGTCCACGGTTCATCGTCAATGAGGTAAGCAGGAGTGTAGGAGACGCCCGAAGCATCTTTTTCTTTTTCGAACGCCGCTAAATAAATAATGGGCTTAAAAGTACTACCCGCTTGTCGTTTCATATTTAGCACTCGGTTAAAATTAGTTTCAGCGTAGGAACGTCCTCCCACTAAGGCTCGCAAAGAGGCCGACTTCTGATCGCCGACTACAAGCAAGCCCTCAAGTCGAAGCGGTCGCTCTATTTTGTGCCGTGACTCCAGCTCGCGTACCCACGCGGCTACCGCTGCGTCAGCCTTTTTTTGCAGCTGAAGATCGAGCGTGGTGTAAATGCGTAAACCTTGCGCACTTAGATCGTCGGCCGAAAAACGATCCTCAAGTTGGTCTAATACCTGCGCTTTTACGTAATCGACAAAATATGGGGCGCGATTACCGGCTTGGGTCGGTGGCGCAAACGTGAGCTGTTCTCCGCGGGCCAACTCATAGTCTTCGCCCGAAATAATTCGGAGTTCCATCATTTTTCCGAGCACGGTGTCTTTGCGTTCAATGGCTTTTTGCATGTTCTTGTACGGAGAGTACAACCCAGGGCCGCGAATAACGCCGCAAATTAGGGCCATTTCAGCGAGAGAGAGCTTGTCGATTGATTTTGCAAAAAAGTAGCGGGCGGCTTCTGCCACGCCGTGAACTTCAAGTGAACCAATTTGCCCAAAATAAACTTCGTTCAGGTATTTCTCTAAAATTTGCTCTTTAGTGTACCGAGCCTCCATGAGAATTGCCAAAACCAGTTCCCGTGCCTTGCGGGCCACGGTCTTTTGCCGAGTACCCAAAAGGTTTTTAATCAGCTGTTGAGTGATCGTACTTCCGCCTTGGGAAAAACTTCCAGACTGCAAATTTACCCACATTGCGCGCATAAGACTGCGTAAGTCGAAGCCGGGATGGTCCAAGAAACGCTGGTCTTCAATCGCAATAATAGCCTGCAGAAGTTGAGTGGGAATTTCTCCAATTTTTACGTAATCGCGAATAGACAAAGAGTTGCCCGATAACTGAGCGATGGTTGTTGGTTCAAGAGCAATTGCGTCGTGAGATTCGCCATCTACCGAAATAGCAGAGATTAAACCCTGGGACGTTTCAACCGCAATCAGTGCATTGGCCACCGGAAAATGAACACCGGGATCTCGCAACGTTTCCGGATACTCGAACGAGCGAGCGGCGTATTCGAGTTTGCCGTTTTCAAACCGAAACGGAATGCGCAAATCGGCTAAGCGGTCGAGTAAAAACTGATTTTCGAAAATCGCGTCCTTACGTATTACGAATATATCGGAATATATTATAGATGGGCGCGATTGCCGCTCTTGAGTCATTAGTTGCTCAAGTTCGCCAAAGAGCGAGTAAGAATAGAGAAACAGTGCAGCAAGCGCACCAAGACCCGCCACCAGAAGCCAGGCGATGGACCTTCGAATCCCGAATATCAGAGTAGACATGTGGTTTCTCTCCATCTATATCTAAAACCCACAATGTTCAAAATAACGAGGGAAATTTATGCAAATCCGTAAGCTTACGCGTTTTTTTGCCGCACCGATGTTGGCTACAACATTGCTCGTGTGCATGTTTGACGACGCGAATGCGATTCAAATGGATTGGGGCGGCCAGTTTTGGTTCGACAATCATTGGTTGAACAATTATCAGCTCGATCGCGGGCGCCCAGGCTACGACAACGATCCCACGTACGACAACGGCAGTCCCTATGTGGCCGGGGCCGGTGAGAAGAACGCGATTTGGTATTCGGCGTTTATGAAGCTGAATCCAAAATTGATAGTGAACGACAATATACAGCTTAAAAGCGAATGGCACGTTGGAAGCCCCATATATGGCTTCTTCGGACGCGGGTATCCGAGCAGCGGCGATGAACGTTATAATTTTACGGGCGCACAGAAAGATAATTTTACGATCGGAGCTCAACGTTTTTGGGCTAATTTAATCACCGATTTTGGAACAATTGAACTTGGTCGAGCACCCATTCATTGGGGCCTGGGAGCGGTCTGGGATTCTGGGGACGACCTCTTTGAACGTTATCAAAACACCGGCGATATGGTTCGATTGACTGCCAAATTTGGCAATTTTTTAGTCCAACCAGCTCTGTCAAAAGTAGCGGTTGGCAACAACGTTGCTGGCGCTAGCACTTCGACCGGCGCTACGCTGCAAGGTAACGATGATGTTACCGATTACAATTTGGCCGTAAAATACGACAACACTGAAGAAGATTTTGAATTCGGCGTCATGTGGACGAAGCGAACGGGCAATACTGCGCAAAATACCGTTTATTTCAACCGGGCCAATACGGGTTCGAATCGGATAAATTTTAATACCTTCGACTTTTTTGCTCGAAAAAAATGGAGCCGGTTTTCGTTTGGTGCGGAATTTCCGCTCTTTACGGGCGACATTGGCGCGGTCGATCAATCTTCGGCGATCGAGTATCAGTATAAAACCTACGCTTTGATTTTAGAGTCGGGTTATAATTCGGACGTTTGGGATATCAAATTTCGACTGGGTCACGTGCCCGGTCAGCCACCGACGGGCGCTGGGGATGAACGTTTTCGCGCGGTTTACCTGAACAAAAACTACGATCTTGGTTTGATCATGTTTAACTACAATCTTCATGGTCTGGCCCAAAACAACCCCGACACTGTTGCTAACGCGAGCCTCAATTCGCCCTATGACAACCAAATTGTGAATGCCAATTACCTGGCGTTGTTGCCGGAGCTCAAGCTCGATAAGTGGTCCCTAAAGGGGGGGGTAATCGTAGGGTTCGCAGACGAAGTGGCTGAGGCTGGCCGAAGGCTATATTCTTACCACAAGCGTCGTTTTTACGCCTCTAATGGCAACCAATCGGAGTTCCTAGGGTGGGAAGCGGACATTGGAACCTCCTTTCGTTGGGACGAGAATTTCGTCGTAAGCTGGGATATTGGGTTTTTCTTCCCCGGCTCTTATTACGAGTTTTCGAACTTTGCTAATAACTCCCGGTTGAACACGAGTATGATGTTTGCCTCGAGGGTGCAGGCCGGAATCACATTTTAATCGGCTGTTAATGGGTTTGTTAATCCATAGTTGACTAAAATTATTTTATCGTGATACCCCCACCCAATGTTTTTGCGGTTGGTGGGTCAGTTCAGCACAATTGGTATTTTGTCGTTAGTCCCTATTTTGGGGCTAGCTGGGCCGGTGGACCACCGGCTTGAAGCCGTTCAAGACGCCACTCGGTACAGCGACGGGCTCTATTTAAAGCTACAAGCTAAAGGAAATTCGAAAGAGCCAGTGCGCGACGAGGAAGCCGATCGAATGGCGATGCGCGAAAGTGTGCGGGCGTTGTTATCCGAAGAGACTCGCCAACTGACGGAACTTTATGATCGACTTAGAGCGTTAAACGTTGAAGCTGTAGAAAGTGAATTACTTGAAAAGTTCGTTCAGCAACGTAGGCGATTAGAGCCAGTTTACGAATATGTTCGATTCAAAAATGGTGGTCCGGTCTCGCTTCCGCTACCGGCCGATAAAGAAATTCCTCGAATTACGCTCCGAGAACTAGTTGATATAAAGGTGACGCTTCAAACACTTTTACTGCAATCGCATAAACTAAATCGAGAACTCGACGAATCTCGATTCGTAATGCGAAGAGACGCAGGTAGCGAAAGCGCCATGTTTCGAACGAGTGCCGCGGTCCTATTAACCGGCGCGGCCGCTTTGATCGGCGATTTACCTGCTTGGGCAATCGCGCCCGCTGCTTTTACGGGTGGTGCATTTACCCTTTTTGCGCCACGTGCCGCTGGCAAAGTGTCCGAGAGCCGTTTGCCAATGAAATTGATTTTGCTGACGCGCAAAGAGCTTGTTGATGAGCTAGGAAATTTGACAAAGTTGATGAGCGAACATTTTAAATTTCACCCCGTGCACTGGATCAGCCAAATCAACGGCAATGTGTGCAAGGAATTTCTAAATCCCGAAACAGCTAAGCTAGAAGTCCCCGGCAGTTCTCCGTGGGATGCAATGCCTTCTATTGTAGAATAAACGTATTAAAATAGATGTCCGTGATTCCGGCGGGCTTGGTAAGTTCGTTGAACTTTCCCATAAGCTCTGTTTTTAACAATAACTTACCCTGAATGGTGTTAAGTTCAGTGATCTGCCGCTTACCCAACGTTGAAATTACGCGATCGACAAACAAGTCTTTCTTTTCTTCGACCATGCGTTTTACTTCGTCGTCACGGCACTCAACAGCCCACGCGATCGTGGCATAATGAGCCTTGCCAGAAGTCATAGCGATATTGACCATTAATTGTTCGAAATCCACAGTCGGTTTTTGTTCTGGAACCAACGGCCTATGTGATTCTTCTAGTTTTTTCTGGAGCTCGGATTCTTCAGTAATAACGGGTCTTTTAAAAAGTAATTTCGTGTAAACAAGCGTACCCAACGCCGCGAGCGTAAAAACAACGTTCACAATAAGAAAAATTAAATTCTTATCGAGGGGTTTTTTGGGCGCAGCGGCGGCTTCTTCACCACCGCCTTCGCCAGCTTTTTCTTCTGCCATTGTTCTAGAGAACCTCGTTCTCTAGTTTAGAGCTTAACGGCCTCGTAAGGAAGTCCTAAATCTTTCGCTACTTGAAGATAGGCCACTTTGCCGTTGTACACGTTAATGCCCTTATAAAGAGCGGCGTCTTTCGAAACTGCGTCTTTAAAGCCCATATCGGCAAGCATGAGGGCGTATTTCAAAGTAACGTTGGTGAGAGCATACGTTGAAGTGCGAGCCACCGCGCCAGGCATGTTCGGAACGGCGTAGTGAATTACGCCGTCGATCGTATAGGTCGGATTGTCGTGACTCGTAGGCTTGCAGGTTTCAATGCAACCACCCTGGTCTACTGCAATATCTACAACAACAGAGCCAGGCTGCATTTCCGAAATAAGGTCTTTCCCAACAAGTTTAGGAGCCTTGGCACCTGCGATTAAAACTGCTCCAATGACGAGATCTGCTTCTTTTACGGAACGTTCAATATTGTCGGCGTTCGAAAAGAGCGTTTCAACAGCTCCACCAAAAATAAAATCTAGGTATTCGAGACGTTTAGCGTTCACATCTAAAATGGAAACTTGCGCTCCCATGCCGGCAGCAATCTTTGCTGCATTGATGCCAGATACGCCACCGCCTAAAATTGTAACGCGCCCACGAGGCACACCTGGAACACCACCGAGTAAAATTCCTTTTCCGCCGTTAGCTTTTTCAAGAAGATGTGCGCCAATCTGAGTGGACATACGACCCGCCACTTCACTCATCGGAGTTAATAAAGGCAGCGAACCGTCTTCTGGTTGAATGGTTTCGTACGCGATTGAAATAACTTTTCGCTCCATAAGAGCTTTGGTGAGTTGGGGCGCGGGAGCCAAGTGAAGATAAGTATAAAGGATCTGATTTTCACGAAGCAAGTTGTACTCTTCGGGGAGGGGTTCCTTAACTTTGATGATCATCTCGGCTTTTGCAAAAACTTCTTTAGGAGTTTCTACGATCGTCGCACCTGCTTTTGCGTAGTCGTCGTCAGTGATGCCGATTCCCTGACCCGCCGAGCTCTGTACCAGAACAGTGTGTCCGTGACTTTTAAGTGCTTTCACACCGGAAGGCACTAGACCTACGCGGTTTTCATTATTTTTAATCTCTTTTGGTACGCCGACAATCATTGAGTTGCCTCCTGGTAATTCCTGTTTTTCGTCAGGCTTTTATAACCAAGCCGTCGAAAGCGGGAAACATGTTTTTAGGGAGCGAACGCGAAAACTTCTGGTACTCGAGTTCGTGTCCCATATGGGTGAAAAAAGTTCGTTTGGCTCCAATACGTGTCGCGAGTCGTAGGGCGCTGTCAACATGAAGATGCGTGGGATGGGGCTCTGGGCGCAGACAGTCGAGTACCAAGACATCGAGCCCCCTAAGTTGTCGAAAGGTCGAATCTGGCAGGTAGGTTAGATCGGTAACATAGGCGACATTATTGATACGGTATCCTAGGACCGGCATGCGACCGTGAATGAGTTCAAGCGGAATAACCCGAACGCCTTGAATTTTAAGCGGTTTATCGATGATGTGTAAATTGAGTTGAGGTTTGCCCCCGCCGACTTGAGTCTTCTTAAAGATGTAGTCGAAACGACTATGAAGGGTGCCGATCGTCCAGGAGTTGCCGTAACAGTCAATGCTTTTGGCCATTAGAAAGTTAAACCCGCGAAGGTCGTCCAAGCCATGAATATGATCGGCGTGAGGATGAGTGAACAACACGGCATCTATCCAATGAAGCCCGTTTTGATGTGCCTGTTGGCGAAAATCGGGTGAGGTGTCTATTAAGAATGTGCGTTTTCCCGCCTGAATAGAGACTGAGGCTCGCAGCCTTTTATTTTTTTTGTTCTTCGAAGTGCAGACGGGACATTTACACGCGAGCAACGGTACACCCGACGAAGCTCCGCACCCAAGAATGGTAAGCGCGGTACCGCGAATGGCTTTGGGCGGATGTACACGAGGTGAGCCCAGTGGGGTTTCGTAAGAGCGTATGACCATACTGAATTTATGAGTGATTTCTTCCAAACTGGAAAGGGCGGAGAAGTTGGTTTTCAAAATAATTTAAAAGCTAGTTTTTTGCGCCATGAGTTACTCCGGGGGCAAAGTGGGCGGTAATGCGATTGACCTTTGTGCCTGGGTTACATAAAACACCAAAATGGCTTTAAAAACTGCACTGGTAACTGGCGCAAGCGGCTTTATTGGGAGTAGCGTCATTCGAGCCCTGTCTGCTCAGGGAATTCGCCCGCGAGCATTGATGCGGGCGACCAGTTCTAAAGAAAATCTCGTTGGAGTCGAATATGATTTGGCGTTGGGTGATTTGTCCGACGTCGAATCACTGAAACGGGCTGTAGACGGAGTGAGTTATATTTTCCATTTGGCCGGTTGCGTTGCAGCCAAAACTACCGCCGAATACTTCGCTCACAATGCCCAGGGCACCGAAAACTTAGCAATCGCCGCGCGACAAAACGATTCTCTCGAGCGATTTATTTATGTTTCCAGTCTTGCCGCCGGCGGACCTGTTTCGACTGATACGCCACGCACAGAATCAGATTCGGATAGTCCCATATCTGATTACGGTACGAGTAAACGCGAAGGCGAAGAGCGATTGCGTCGGCATTCTGCGGGAAAGTACAATATCACAGTGGTTCGCCCTCCTGCAGTT
>DGKJ01000075.1:5118-9122 GCA_002387735.1 Bacteriovoracaceae bacterium UBA4573 | reverse complement strand
TGCACTATCGCGCCGTTTTGGCCGACGCGCGATTTTGCTAATCGCCTTCCTCGGCGCCGCCATAGATTATGCGTTCATGGCTTATGCTCCCACGCTTTTTCTTCTATTTGTGGGACGCGTTATCTCTGGCATTTCCGGCGCGAGTTTCACGGTGGCGAGCGCCTACATTGCTGATATTTCAAACGACCAAAATCGGTCTAAGAATTTTGGTGTGATCGGAGCGGGCTTTGGCTTGGGTTTCGTATTGGGGCCAGCACTCGGCGGGTGGCTGGCGCAATTCGGATCGCAAACTCCGTTCTTGGCAGCGGCCGGATTTAATTTTTTGAATTTTCTTTTCGGGTTTTTTGTACTGCCCGAGTCTTTGGCCGTCAAACATCGGCGCAAAATGACGGCTCGCGCTTTGAACCCGTTTCGCTCTTTAAAACATGTATTAAGTCTTCCGGCCATTCAGGTGCTGCTCGCGGTTCACGTACTCACTCAATTGGCAGGCCAAACCCACCCCTCGATTTGGACACTTTACACCCAACACCGCTACGGTTGGAACGCCGCTTCTGTCGGTCTTTCGCTCGCTGTTGTCGGCATTTTAAGCGCGTTTTCACAGGGAGTTCTAACCGGCGTATTTGTAAAACGTTTTGGCGAACGGAAAACCGTGTTGCTCGGGTGCCTCGGCGAAGGTTTATGTTTCGCGCTCTTCGGCCTAGCGTTTAATGGCCCAATGCTCTATGCGGTTTTGTTAATAGCTTCCATTTTTTGGTCCATGCATCCGGCTCTGCAGGCGCTTATCAGCCGGGACGTACCCGACAATCAGCAGGGCGAACTACAGGGTTCTCTCATGAGTTTGACGAGTCTAACGAGCATTGTTAATCCACTTATCATGACGTCGCTCTTTGCTGCGTTTTCGAACCGTACCTCCGGGTTATATTTGCCAGGCGCCCCTTATTTTTTAGGATGCGCGCTGCTCCTAGCGGCCTGGCTTTTACTTGCCACCTCAGGGCGCGCTCCGATGATGCCTAAGAAGGCGCTGGAAGGATAACAATTGGAATCACGCATAGTCTCTTTTTTGCTTCTTAAATGCCCCAAGTGTCAGGATGGTAAAATATTCAAGGGCTTATACTCCATGAGTGAAAATTGCCCGGCATGCGGACTGCGATTTGAGCGTGAGCCAGGCTACTTCACCGGAGCCATGCCCATGAGTTACGCAATCGGCTTTTTTCTAACGCTGCCATTAACAGTAGTTCTGATTTTCACCGAAGCACCAATTCTCTGGTTAATACTTCTTCCGGCCATACTTCTGTTAATATGCTCGCCCTTGATATTCAAATTTTCACGTGCAATTTGGTTGTATCTTGATCGCAATTTGGATCGACACCAATAGAGGAGATTCCGTGCAAACTGACCTCAAACCCGCTGGCCGCGGCCCGTTCGCAGTAAAATTAGCAGAACTTCAGTCGACCGATGTTGTGCTAAACGTCGGTTGTTTCGACGGCGCATTGGAACGCCATTACCTGCGCGGCAAAGTGCGAGACTATCGAGGCGTGGACATGAACGCCCAGGCTGTACAATTAGCTAATCGCGGTGAATCAGTACCAACCGAAAACGGGGAACCGCGTTTTAAATTCGCCCCCGCGGAAAAACTACCTTTTTCTGATGCGACGTTCGACAAGGTGTTTTGTTTAGACACTCTCGAACACGTAGAAGACGAAACCCAAGCTCTGCGCGAAATCGCACGAGTCCTTAAACCGGGCGGAACGCTTGTGCTTTCGGTGCCTCATGACTTTTTGAATTTCCTCGATCCAGACGAGCTCACTCGCGGAGCGCGGAATTTAGTTCGCAAATATCTCCGAAAAAAACCGCTTTTAAATCACCCCAAACACAAACATTACAGCGAGTCAGCTTTAAGGGCTTTACTAAAAGACTTCGAAATTGAACGGGTTCACAAAAGTGGCACTCCGGTTTTTTGGAGTTTAGCGATGCTCTATACCGCAGTGGGTTTGCCCGAAAAATTAACCAACCCCTTAAGAAAAATCACCGCGCCGATCGAAAACCTAGAATATGCATTAGGTTTGCCGACGGGGTTTAACGTGATGGTGCGGGCCGTTAAAAAACACCCCTAAACCCCACCCATTCGGTTTTTTACATATCTGGCTTGATTTGTATGGCTTGTGTCCGCGGAGCAGCAGGTGTTTCAGTATAAAACGGCTGTCTTTTCACTAAGTTGATATTGTCTTGATTGGTCGCTCGATCGAATGTTTTCTTAAATAACGCCAATTCTTTCGGCGTCAAACCCAACCACACCGGCTCATCAAATTGTCGCAGCTTGGAATTCCATTTTCGAACCGCTACATCTACGATTTTATTTTTCGTGGAATTTAATTTGTAGTCTTCAATCCAAACTGTGGCTCTCGTACCCTCCGGCAAGTCATAAGACACAATGGCTCCGTTTCCGAAATTTTGAATTGTCACTTCACGTTTTAGGCTCGGGTTACTTGGGTCGAGTTCGACATTCACAATATTACTACGTCTGATGACTTCCGCACTTTTTCCAACAGCCTGAACTTGGGCCTCGCCTGCTACTTCGTGCCCGATGGACTCCTTCACACCCTCTCGCACTGCCATACCACGATTTTGCCGCACCACTTTCTGCGCATGGTCCTCGTCAATCTTGGGAGGGGGTCCGATCGATGTCGCCTCTTCGAGGGGTTTAACGTTTGGCGCTTCGACTTTTTCCAGACCTTGAACATAGGGAATAGCCTCTTCTGGCCGTAAAAAGGCAATTTCACCTGCGTAGTTATCAATGTAAAAAGAACGCATCGCACTTTGAGTAACTGTCCCATCTGGATTGAGTGTCAATTTTTCGCCGATAAAAGCTCGAGATGCGGGGTTGTACTGAGTAAATCGAACTTGGGTCATTTTACCGTCAATCTCAATTTGCGCATAAAGGCTTTCTGGCACCGAAGCAAGGTTCATGTCACTTTTGCCAAAAGAACGACGAACCAGTTCGTCACCCGCCAGAGCCAAGGCATCACGGGTTTTAATTCCGCCCTTAGATAGATATTGGCCGAGTTTATAGAAATCAAATCCCATCCCGCTTTTCGAAAAATATTCCTCTGGGCTAAATACCACAAGATTGTTGGACTCTACGATAGCGTTTACGCCGTTAACCACTCGTTCTCGAACAGTAAAGAAATCGGATTTTTTAAAGTGATAAAGACCATTGAAGACCTGAACATCACCTCGATTTAGATCTACGACCACTACCCAGTCAGACGTGTCTTTTACCTTATTCGCTTTTATTCCTAGTTTTTTTGCAGCTCTCAAAACTTCATCGGCGTCGAATTTTCGGCGCACTCGTTCGTACACTGCCTTATACTCTTTCGCTTTTTGTTCAGCGATTTTCACTTCTCGTTCGAGATCAGCCTGCTTTTGCTCTCTAGCGATCTTGTCTTTGCGTTGGTAATATCGGCTTTTAATTTCATTTTCGCCTGCGATCTGCTGATTCAATTCTTTTGACTTAGGTTCCAAGTACTCTACCCAACGCTCTATATCCCCGGCGTATGGGCGAGGATTTTTCGCCAACAACTCTTTTTTCCTTTTTAACTGACTATAGGGAACAATCGACCAATTTTCCGCGGGACCCAATGAACGCGTCAAATGTGGGGAGCGTTGAACATCCGTAAAGGCCATGAGTTCGCCATTTACAATTTCATAACCAAACGCAGAATCCCACTGCAGGCCCTGAGCATTTGGAAAAAATGCCACAGGTTCGGATGTCAGTGACTTGGGCGGAACAATTTCTTGATTTAAACTTTTAGCCCATCCGAATATACTGGTCCGTTCTTCGAGCAACGTTCGCACTCTCGCAAACCTCGGGTCTGTAAAAACAATTGGGTCGTCAATTCCGACAATCGAAAATTCTCCCGCCTTAACGGTAAAACCTTTTCCATAAACAATTACTTCGTCCATCGGCCGCGGATTAATTTCAAATAAGTTGAGTGAAAATAGGT
>DGKJ01000075.1:0-4922 GCA_002387735.1 Bacteriovoracaceae bacterium UBA4573 | reverse complement strand
TGAGTGAAAATAGGTCGCCCTGAACATAACCCAACTCGTTTACTAACTGGATCGTGCCGTCCGTTCGCACCACGATGACGTCTTTATATCGTTTGGCATACTGTACGCCGTTAATGTAAACGTAGGGCGCGAATGCACTTTGTAGCTCGTCTCCTGTAATACCTAGGTCCATCAACGCTCTTCGTTCGGCTGCCGTAAGCCCGCCTTCAATTAAGATTTTGTCTTTTTCTTTTAGCTGCTTTTTTGTAAGCGCTTTAGGCGGGTCCGAAACTTCGCCGGCTCTGTGTGCGGCATCAATAGCCTTCGCTCTTTTGCTTTTCGGATTTTTTAGGATCTCTTCTTCAATTTTCCGGATAACTTCAAAGTCCCTGGCTATTTGCATTTCAATCTTGGCTTGTTCTTCAATTGTGAAAGTTTCGCCGCGTTTTTTTGCTGCTTCCTTAGCTGCATCTAATTTGTCTTCTAGAATTTGGGCTCTACGTAATCTCGCCCGTCGGATTCGATTCGGAAGTGCATCAAATTTCTCAAATGCATCTACCAGGTCCTTATTTTTAGGGTCAGTCCAAGCGTCTATGGGGCGTAATTTTCGAACCGGTATTACTTCCGCAACTTCTGCAGAATCGTAAATTACATATCCTTTTTTGTAGCCCGTGGCTTCGTCGAGTTGTTGAAGATTACCTTCGACTTCAAAAGTCCACTTTTGGTCAGCAATTGCACGACGCCCGTTTCTAGCAACGAAGACTTCGCCATTTTTTAAGCGAACTACTACTAATTCCTGATGAGTGTCGGAATACACTGCTTTCGCGGGTTTCTTCCCGCCTGCTCTTTCGGCAATTTTTGCTGCTGCCTTAACCTTTTCTATCGCCTGTCGGGCAAGTATTCCGTCGTAGTCTGCTCGTAACTTGCTTTCTTTAGGCAGTCGTAGACGCGGGTTGGCGAAATATTCTTGCGCATCGACCAAAACTACTTCGTCTAGGTCTCGAGATCGCACGACTTCGGTGTCTCTAACCTTCTTGATATCTTTTACTACTTTTTTTCCAGAAACCGGATTGGTTGCAATCGTTACGCTCTCTATAACTTCCAGGTTACTACTGTAACTCTTCCCCTTTCGTGGAATCACAATGACCGGGCGACCTTTCGCGATCTTTTCCCCCGAACCATAGATTCTCGCGGCCGCTACATCGATTGTTTCGTAGCTACCCGGTCGGCCCACGACTCCGCTGTCGAGCAACGCGTCTATTAGATCATCTTTGAGTTTTGCCCGCTTCTTTAGAAATCTTCGCGCTTCTTCGATTTCAATTAAACTGAGCGGCCCTTCAGTGATCGCTCGCTCGCTCGGATCCACCAGGCGCGCGTTTAGTTCGTCGATCGTTCGCTGCAATCTAAGATCGCCCGACACTTCTTCTACCAGTAGCTGGGCCCGTTCGGGGTCGCTCGCAAGGCGTCTTGCACCTCGTTGCAAACGGTACTCGAACTCGCCTTTAAACGGTGCATCAACTTTTTCGAAGTGATCGAGTTCCTTTTGAATTCGATGCAACATTCTGGGATCGGCACTGCTACGACTTACGTATTCTCCAACAGGTATAAGTTCATAGGGCGGGGCGTGACCCAGTTCTTTTTGGTCCATGTCAAGATGGGGCAACGTCGCGGAGTCTCCAATACCGTCGCGCGAGAGTGCTGGAAAATAACGTTCCTCTCCACTAGCAAATTTCACGATCACGCCACTTGAGTCATTAATTAAAACACTCTCAACCAAGACGGGTTCCGAAATTTCGGGGAAATTTTTGTCTTTTAGAATTAGAACTTGGTAATCATCGGCGAGCCATGGGGGCAAATCGATCGATTTAATTTTGGGTACCGATCCTTGCACCTGAGGTCGTTTCACCACCGCCGCTTTACGTAGATAGCCCCATAAGTCGCAGGCACCACTTGCGGCGAATGAATTCATCGCACCGGCAGAAGCCCCCACGATCACAAGACCAAATAACAATAGACTGCGGGCAAAGATCCCCACGAAACGTCCCCCTAAGACTCGTCTATTAGCCATTGTCTCATTAGTTGACTAATTTAATCAATATATAAAACCAAAAAAACCACGTAATCCCGAGGCGTTAGAGGCTAAACAGGGAAAAACCTCATATAATCAACGAATTCGCGCACATTTTAGTTGCCCTAATTCGTCGGAAATTATATACAACGCACCGCGTGAAATCGATATTTAAAACTCCTTCATTCGGGCCTGTTGGCGCCCTGTTTGTTCTCTGGGCGCTCACCGCACCACTTTGCCTGGCTGCCTATGGCGCCACTATCAATTGTCGAGAGATCTTGGTCGCGTACAGTGAACCCTTGGCCCGTTTGCTTCGTGCTGATGCGCAGAGTGCATATTTACAGATCGTCGAAAATGGAAGAGCTCGGCAGATTGAACTTACGAGCCATCTTGAAAAAGAAAACCGCGCCAACGATCTTACTTTACCTTATCTCAAGATCGTTCACTCCGAGGCCTTGCCGATTCAACTCGTTCTTGAGGCTGGCGACGCGCCCCTCGATTTTTTTCAAGCCACCGCGAAAGGCCGAGCACTGCGCCGAAATGTCGAGCTATTTGAAAGAAAGAAAAGAAATTTTTTAAGTGCGATGCAAGAGTCGATCGGCGACAACGGTGACCGCATGCGCGAAATGAAAATCACCCGAACGACTCTTCTCTCGCTCATGGACCATTGGCGCAAGAAGAATTCAGACCTGGCTGATGCTATGGCATTTCTAATTTATGAGATTCGGCATCGACGAGGTATTCCCTATGGGCTGGGCGAATTCATCGACTCGGTCGAAGCAACAGGTATTGACGAAATTGTTGCCGAAAACATATTGCGTGGCACCTACGGCGAAACCGACCGCGCCGCAGCTATCGCCGAAGAGGTCGGGATCGCTCAAATTCGGATTGCCGGTACCCTTCTGCAGGCTCGACGCATTCGCGACCAACGCATGGGAGACGAAGCAGCCAGAAAAGAAGAAGAAGAGAAGGCTCGTATTTCAAAAAAACTTCCCCCTCGCGCCGAGCAAATTCATCGCGCAGCAATTGTATCTGCGGCAAATGGATCATCCAAAGGTAAGGTTCAATACTACTCCGATGAACTAATTGGCAGCGTAACCGTTTCCGGTGAAATACCCACACGCTCCCAAGGAAATAAATAATGACCAAACATGCCAATATGGTTTGTATTCATTGTCATTTAGCCAAACCCCGCACCGACAAGTGCGAGCTTTGCGAAGAATCGGTCTGTGCGAGTTGCGTGATTCGCCCCACGCCTGAACGAGTACAGTACTGGAGCTCTACTGATCGCCCCAAAGAAACCGAATGCAAATGGGTTTGCCCTCGTTGTTTTGACGAGACGCTAGAGCCCATTTACGAGCGCTACGACCAGGCCCTTGAGGCGGCTCACAATACTCACTATTTTCCAAAAGCCTACCGTGGTGCGCCGCCGGTGCTGCGCAAAGCACGCCAGCCCGTTACCGTAGACAATGGCGTTGATCGCGAAGATGTGCTGACTAAACTTCAGTTGGTAGCAGTTCAACAAGGCTTCAACGGGTTGATTCACCTGGAAATTGAAAGTAAAAAACAACGAATGGTCGACGGCTATTCGAAAATGGTGTGGCGTGGAACGGCACTCCCAGCCGACCTCGACACCGAAAAGCTAGAGCGCGGCTGGTACTGAAGTAGCGCGAGCCTCTTTTCGGTTCAAATAGAAGCATTTTTTGCCTTTTGAAATCCGGTTCACCGGTCTTTTCTTTTTTTTTCTTCCCAGCCATAATGATCGCAAAGGAGGGCGACACGGATGTCACCCCAACGCTGGCCACTTTTTGTTTTTTTTGTCTTAGCCATTGTCGCTACAAGCGCAGCCACAAGTGAAAGTAAGCAATCAAATCTTTTGTTTGTCGAAACGAGCACAACACCCAAAAATGGCTCGGCTCCACAATTTAACCAAATCGAACTTATCTCATCGGACGTTCAGACTTACGCGCTATCGTTCGCTGCCGGAAATGCTCGACCATTGTCAGCGAGTTTTTGTCCGTTCCAAACACCTACCCGCAAAGAAGCGCTCTTGTGCGATAGCCGAACTCGTATCTTAAGCGTGATTCAATGCACGGGCCCCACCGCCTGTAAAAGAATCGGTGGTCTCTACGCAGGACGAAGTCCGGGAACTTATTAATAACTCACGCCGCCGCCAGCCGGTGGTGGGGGCGGAGGCGGAGGCGGAGGGAGCATTCCTGGCACGCCGGGTTTGGGTCCCATTCTGCGATTTTTGTCTCGTTTAGACATTTGTTCGCGTCGTTGATTTCGGAGTTCCCGTTTGCGAGCTGCTTGATCTCGGTTTTTTTCAAGTCGCTTCTGGAGCTTGCGCTCCATCGTGGCCCGCACATTCCCTTTTGAAATTCCAGCATTCGGATTCTGAACTCGTTCAATGCGGGTACCTTTTTTGAGGCTTTGAAAACGCCCGTGGGCGCCCAACCCTGGATTAAACGCCCGTACTCGCCGTTCAAAAGCTGGCATACGAGTTTTAAGCATTTTTTGAAATTTGGCTCGGTCAAACTTGCGTGCCGCACTCGGGCTTGCGCTCCCTCGTGCCAAGCGACTGGCGTGTCCAGCGGGCACCGCCATGGCGGTCCGTAAATCTTTTAGATCGGTCGTGCCGTTGGCAAAACGCACTTCCCCCGAGAGTGTATGAACTTCTGTTTCTTCGGTGATTGCACTCGTTTCGGCGATGAACTCTGTGCCTCGCACTCCCATGACCGAATTTTTAGTTTTCACTGCAAAGTTTTCGTCTTGCCCATATTGGCGGCTGACAAATGCACGAATCACACCGTAGGCCAATCCTAAGATCGACTGTTGAGGTCCCTCTTTGGAGACCTGCTCAATCGTGAAACTC
>DGKJ01000019.1 GCA_002387735.1 Bacteriovoracaceae bacterium UBA4573 | reverse complement strand
GCAATATCCACCACTGAGTACTGCTTAGCTAAATAATTCTTAACGCTATTTACTACGTCGAACTTTATTTCATCGGGACAATCTACGCGTATTTCAGGCGTGCTTACTGCCGTTGGAAGATCGGACAACAAAGAAGAAACGGAACTTGTTGTTCGTGAAACAATTTCTACTAGCCGTGCGGCTGCGTAAACTGCGTCGTCGTAGCCATAATAACGATCCGAAAAAAACATGTGCCCACTCATCTCACCAGCTAATTCCGCTTTTTCTTCTTTCATCTTAGATTTGATGAGAGAATGACCGGTTTTCCACATGATAGGGTTGCCACCGTTTTTTGCGATATCGGCATATAAGCGACGACTGCTTTTAACTTCCGAAATAATTGTAGCCCCAGGTTTACGTTTTAGAATTTCTCGCGAGTAAAGCACCATGAGTTCGTCGCCGAAAATAGGATTCGTTTTTTCATCTACTGCACCGATTCTGTCTGAGTCTCCGTCGAAGGCAATACCCAACTCAGCTTTGGTACTTAATACTGACTTCTGTAAATCTGCTAAATTTTCAACTACTGTGGGGTCAGGGTGGTGATTGGGAAACGTTCCGTCCAACTCACAAAAAATTTCAGTTACGTTACACCCAATGAGTCTAAGCAGTTTTGGAGCGACGACCCCAGCCGTACCGTTACCGCCGTCGATTACGACAGACACGGGTCGTTCTAATTTAATTCGGCCGGCGACATCTTTTAGGTAAGGTTCGACAATATCAACTGTCGAAATGTTCCCACGTTTTGCAGTCGTACCAGGGTTCTTTTCGACTTCGCGACAGAGTTCGAGCAGAGTCTGAATTTGAGCGCCGTGCAAAGTACTTTGGTAAACACAAATTTTAAACCCGTTGTACTCAGCGGGATTATGACTTCCCGTAATGCAAACTGCACCGTCGATTTTAAGGTGATGAGTTGAAAAGTAAACTAAAGGGGTAGGAACCACGCCCAAATCAATTACGTCAACTCCAGACGAATTCAATCCTTCGATAAAGCGTTTGGAAAGCGCATTGCCAGATGGCCGAACATCGCGTCCAACTGCAACAACGAGCGGCTGGGAAGAGTCTTTTTGTTTTGTTCGTAGAAAGCGAACATAGGCTTTAGATAAAAGTTCAGCAAACGAATCGTCATAATCGGTGCCGTATACGCCGCGAACGTCATATTCTCGAAAAATTTTTTGTTTATACATACTTTCAACCCTGTAACATGCGACGTCTATTCTTGCCAATTCTAACGGCGAGCTGGACCGCAGCACAAAAGCTCGACGAGTCTGCCCGGTTTTTACCGACTATGTCGTATCCGACGCCGTGATCCACCGAGGTTCTAATAATAGGGAGTCCCAGTGTCACATTCACCGTTGACTCAAAATCGTGAAACTTTGCGGGAATCAACCCTTGATCGTGATACATGCATACAACAGCGTCGAAATTCCGCCTATGGCGCTTTTCCCAGTGCGAAAAAAAGCCGTCCGCGGAGAATGGTCCACTTATTTTAGCGTGGGTATTAAGACGTTCTGATGCTCGAATTGCGGGAATAATAATGCGATCCTCTTCGTTTCCAAAGAGACCCCCGTCTCCGCAGTGGGGGTTTAAACCCATTACAGCAATACGCGGACTTTTAATTCCAAAGTCATAACGTAGGGCGTTTATCGTGTTATCTAAGCAAATTCGAATCGCATTGCGTGTAACAGCTTTCGGAACGTCCCGAATGGCTAAATGACCGGTAACCAGTGTAGTTCGCAGGCGTGGACCGGCCATCATCATTGTAACCGATTTAGCCTTACACAGGGATTTCAACATCTCCGTATGACCATCGTAAGGGAAGCCACCGTCTCTCAGGGCGTTTTTTTCGATAGGCCCCGTAATAATTCCGGCGACTTTGCCTGCTAGCGCTCCACCAACTGCAAGTTCAATATAGCGACCACAAAAATAGTTGGCCTTATCTTTCGAACCAGCCTTTACTGAGCGACGCAGTGTAGGCACCACAAAATTGAGCGCGCCTCTTTTGGGCCCTCTCCAGGTTCTTTTGATAAATTCGGGTTCAGAAATAACAGACCAATTGCGCGGAAGAAGTTTTCGAAAAGGGAGATAAAGTTTGGGGTCACCAAAAATTAGAAAAGAATCTAACGAAAAATCCTTTCCAAGACGTGACAACCCTTTTGCGATAACCTCTGGACCGATTCCAAAGTGGTCGCCAGTCGTAATTGCAAAATAGGGGCTTAGTGGATTATTCATTCACCTTAACGTAAGCGTCATTTCGTGCTCGGTCCGCCCAGAGATATAGCTGTTTTTCATACTCGACTTCCGCGAGTTCCTGGCGAATTCTCTCTTTTGCTTCAACGAACTGTTTTGACTCCATAGAGCGGGCATCCAACAACTTTACTATAATGTAGCTGCGGTCATTTTTTAGAACCTTACTATGGCTACCAATCTGTAACCCCTTCACCGCCGAACGAATTGGTTCTACAAGCTGATCGGATGAAAGGTAGTCATCGATAATTCCTAAATTCTCTTTCGATGGATCGTCGCTATATCTAATGACGTCTTCGAATGCCTCACCCTGGTTAATGGCACGAAGTGCACGTTCTGCTATATTTTGCGCAACTTGCGGCGAATCATGTTGTGCCACGTCTACGATGATAAGTTGAATTTTATATTCAAGCGGAATTGAGGAATTTTTGAGGGCCTTATTGTAGAAATCATTACGAACATCGTCGTCACTTATATTTACGCGGCTACGAATTTCCCGGTCAATTAAGGCGCGCTTTGATACGGCTACCGCAATTAGTTCTTCGTATTCCTTCGGAGAAAATCCTTCACGCCTCAAAAATTGATCTAACTCTTCGCGCCGGGAAACATTTGCATTCCTCATTACGGCTTGAATTTCCTGGTCGATGTCGGCCTCTGTGGCGCGAAAAGTTTGAGTGATTAATCGTTCCTGAATAAGAAATTCTTGAATTTTAGCCCGAGAAGGAGAGTCGCCCATAGATTTGTCGAATCCCAAAATCGGATCAATCTCTCGACGAAGCTTGAAGGTTCTTTGGAATTTATCGAAATCGGACTGAAGAATTACCTCATTATTGACCGTTGCCACAATGCGGTCGATAAGCGCACTGTGGG
>DGKJ01000115.1 GCA_002387735.1 Bacteriovoracaceae bacterium UBA4573 | reverse complement strand
GTTCAGAAAACAATAGCAGTTTACCTTTTACGGTCGGATAGGTGCACAGGCAGAATAATTCACCGCCGAGTTTAAGTGCCGCCAATGCAAAATCAAAAAATTTTAATGGTATCTCGATGCCGTATTTTCCACCATCGCGATGAGGGTAGGGGACTTCGGCGGGCACTACCATCGGAGGATTAAAAATCACTCGGTCCCAGTAGGCTCTGCGAACATGTTCCAGTAAATTAGGATCTAACACTGACTCTGCGATGAATTCAGTATTTAAAAATCCATAAGCAGAGGCGGTCGTGGTAGCTAATCGAGTCGCCGGCTCGCAAAGATCAATACCACACACTCTCTTCGCCACTCCCGCGACTTCTAACGAAAGAATTCCGCTGCTACATCCTAAGTCGAGAACGGACTTTGAAATAAACGCCTCCAACTCCGACTGAATGATTCGGGCGAGAGTGGTCGATTCGTGACCTACGTGCACGAAACTCGTCTCAAGACCAACTTTAGGCGGCCAATGATCATGCAAAACGAACAAATCCGAAAAACCGCTTACCGCGTAGCGACTGAATACAAGCGATTCTCCGTTGGCTTCCTTGCTAAATAAAAAGCCGGCATTCTGAAGTTCCGCATAAAGCTCATTCGGAAAAATTTCTTCCACGCTTGTTTGCGCGATGCCTAGGCCTAAACCCAAAAGCTGGGCCCTAATCGCAAAATGAGCAGGGTTGCGTCGCGCCTCTATCAGACGGTCCGGGGTAAGCGGACCCCAAACATAGTGAATGGATTGTAGGTAAGAGAAGAGTCTTTTAAGTAGGCCAGCGTTCATAACATCATGTTATCATTTAATTTTCCAAAAGCTGCTCACTGATTTGTTGATATTATTAGTCGGTCATTATATAGGGGGCTATGCTTTTTTGGTTCATAGCAGTTTTATTTCCGCTAGCAGCCGCCCACGGAGCAGACCCAAGTTGCGACGTCGTGCTGGCCGCCGAAAGCCGGCACCTGCCTGAAAACGTACGAAATTTACTAAAAAAGCCGCGACCGGAAGACACTTTGTTACTGCCCATACCCGTCGCTCGGGGGGCATCCCCTGTTTTTATTGCACTCGACGGCGCAAACCTCACCATGACGGTCAGCACCGAAGCTGCTTTAGGTCAGCAGCTGCTACCCACTCACAGTCACGACGCTAAACTTACGGCAAACTTAATATCCCAGTTCAAATCGATACGCGAACTACCGGAAACTCACAGGCCTGAAGCCCTGAAGGCATTCGCAAAAAGCCTGGAACAAATCTCTATAACAACGAACCTTAATTTCCATAGCACCCGAGATAACCAAATAACCCTAGAAGTTGCGACTTCAGATTTGCTCGGCCATTGGTTGGTGCCTTTTTCAACTTTTTTAAGCCAACACTCTCGCAGCGGAAATACTGTAACGAGAATCAGTCCTCTGGACTTTAAGGGGAGTATGAACGCTCACGTACTTGCCGATGTGAATCAGGACGATATTATCATTTCCTATAATTCACCCGAATTTTTGCAGTGGAACCGTATCTGGTACGTCACCCTACACGAACTATTCCATTGGCTTCAAAACCAACGAAAGGCCGCCAAATTGAATTACTTTCCTGATTTAGCTTCATCGCTGCTGCCATCTTTACACGAAGGCAGCGCTTTCGTTCCTCGGCTCGAGGTTCGAGGCACGCATGCCTTTCATGCTAAAGTTAGCCAACAAATAAAGACCTACTACGACGAACACTCCCTGGAGGAAGCGGGCGCATTCTTTTTTCAATCCAACATGCAGCGCCTACAGGCCCAGTCTTTTTTTTCCACCGACACGGTACATTCGCTCGATGGACAACGTTATGTGACTGCATTGCTGTTTCGAGCACTTGAGTTCTATTGGTATTCGCTCTCAATTACCCGGGCCGATTTACTCGCCATTAAGGATTATTTGAAAAAAAATGGCGACGATCGGCCAGATTTAATGGATCGAGTGGTTCAGGCGAGGGACTTTCTACGCAAACGTCAGGCCTATCAAATGTCGGCCGCACGCGAATTCGCGAAAAGCTTTCAAGAGCTCGTGCACCTCGACCTGACCGAGGTGCACTACCACGGGCATCCGGTATTACTGAGAGAGCTAGTCCATCAACTGTCTGTTTTCGCCGACAATGCCCCTCGAATCGACACCGCTGGCCTGCATTTGATCGACGGAACTTCTTTCGAAGCGCCTGGCAAGTAGAATCCCTGATTGGCAATCCCTAGTTCTTGAGCTATTCGCCTCTAAGGGGGACATTACATGTCAAGCAAAGTCGGTTTTCCACCACAGATTCGGTATATCATTGGCCAAGAAGCCTGTGAGCGCTTCAGCTATTACGGAATGCGGAGCATTCTGGTTATCTTCATGGTGCAATACCTTCTCATGTCGAAGGCTGATTCGCTGGGTGTGTTTCACCTTTTCGTGAGCGCTTGTTACTTATTACCCGTTGCTGGTGCGTACCTCTCGGATCGATTTCTCGGCAAATATAAAACCATTTTGTACCTTTCGCTTTTTTACTGTGTTGGTCACGGAATCTTAGCAATTTGGGAAAATAAAGCCGGTATGTTTTGGGGTCTGTTTTTTATTTCGCTCGGCGCAGGAGGAATCAAATCCTGTGTAGCAGCACACGTGGGCGATCAATTTACTGAAAAAAACAAACACCTTATTCAAAGAGTTTATGACATTTTCTATTTCTCGGTAAATTTCGGCTCTACTTTTTCAACAATCATGATCCCTTGGATTTTGCCCCGTTATGGGGCCGGTTGGGCATTTGGAATTCCAGGAATTCTGATGGCAGCTGCGACATTTGTCTTTTGGATGGGTCGCGACAAATATGTTCACGTGCCTCCGACTCGGGAAACTGGTAATACCGGTTTTATTCCGATTTTTGCTTATGCTCTAAAACATCTAGGAAAAAGTAAGGGAGATTCTTTCTTAGATGTTGCTAAAAATAAATTTAGCTCCGAAAACGTCGAAGCGGTAAAAGCCGCGTTTAAAGTTATTAAAGTATTTCTGCTTATCTCAGGCTTCTGGGCATTGTTCGATCAGCACAGTTCGAGCTGGGTGTTGCAGGCCGACAAAATGGAACGCACGTTCTGGGGTATGCCGTTAGAAGCTTCCCAAATATCGGCTCTCAATCCGATCATGGTAATGGTATTAATTCCTATTTTTGCTTATGGAATTTATCCACTGGTGGAAAAGTTAGGTATCAAACTTACTCCGCTACGAAAAATGAGCGCAGGAATGTTTATTGCGGGAACCTCATTTGCGGTCGTAGGCTTGCTGGAAATTCCACTCGAAGCGGGCCATAAAGTTTCAGTGGCCTGGCAATTTATCCCGTATCTATTGTTAACTATTTCAGAAATCATGATCTCGATTCCTGGACTTGAACTAGCCTACACTCAAGCTCCGCGAAGCATGAAGAGCACGATCATGAGTTTTTGGTATTTGACCGTATTTTTCGGCAACATGCTGACTGCTTTTATTTCGAAAATAAACGTATTCCAGGGTCCCACCTTTTTCTTTTTCTTCGCGATCCTAGTTTCAGTTATGGGCGTGGCGTTCGTGTGGGTGGCTACTCGTTATCAGTATAAAAATTATTTAGAAAAATAATGGGTCCTAAAACACTTATATTAATCGGGTTGTTGCTCGTGGCGGCGGGCTTAATCTGGCATTTTGGCGGCAAGATTGTGCCGTTTGGTAAATTGCCAGGCGACATCGCTATCGAGCGGGAAAACGTAAAATTCTATTTCCCGCTCGCAACGTCGATAATTTTAAGCGTTGTGCTTTCAGGTATCGTCTATTTAATTAACAAATTACGTTGATGGTTTTTTTCGAACTACAGCTTAAAACCAGCTTTAGTAGCATCGGCATAGAACATTTTAACTGTATCTAGCGAATACTCTGCGAGTGATTTTCCATGCAGTGAGAACTTGCTGATTTGATCATCCGTCATCGTGATAATGTGACAGCCACAACGTTCTGCTTGATACGCGTTAAGCACTTCGCGTGGACTGGCCCATAAAATTTTGCTGCCTGTTTTTCCTCGAAACACTTCTACCGCTCGACGCATAGTTGGTTCTGGGTCTACGCCCGTATCGGCAATTCTTCCGGCAAAAATCGAAACGATTACATCGTCCTGAGGTCGAACAACCGCTGCAAGCTCATCAACTTGTTTGTCGGTAAAGATCGCCGTGACATTTAATTTCGTGCCCTTATCCAGTAACGATTTGATTAATGGAATCGAGGACTGCGATTTCGTATTCGTGATTGGTATTTTAACATTCACGTTTGAGGCCCAAGATTTAATTTCTAGCGCTTCGCGCTCCATTTCGCCAAATTCATCAGAAAATACTTCGAACGAAATGGGCATTTGTTTTATTTCAGACAAAACCGAAAGAGCAAATTCCTTATAATCACGCACACCGGCCTTGGCCATAAGCGTTGGATTCGTGGTAAACCCCTTCACCAAGCCTTCACGATAGCGTTTGATCATTGCGTCGCGATTCGCGCCGTCTGCGTAGATTGCTAATTTAAGCGGGAAAGCCATTGAATGTTCTCCTGTTTTTTAAGCCAATGTTCAAAATCTCTAAGCCCTTGTTCGGAGCCGATTTCGTAAAACCGCTCCTGCACTTCGTAGCCAAGCAAGCGCCCCTCTACACTAAGCTTCTCGTAAACGGCTGCCAAGTCCGTTTTTCTATCGGCCTCTATGTTTGTGGCGATCGTTTTACGTCGGATTAAGGAGAGTCCGTAGTCGATGTAATGCATCAGACTTTTTTCTTCCGGTGTGGCATTTTTTTTATATAAGCGCAGGTTGTTGTTTTCAAAAATAACGTTGCTTGAATCCCATTGGTTCCGATTTTTTAAAACCGTCATCAGGGCGGGTGCCGCCATTGGAGCAAACGCTGACCAGATGGGTAGTAACTCGATCGGTAAAAATGAATCCCCATAAACCACAAAAAATCGCTCATCGAGAACTTTTTCGTCAAAGGCTTTTCGAAGGGCGCCGCCTGTGCCTCGTAACTCTTTACCTTCGTCGACGTACTTTATTGTAAGGCCCCAGCGAGACCCGTTGCCGACAACGGCTCGAATCTGTTCACCCAAAAACCCAATCGAATAGACAACGTTTGTTACTCCACAGGAGGCGAGCCACTTAAGCTGATAGAACGCAAAGGGCTCTGTACCAAGACTTGACGCAACTGGTATTAATGCTTTTGGAATTTCATCGCGCGTAACGCCGCGCATGCGGGTACCCAGGCCGCCGGCTAGAATTACGCATTGCATATCGCGCGTTCCATATCGTAACCGCTTGAACGATATACATCGAAAACAA
This sequence comes from Bacteriovoracaceae bacterium UBA4573, assembly GCA_002387735.1. GTDB lineage: Bacteria > Bdellovibrionota > UBA1018 > UBA1018 > UBA923 > UBA923. The sequence goes on along the minus strand of DGKJ01000115.1, from coordinate 3,291 downwards.
TCTCAATGGCCCGTACAGCGTCTTCGATTCGGCCGATGTCTGTTTTTCGTCCGTCAACTTCAGATAGAAACGCTTGAAACTCAAGCTTCCAAGATTCATCGGCACCAGGAAAGGGAGTCACTGTAATATCCGGCGGCCCCATTTCTGGCTTCATTTTGTAGTAACGGAGTTCTTCAGTGCCGTAACTGCCGCCAAGGCCGAAAATCTGAATTTTGGCGTTTTTAGCGAAAATTTCGAAATCAAAAAGATTTTTCCACTCTGTACAGCTCGCATGTAAAAATGCAGAACGTTTGCGATCGGGTGAGCGTAAAATTAGGAATCCATTATCTTCTACGGGCATATCCCAAAAAAATGTTTGGGCGTGGCCATACTGCAATTCAAAACTACCACCAACCCACCTGCACAAATCAATTAAATGCACTCCCTGGTCGAGAAGTTCGCCGCCGCCACCCAATTTCGGGTTCCCTCGCCACTCTTTTTCGTAACCGACTCGAGCCCCGTGGCCGTACCGAGCGCGAATGTACATTAATGGGCCGTCTACACCAGAATCCAACAATTTTTTTGCACCCTGAAGACCCGGGTGAAAACGGTGATTGAACCCTACGCGCAGAATTCCGCGTGAGCATGCCGCTACATCGGCGATTGAACGTACCTCATCGGGAAACCGCCCGCCCGGTTTTTCGATCAAAACGTGCTTGCCTGCCTTAAGTGCGGCTTTAGCACAATCAGGAATTACATCGTTGGTGGTCGCGACTATAACGCAATCAACGTCGCTCGCAGAAACGAGCTTGGCCCAACTCGACTCTGCGCGAGCACCGAAAGCGGTGGCCAATTTGTGAGCGCGGTCATTTGATAAGTCTGCGACCGCAGTAAGCTTGCAGGTTGACGGCAACGCATTCGCACGTTTGTTACCGATTAATCCGGCACCGATTATTCCAATATTCAAACTAGTTCTCCACCATCACTCGTGAACCGTGATGGTCAAACCGAAACCGAACTTCACTAAGCCCTTCTTTTGCCATGGCTTCTCGAAGTGCTACGCGATCTTTCGCATAGAACATAAGAAATCCTCCGCCACCCGCACCGATTAATTTTCCACCTAGTGCTCCGTTGGCGAAGCCGACGTCGTACCATCGATTGATTTGATCACTCGATATACCGGAAGACCGCTTTTTCTTATGCAGCCAATGTTCATGCATCAATCGACCAAATTCCGAACAATTACCCTTTTCGAGTTCTTTTTTTATCGTAATTCCCAAATCTTTAATGAAATGCAGATTGTTCAACATTTCTTTGTCGTCCACCTCAGAGCGCTTCTTTTGATCGGACAACACGTTACTTGCGCTGCGAGAATACCCGGTGAAAAACATTAAAAGATTGTCTTCAAGATCTGCCAAAGAATCGTTTGAAATTCGCAAAGGAGCCACATTTACTCCCCCATTTTTTTCGAATTCAAAGCAGGTGATTCCGCCAAACGCTGCAATAAACTGATCTTGTTTACCGATGGGTTCACGTAGAATATCTATTTCAAGTTTGCAGGCTTCGTCGGCTAGTCCAAAATTGGTTACGGGCTCTCGTTTCATGGTATAAATGCCGCGTAAGAGCCCGACATTGAAGGACCCTGACGAACCCAAACCAGTTCCAGCCGGAATGTCGGCCATGCTCACCATTTCAATAAAAGGTCCGACATCGTGCAATTTGAACGCTTCCCGCACTATCGGATGTTTAATGCTAGCGACATCGTCTACCGCTTCAAATTGCGAATAACGAATCATGTAGGTTTTTTGAAAAGTTTTATGGAGCGCAACGTAAACGTATTTATCAATTGCGGCGGAAATTACGAAGCCTCCGAAACGCTCAAAATAGGAAGGCAGGTCTGTTCCGCCTCCACCGATGCTAATTCGAAGAGGTGTTCTAGTAATAATCATTGCATTAGCCAATCGTTCTTTTGAAGGTAACGAACTGTTGTTCGAACTGAATCGCGAATGGAACGCGTTGGTTTCCAGCCGATTTTCCGAAGCTTCGAACAATCTAAAAATATAAAAGGATTATCGCCAATCCAGCCGCGGTCCCCACCGGTATACATGCGTTTAGGTTCGACCTTAAGTTCTTCGCAAATAACATCGATAGACTGATTCACGTTCACGTATTCATCAGTTCCGAGATTGAATACTTCTACTTTGTTTTTGGTCTTATGCCGCATGATTGTAAGCATGGCGTTCACACAGTCGCCTACGTACAAATAAGATTTACGCTGAGATCCGTCGCCAAGCACCCTTAACTTTGAAGTGTCGCGATAAAGACTGCGCACGAAGTCAATCACATGTCCATGGGTGTAGCGCTCACCTAATATAGATACGAATCGAAATATCGAAGCCTGAAGATCGTACCCTTCAGCGTAAGCAGAAATCAAAGACTCCCCTGCAAGCTTGGATGCGCCGTACAATGATGTTTGCACCGGAAAGGGGCAGTCTTCTGGAGTAGGAATTTTCTGAGCTTCCCCATAAACACTGCCGGTGGACGAGAATGCGATTTTTCGAACGTTCACACGTCGCATCGCTTCAAGTACATTCCAGGTAACAATAGTATTTTGCTCTAGGTCTTTTCGTGGATGTTTTAATCCGTCACGCACATCGGCGTTCGCAGCTAGGTGTACGACCGTGTCGACCTCTTCAGAAAGAATTCCGTGCAAGGCTTTTTCATCCAGAAGGTCTCGTTCAAAAAAACGAAAATTGGAGTTTTTATCGGCATCGGCCAAAAACTCACGCCGCCCGGTACTAAGATTGTCGACTCCCAGCACGATGTTCCCTTCGGCTAATAGTCGATCGACCAAATTACTACCAATAAAGCCTGCAGCCCCGGTTACTAATATTTTGACAGGTTCGCTCATTTGATGTCTCTCTATCAAACATGAAACAACCTTCCAAAGATAAAAGAGTTTTGATCATTGGCGCGGGCCGGGGAATTGGTCAGGCCGTCGCGATAGGGCTCGCCAAGGAAGGTGCGAAAATATGCGTCGCGGCGCGTTCAGAGTCTGAAATCAAGGCTACCTGTAAACTTATCAACGAACATATTCCAGAATCTGCGACACCCGTTCATTGCGATGTAGCCGAAACAAGCAGCACTAGGTCGGCAGTGGAACACTCTATTAAAACGCTCGGCGGTCTAGACGCATTAATTTTCGCAGCTGGCGTTTATGGCCCAATCGGCCCAATCGAGACAAATTCGGTCGACGAATGGGCCAGGTGCGTTAACATCAATCTCGTTGGCGCGGTTCGCGCAATTCAAGCC
>DGKJ01000068.1 GCA_002387735.1 Bacteriovoracaceae bacterium UBA4573 | reverse complement strand
TTTTTCACAGGACCGAAAGAAGAATTTTCGTTGGGGCCGCCCATGGCAAACTCATCCATGTTTAACTTGCCAAGAAGTACCGCACCGTTGCGCTTCAGACGAGCCACGCAGGTGGCGTCATATGGCGGGACGTAATCTCCGAGTATTTTGGAAGCACAGGTTGTTTTTACGCCTGCCGTACAGAAAATATCTTTGATTCCTACAGGTATTCCGGTCAATAACCCGGCCTTGCCTTGGGCCAACGCCTGATCAGCCTTCTCGGCTGCGGCAACCGCTTCACGATCGCAGACAGTTATATACACATTGTTCGAATCGGTTTTAACGCGTTTTAAGTAATGCTGCGTTAGTTCCACTGCCGATATTTTTTTGGTTTTTAATTTTTCATGTAACTGCAGAATCATAATTTATCCAATTTCGACGGTGCTACTATTTTTGAGCGATCACTTGGGGAACTTTAAAATTGTTATATATATGGTCCGCCGAAGTTTCCACGACTGTAGCGGCCGCGATTCGTGAACTTTCGGGCAAGAGTTCGTCAGACCTGAGATAAGTAGTGGTCAGGAGATTTCCGTTTTCATCTACTAAGGGAGTGACAAGCGGATCAACTCCTGTGGTATCAACCGACTTCAGTTTTTCGATATAGGAAAGTATTCCACTCAGCTGTTTTGAAAACATCGCGACTTCGTCAGATGTGAGTTCAAGTCTCGCTAGATCTGCTGTTTTTTTTACAATCTCTTCAATACGATCCATATTTCACCTTAACATGCCGAATGCACGGGCTTTTTCCGGCAATTTAGTCAGACGAATTCGATTGGGGCAAATTTAGTGACAAACTTACGGGTCACACGACCTGCGAATTCGATAGTAATTTTTTCGGCCTCTGCACGCCCTTCTATCGAAAGAACGATTCCCAATCCATAGTCTTTATGACGAACCTGCTTGCCCACCCGTTTATCAGAAGTGCCCCCCCCTGTGGAATATTGGACTGCAGGCCTACTGAACCCAGTCGAGTTCGAACGAGAACTTGAGGCTCGATCGTCAAAATCGTCCTGAAATCCTGAGTCGTCTATATCGTCGGAAAATCTCGAGCTCGAATACCTACGAGCGCCCCCAGTGAGGTCATGAAATTCAACCAATTCTTCTGGAATCTCGCCAAAAAATCTCGCGGGTTCGTGATATAAAATATTGCCGTAAATTCGTCGGCACAAGGCATGAGTCATGGTCAAACGTTCCTTGGCTCGCGTCATTCCTACGTAACAAAGACGTCGCTCTTCTTCGATGTCCTCGTCGTTTTCTTCACCATTTCGAATCGATGGAAACAACCCCTCCTCTACTCCAACCATATAAACCAGCGGATATTCCAACCCCTTACTCGTGTGAAGGGTCATTAGAGAGATCGCGTCTTCACTTTGCTGGGCTTCCTGCTCACCGACTAGTGCTATGTTTTCAAGAAATAGCGGAAGCAAAGTGGAAGCAGGGTGAGTACCATCTTTCGAAGCAGCCTCTTCGAACTCGGTGAGCATTGAAAAGAACTCCTGCAGGTTTTCTATGCGTGCACGCGATTCTTCGGTGTTCTCGGTTTTGAGTTCCTGCAAATATCCTGAGCGATCAAGTACAAAATGATACATCTCAGTGAGTGGCTGATGCGAGAGCATCTCTCTTAATTCTTCCATAAGAACCACGAACTCCGTAACCTTCCGTTTAGCGGCGGCCGCCAGTTCATTACCCAACAGCGATTTTCTAAGAGCCTCGGTCAGCGTCACACCCTCTCGAAACGCAAATGATTCCACTTTGGCAACTGTGGTGGGCCCGATGGACCGGGCTGGAACGTTAATGATGCGCTTGATCGCGGCAGTGTCGGCCGGATTCATAAGCGCTCTAAAATAGGAAATGATGTCTTTTATTTCTTTGCGATCGTAGAATCGCAACCCACCAATTACTCGATAAGGCACCCGCTCCCTTCGCAAAATGTCTTCAAGCACTCGAGACTGCGCATTGGTGCGGTAAAAAACCGCAACATCATTAAATGAAAAACCGTCGTTTTCACAGGCTTGTTTGAGCTGCGATACCACTACTTCTGCTTCTGTGCGATCATCTGGCACTTGAAAGCGCTTAATTTTTTCACCTTTTTGGTTTTCGGTCCAAAGAGTCTTTGGTTTGCGAGACGTGTTGTGGGAAATAACTTTGGAGCTAGCCTCGATTATTGTTTGAGTGGATCTATAATTTTGTTCTAGCTTTATAATTGTTGCTTCGGGGTAATCTTTTTCGAAATCCAAAATATTCCGAATGTCAGCGCCACGCCATTTGTAGATTGACTGGTCTTCGTCGCCAACAACACATACATTGCGGTGTCCACTGGCCAACAAACGCACCAGTAAATACTGCGCCCGGTTGGTGTCTTGATACTCATCAACGTGGAGGTACCGATAGCGTTGTTGATATTTTTCGAGCAACTCAGGGTTTTTGTGTAGAATACGCACCGTCAAAGTGATGATCTCACCGAAGTCGACTGCGTTATTTTTGTGCAGCTCCCTCTGGTAAAGTTCGTACAACTGCACCAAGTTGCGCATGTACGGGCTATTTTCATCGGCAGCGATGTCTTGCGGTTCCAAACACTGGCATTTGGCAGAGTTGATCGAAAACTGAAAACTTTTTGGAGAAAAGGTTTTATCCGATATCTGCAACTGCTGCATGCACTCTTTTATGAGCGAGATTTGATCGGAGTCATCGTAAATAACGAACTGCGAACGAAACGGGGTGTATTGCATTTCGTTTCGTAAAATTCTGGTACAAATCGAGTGAAAGGTTCCGATAAGTGGCTGAGTCACTGGAAGTGCCCCAAAATACACCGGCGGGGGATTCATGGCGTCTGGCATCAATCCCAGTAATTTGGCGACACGTTCTCGCATTTCCCCAGCTGCCTTATTGGTGAAAGTGACGGCCAGAATCTCGTGAGGTTTAGCTTTTTTTTCTCCGATCAAATGGGCGATACGACTGGTAAGCATTTTCGTTTTGCCACTGCCCGCACCTGCGATAACTAATACCGGCCCCTCGGTGTGGAGCACGCCCTGTTTCTGTTGAGGATTTAATGATTCGAATAGATTCACGATCGGCCGATATAAACACAGTGTTTTTGGTCGATCAAGTAAAGGCTTTAGTCAAAAGTTTACGGTACCGCGCGTGAACGGCAGATTCGAAGAGAATTCCGCATAAGTAACCACCTTCGTCCACTACTGCCAGACACGGGTGCCTAGAGAATTTTTTTAGCGTCACGATCACTTCGTCAGAAGGCTTTGCTATTGGGGCTGAAAGGTCAACAAGATCTCGAATTTCAAGAATCGAATTGAGTGCTTCTGCAGCTTTGGATTCAGGTCCCCCCGCTAGTATGGCTCGAATACTGTTCGGAACATGTTCGAGGGATAGCAATCCCAAATATTTACCGTCGTTCGCAGTCACCGCAATAATATTCACCGGCGACTGGAGCACCGCCTCACGCAAGTTCTGTACCGACGCGTTCATGGGTAGGGTTTGTACTTCCCGCGTCAATAATTCCGAGACCAACACCCCACGCAGAAGACTAATGACGCGACCTTTATAAACTTCTAAATTCTGGCTCGCTAATTTTAGCTGAGTGAAAGAAGGAATTCGAAAATGTTTCAAGAATAAAAATGAAGTCGCAATCGCCAAGGAGCCAAACCACCAGACCCGCACATCTAGACTACTTTCAAGTAACAGCGCCGACATCGCAAGCGGGGTTCCGAAAAACGCTGTCCCAGCCACTGCTGCCCCTGCGAAAATTAACATCCCTCCGTTGTCCGAAGGTAAGATTTGTCCCACTAAAAAGCCTGCAACCGCTCCCATTGTTAAAATTGGCACGAATATACCGAGCGAGCCCCACCCAGATAAGGCCAACGCTAATCGACAAAAACAAAAAAGTAGCAGTAGCAGTGCCGAAGCATAGGAGAG
>DGKJ01000066.1:41369-44051 GCA_002387735.1 Bacteriovoracaceae bacterium UBA4573 | reverse complement strand
GTCCTCAAGACGGCTCTCCAATAGACGGAACTGATGGCGACGACGGCGACGACGCAAATGCCAACAACGGTAAAGACGGCGACGACGCATTGGCCAATAACGGTAACGGCGAAGACGGCGCTAACGGAACTGGAAAAGACGGCAAAGACGGTATCGACGGTAAAGACGGTAAAGACGGCGAAACTCGAATTGTCGAAGTTCCCGCAGTTCAGGAACCAACGATCATCACCGTACGTGGTGAAAAAGGCGATCCAGGATTAACTGCTTGTAACCGCGGTGAAGTGTTCCCGATGCCAGCGATGTCGGCAATACCAATGTCGCCCTCCGAAATGGCTTCGTTCGTAACACCTCTTCTTGAAACTCCTTCGTCGGAAGACATCATTAAAAAAATCAAGAAGCGTAACAAGAAGCGCTCCGATGATGTTCCAATGAGTATTTCCAAACTATCTCTCGGCGAAAACTCGCCTGGCAAAAAGTTGGTACATGACTCCCAAGTATTGTTCAAAATCCCAGTTACTTTGCCTCCACGAAAATACATCGTTGGTGCAAGTAAAGTGTTCATCAACATTCGCACTATTAAAACTCGGGGCGACGGGAAAAAAGGTGACGGCCACGACGAAACAGAATTTTTCGCTCTTCTCGGCCATAACCCTAAAGACATGATCATGTCGGGTTACCGCTACGACGCGGTTTCACAGTGGTACTGGGCGACCGCGTTCAACAACCCAGCTTTCCCTGAAACCCAGAATCGTGCTTATTCGCAAATGATGGTCGACAGCATTGCTCGCCAGACCGCAGGCAAGCGCTCGAGCCAACCTATCGAAGTCACGGTGGCAGTAGACATGAATCAAATCATCGCTGGCAGTGCTTACAATGACATTCTTGATTATTTGTATCGTGATGTAACTGATTACACTCGTGCAGCAAATGTTGACGTGAACATCGCCGTTGGCGACGACACTAAAGTACTTGATGCCAAGATTGAAATGACTTTCTTGAAAGACACCTGTGCAGAAGCTGAAGACCGCGGAATTCAAAAATAAGTAGTAGTAAATAAGGTGAAAAAAATATGAAAACTCAAAAAATCCTAAAGAAAGTGGCCCTGACAGTAACTGGAATCGCGTCGATCTCTAGCGCGGCCCTTGCGGACGTGAACGTTCAATTGTTCAACCCCGCAATGAACCGAAGCTTTACGTTGACTGAAGACTCGGCGGCGGACACTAAAGCAAAATCGATGTTCCTTGGCGCGACTTACAACTACGTAAATCGCCCGATCGTGGAACTCACGGACGATCGAAAAGAACGTCTTGGTGATCTACTTACTTCGATGAGCACTCTCAATATTACGGGTGGTTATCACTTCAACGACGTGTTCTTTCTCGGATTGGACATTCCCGTGAACATGGTGAAGGTACCTGGCGAAGCTCAAGAATTCGCTTTGGGCGACAGCCGCTTGATGGGTAAACTTCGATTAAACGACCGCAAAGCAACCGTAACTTTCGCTTTGGTTCCCGAACTCTATATTCCTACTGGTAATGCAGATCTTTATTTGTCGGACGGAACTGTCGGTGCTGGCGCTAAAGTAGTAGCAGAACGCGCATGGGGCAAACTCAAAGTGGCTGCAAACCTCGGATATCGCTACACGTCGGATGGCCGTTTTCGCGACATCAATTACGGAAACCGTCTGTCGGCCGGCTTGGGAGCGAACCTTTCGCTCACTCGTCTTTGGGCGTTAAACGCTGAAGGCAAAGGTACTCTGGTATTGCCTCGCAACGGCAAGCAAAACCCCGGCGAATTTTACACAGGCGTTCGTTACCAACCACGCAATGAAATCGCGTTGGCCGGCGGTCTCGCCATCGGTGCGATCAACGGTGTTGGTAGCGTAGACTATCGCGGTATTATTGGTGTTCAGTTTTTGGCAACACCGCCAGAAGCTCCAGCTCCAGTAAAACCAGTAATAGTATCGGCGGTACAAAAACCACAGCCTCGCGTTTTCTGGGAACCTAAACAGATTCGCGTGACTGAAGAAATTAAGTTCCACCACAACAGCGCAGTACTCACCGATTCTGGCAAACGCCTGCTCGATGAAGTGGCTGCAGTGATCAAGCAAAACGTAGATCACTTTAAGTCAATCACGGTAGAAGGGCACACCAACCGCTTGGGTTCGCACCCGTACAACATGAAACTCTCCCAGGAGCGAGCTGCTAGCGTACGTGAATACCTTGCTTCTCGCGGTGTCGACATGAACCGCTTGAAGGTTATCGGCTACGGCAAAACACGGCCGAAGATGATCGCTGGTCTTTCGAAAGAAGCTCAGCTCGCCGCTGACCGTCGCGTAGAATTCAAAGTTGAAGCACTTTCTCCAATGGAAGTTTCTGCTGTGAAAAAACGCAAAGAAGCCGAACTTAATAAGGAATTGAATAGAGCAAGCATATCGGTTCCTGCAGGATCCGCCGCTGCTCCAAAGGCTGAGTAGAGGGCTCATTTTTTGAGCGAGGTGTTGGTTGTTGAACCTGCTGGGTTCAGAAACTAGCGTCGCACTCTGAAACGAAAAACTCCCGCAAATGGTTTTGCGGGAGTTTTTTTTTATTTTTTCTTGGCCTTGATATCTTTGCGCATTGTTTTTACGGCGAAACGCACAAGGGAATCTCGCTTTGGAATCGCCCCTTGGTATAACACCTT
>DGKJ01000066.1:0-41226 GCA_002387735.1 Bacteriovoracaceae bacterium UBA4573 | reverse complement strand
GCCCCTTGGTATAACACCTTTCCGAACCCCAAGAATAACAGCTGATCTGCCCATTTTTCGAGGCCGTCGAGAATGTGAGTCGCAAGAAAAATAGTTTTTCGATCCTTGGCTGCTCGGTCTGCAAGCCATTCCAAAAGATCGATTCTGCACAAAATATCGAGATCTGATGTAACTTCGTCGAGCAATAGCACTTTGGGATCTGCCAGCAAGGCCAGTAGCAGATCGACGCGGCGGCGTTGCCCCGTCGAAACTCGGTGCATTCTCCAGCCTGGGTCGACTTCGAGTAAATCTACTAGCTCTTTTTTTAGTCCCGAGCCTGCGTACTCGGGCTTTTTCTCAGCCGCCGCGAGGAGCTCCGCGACTTCAAGATCCATCGTAAGAGGAAAATACCCCGACACGAGACAAACGTCGGCCATGCCCATGGGCTGCGAAAAAGGGTCTCGGCCCAGTACCTGAATTCCCCCATTTGGAACGAGGTGCTTTCCGGCAATGAGCCTCAAAAGCGTTGATTTGCCCACGCCGTTAGCTCCAAGCAAAAGGTTCAGCGTGCCCAATGCGGCACTATAAGAGTCGACCGTGAGTAAGGGCGGCCCCATCTTCTTGGAATCAAAGGAAAAACTCAGGTCCTTTAAATGCACCGCGTTCATTTTCTTCATCGAAACCAGACTAGCAATGTGGTATCCGAAGCTCAACTCGAGAGAATTAAAACATGAATGCAACACAGCTAAAAAATAGAATCGAAACACTAGCCGCCGGCACCCAAGTAGTGGAGTTGGTCGACCTTACCGGTACCCAGGACCACTGGCAGGCGCTCATTGTTTCACCAGCGTTTGAAGGCAAGACCATGATTCAGCAACACCGCATGGTCTTCGAACTTTTAAAAGATGAAGTAGCCTCGAACGAAGTTCACGCACTAACTCTTCGCACGTTTACACCTGCGCAATTTGAGAAAGGACCACGCAAATGAACACAAACCCATTGGTCACCAAAGTAGAAGAAATCACCAAAACCAACCCTGTAGTCGTATTTATGAAAGGTACCGCACAATTCCCACAATGCGGCTTTTCGGCGCGCGCTTGCCAAGTGCTTAAAGCTTCTGGGGTAAACGACTTTACGACGATCGATGTTTTATCGGACGACCCGCTATGGGACGCTCTCGAAGCATTTACCCAATGGCCAACAGTGCCTCAGATTTTTATTGGCGGTGAATTCATTGGTGGCTGTGACATCATTTCAGAAATGTATGAGCGCGGGGATTTGGCCACGCTACTGAAAGACAAAAAAGTTACGGCTTAACGAGTTTTAGGTATTAAATGACAGCTAAAGTTTCGCTTCGCTTCGCGAATTTAATTTTCACGCTTTTGGTCTTTTGTTCGTTGGGCCAAGCTACTGCGGCCGACCATTGCAAAAGAGTGGTCCGTGGGGGTTTTGCTGCGGAACAGCGGGCCCTAGGAATCGGGGCAGATTCCAGCAGTGTCTTAGAAAATCTTCGCGACGCACAAGCATTGGCAGCCGCCGGGGACACCGTCGGTGCTGCCAGAGCGATCAACAAAGGTCTGCAATCCCCGTCGTCGGCGACCATAGTAACGCCTGCAATACTTGAAGGTGTAAAGGCTGCTGAACTTGTTTATTTGGCCGCACCTGCTTCAAAAACAGAAAAGCGAAGCTATCGCAAAATTCTACAATGCATGGCGAAGTCACCTGCTCGGGGTCAAACACTTCACACAGTGGTGGGTGGTACTGGTGCGATCGCGCTACTTTTAGCAAGTGACTGGACTACAGACCTCGAAGATATAGGTTTGCTTGGAGTAGCGGGTGTGGCGGGATTAACGGCCGGGTCTCGCGGCCTTAAACTTCCTGCTATGATTCGTGCCTGTTTAAAAGACGCAGCTCAGCCCGTTGGCGAACCAGCCCTCGACCCTGCAGCGCCTCGCACATTGCCGGGAGCCCCTGCACGAGGAATTGTGGCAAAAGCCAAGGGCTTTGCGCGAATCGGATTAACTATTCTTCCCTGGGCTGTCCTCGCATTCGACCACGTTACCGACAGCCAACAACGTTCGCGTATTGAGGACCCGATGTTTGAATCAAATGATTCGGCGACTCCGGTTGAGTTAGACCCTGCTTATAGGTTGCAAGACGAACGCGACCTTGATCAAATGACTTGGTAGAACACACACAATATGAGCTCAAAAAAAACGCTTTTTTCCGGAGTACAACCTTCGGGTCAGTTGATGCTTGGAAACTACCTCGGTGCAATTCGAAACTGGGTAGATCTTCAAAAAAAATACGACAGTTTGTTCTGTGTGGTCGACTTACACGCCATCACGATCAAGCAGTCGCCGACTGAGTTACAAGATCGCACCTTGTCCGTCGCTGCCACTTATTTGGCTTGCGGAGTTGATCCTTCGCTCGCAACCGTATTCGTGCAATCGCAAGTTGCTGCCCACGCTGAATTGTCTTGGATTCTTACCTGTTTTAGTAACATGGGCGAACTTTCGAGAATGACCCAATTTAAAGATAAAAGCGCTAAGCAAAAAAGCATTGGTACCGGACTCTTTACCTACCCGGTTTTAATGGCTGCTGATATTCTGCTTTATCAAACTCAATTGGTGCCAGTGGGCCAAGATCAAAAACAACACCTCGAACTCGCGCGTGATCTTGCAATTCGAATGAACACCCAAGTCGGGGACCCAAGTGATCCACTTTTTGTGGTGCCAGAACCTTTCATTGCGCCCGTAGGTGCTAAAATCATGAGTCTGGCCGACCCCAAAGCTAAAATGTCGAAATCCGACGAAGACGCCAACGCAACGATATTTTTAACTGACAGTGAAGACGTCATTATTAAAAAATTAAAAAAAGCAGTGACCGACTCTGGAACCGATATCACCTATTCCGAAGACAAACCGGGGATTAAAAACTTAATCGATATTCAAGTTGCCATTACTGGAAAGAACTCAGATCAGATAGTTTCCGAATTCGCAGGAAAACAATACGGGCATCTCAAACTCGCCACCGCTGAAATTGTGGCTGCGTGTATTAAACCGATACGCGAAAAAACGGAGACCTTCATGAAAGACAAAGGAGCACTGCTCGGAATCCTAAATAAGGGCGCTGATAAAGCCAATGAACGGGCGCAAGCGACTCTGCAAAAAGTTAAAAAGGCTGTGGGTTTTGTTCTCAGTTTGGCGCTTATTTCACTTATTAGTGGCGGCTGCGCTTCGGTTCCCGCCACCCCAGAGGCCCAGCTTGGCCCAATGCCGACCACTGGGCCTGTAGGTAGCACTTTTTCGAAACATGGCGAAAAGTTTGTAAACTGTGGTCGTGATGCCGTAACTATTCAAACGGGCAGCACTCAAAGAATTGATTTTCGTTTCACGATATTGCCAAGCGGAGTGGTTGCGAAACCCCGTATTGACGGTATGTCGAGTCCCGATCCCGACCTCCATGGATGTCTGCTACGCGCACTTGCTAAAGTGCAGTTTCCGAAACCTAAAGACAAAAAACCTAAAGAAATTGGTTACACAATCACAATTCGGCCGGAATAGCTTTAACCATTGCATAGACCTCGCGGCCCGGTTTGATTTCTAATTTTGAAAATATCTGAAATCCTAACTTGAGATAATATCCTACGGGTGCAGCGCCACATAGCAGATGAACACCCGAAACCCTTTCTTTCGACAACTGCTGTTCGAACGCTCGGTACAATTCACGACCGACACCTCTGCCACGCAAGGCCGCGTCTACGTTAACGTGCAAATGTGCTGGATATTTAAGCAACAATTCCTTTTGGATTTCACTAGGAAAAAGACGAAACGGACTGCGCTCAACACCTAGCGCGCGTTTCAAAAAGCGCCGGCGATCCTCCTGCGTTCTTGAATTTTTCCAGACGTCACGCCCCCAAAAAAACCGTGGCGTCGAGAGGAGTAGTTTTTTTATTTCGAAAACTATCGAGTTGGGAGTTCCGGTCAAATACCCTTGAACCTTTCCCAATTCATCTTCCGCGACCCAACAATGGTTTCGCTCTAGCCGAAAATAGGGTTCCACCCACCAACGACCCCAAAAATCCCAACGCTCTTGGTTAATTGGTTTCCCACTATCGGCCGTTTCGCAACAAATGCGCCGCATGATTTGTTCATCATCATGGGTTAGTGCTTTACGGATCCTGATCGACACAGCTCTTCTTTTTTGGTTTTTTTATCAGCGTAATATTTAGAGGTTTCAAATGAGTCACCCCATAGTCACTTAAATATTTTGCGTGACGGCGAAATCCAATAAAAATATCAACTCGATCCTTTTTAATTGCGCCACCCACGTCGATCGCTCGCCACAGACCGTTGTGCAATTTACCGTTCGGAAGCGGCATACCTACGGTTTCTTTTATTCGTACGATCGACCCCAAGGGTATTTTTTCTCGATCCACTGCGATCGACTCAAATGGCTTGAGTTTGCAAATTCCCACTCCATTACCATAGGGCGCTTTGGTAACACGATAGCGTACTTGTCCGTCTACTCGTGTCGCGTAATTGACCACTCTACCATCTGTTAGTTTCCCAGATCCCTCAATATCCAGCGCCTTTTTGTATTTCGCGTGTACCATCGCGATGGTATCTCCATTTTTATCTAGTATGGGAGTATCGCGCGGATCGCTAGGAAACGCCGCTTCTTCTGCGACGTAATAGTAAGTATTGCGGTATTTACCCAAATTCTTTTTCTGAGAAGAAATGTTCGCTGAAATCGCATTCGAAGAAAAACCAATTGATAGTGCAATTGCGAAACAGGTCCCACAACGTCTCATCCGTGAGCTCGTCGAGTTTTCCATATTGAACTATTGTGTCACGAGCTGGTTTGGCGTCAATCCTCGATTTGCACTTTGCTTCCGACGCCACCTAAAATGGTTTTCACTTCGTCGTGCGCCGCACTCTCGCGGCCAGATTCCACAGTTAAAAACTGAATGCCGTAGGACTTCATGTGAGTCCCTTCGATGGCACCGCGCCAAACAATCTTGGCTCGAAAAATAACTGGATCAAGACGCGTTTGATCGTAGAGAGAAATTTTAACGATAGACCCCGGCTCGAGTTCTCCCTCGGAACGAACACCGCAGCCCTGCGCTCCTACTTCGAACACCACACCTGATATCGAAACAGCCAGATCGCCTTCAGACTCAATGCGTGCGTGTTTATAGGTCGAAACGCGTGGAAACCTACGTCCTTCGGGGCCTAAATGCGGTTTTTTTGGTGCGCCGTCACCTTGCTCGGTCATTTGGGAACGCTCCTCGCCTAACCTATATTGTAACTCGCCTGAATTTTTTCAGGTCAAAAATAAAAATACAATAAAATCAAACACTTATACTCTAACCCTAGACTCCGCACGACGCACTATTTCGAGAGTCACCGCGCTAACCCACCCGATTTGGTGAAGCACTTTGGCGTCCCAGAAATTGGCCTGCGTGACCCCATTTATGTGCAAGCAGATCCATGCCGCAAAAAAACCAAGTCCGAGCGCGCGTGGCAAAAGATCATCTCCCCGCGATGAGATTTTAGCTCGATAAACTTTTAAACTCATCTTAAAGAGCAGAAAATTTAGAACAATAAAAGACAGCACACCAAAAAGGCCGGTCGTAGCCCACTGATCGAGCAAGTTATTATGGGCATGTGACGAGAACCCGTGTTTTACCTTCATCCAGTCGTAATAGGCATAGGAGAGCTCGAAGTTATGGTGCCAACCAACCCCAAACCACGGGTGTTCGCGAACCATGGCCCAGTTAGCTTTCCAGAGTTCAAGTCGCTCACCGAGAATGGAATTTAATCCCTGGAATCGCAGGCGAAATTCGGAGGTAGTTGACCAAAGCCCGGCAAACATTATTAATACGCCCATTACTCCGTATCGTATTCTTCCCCGTAAGCCGGTCCAGCCGATGAGCGCAACAGTCAGTGGGCCCGAAATCCAGGCTATTTTAGAATAACTCAAAAAGTTGGCGCCAAACGTAACCACTGCACCAAACACCGCCAAAGGTTTTAGGGGCACTGAAAAAGCCCCGAGAGACCAAACATTGTGGCGCCCACGACGTAAAGACAAAACGGCCAGCGTTAACCACACGCCAAACGGAAACGCCATAATCGAGGCAAAGCTCAAATGAAAGCCCGTGAACCCAGTAGCATGATACGAGCCACTGAGACGATCCCAAAATCCGGTACCACGCACATAGTTTGGATAATTTAAGTAAGCGAGTTTCGAGGGCTTATAGATTGGAAAATAATGTTGAGCAAATGCGAAAAAGGAAATGAGAAGACCCGCGAATAGCCAAATTACAATGATGGTGCGAAATTTACGATCGCTGAGCCTCGAGAGTAATACGAGAAGAAAAAATGGAAAAAACAAATGCCAGGCTTTCGCAGAATCTTTTAAAATCTGAACGTTGGGATGGGCACCCATAAATTCAAGATCAGTCCATTTCGCCCAAACGAGCGACCAAACACAGGCCACCGCCAAGGCAAGCGAAACGTAAAATAACTTGCGTGCGGTCTGTAACTTAGCGAGTACCTTGGGTTCTCGCACGACCACTATAGTAGCCAGAAGCATGACGGCGACAGCGCTGATGCTCATGGTGGCCATCGGGCCATAAACCATGACAGTAAACAAAGCGACAGTTCCAAAGATTAAACGATCAAACAAGCTTCTTACCCCGCAGACTTAGCCCCCAAAGGACTAACAACACTGGAAAGTACCCCAACCGAAATCGTGCATCACCGAAGATGAGCGGCAACGAACACATGATGACTACGACGCCACTTGCCCAGGCCAAAACCCAAGCACCTACGGATGTTCGAAAAAAAATAATACTTCTCAAAGCAAAAAAATACACCCATCCCATCCAGATAACGACCGCAAGTATACCGAGGAGCCAGAAAATTTTCGCACTAAGGCCTTTTTCCTGCAAATAAATCGCACCGCCCGGCTCGCCGGTAAACTTTTCTTGGTTTTTAAACCACGCCGGTCCGAACACGGTTTTGCCAGTGAGAAGAAGTCCGATTTCTACATTAACGTGCCCTATCGTCGTTCGTGCCAAACCTTTAACAACAAGCTTGGCAAAGCTTGCGGGATACTTTTTAAAGGTTTCTAATGCGTCGATCCAGGTTGCGTTTGGGTGTTCGCGATTCCAAAGATCTTCAGCTTCTTTAAAGGACAAACCCCGCTGTTCGCTCGCTGCTACCGCCGCTGCCACACTGGGCAACCAAGTCTGACCTTGAACGTGAGGTGAAAAAGTATTTTGAGTCACACGCTGATAGACAATCCGGGGAGCGAGGCAGATTCCAAAGACTAGAAAAAACATAGCTGCCACGCTAGCAGGACGCTCGAGCATTTTTTGACCGCGCCTCAAACGAACCCAAAGAGAACGTCCATAAAATATAAACACAAATCCAATGGTCCAAGCCACCCAAACCATACCGAGTGATCGTTGCAAAACTATAAAAGCAAATATCGCACCGGTCGCTGCGGCAGCCAAAGGGGTCCAACGCGATCCATGAAAATAGCGCGCAATTTGCAAGGTTGCGATTAACAGCAACGCTGCAAAAAGAGCGTCGCTCATAAGTAAACTGGAATATACCAAAAGAACGGGATCAAAATGATAAGCCACCTGCCAAAACTTGGTGGCCCCTTCTCTCGATTGAGCAAACAAACTCTTGCGAACATAAACTCCGGCGGCCCAGACTAAAACAGTTTGAAAAAAGATCGCAGCGGCAAAACCAACCCCTTTCCAAACCAGTGGACCTACGAACGGAAAGGTAGGCAAAGATCCAATACACGCAAACAGGGTGTATAGTGGGGACTTGGTGCTATCTCCCCCAAAAAAATCTCCCGCACAAAACCGAACGCTGTGCCCCATAAACCCCAACGAATCGCCCGCGACCCAGTGGCCGGTGCTTGCGACAAAGGCCCAAATAAGAATTCGCAGGCATAAACTCGCAATTTCAATTCGGGTAAGGGATCGCCAAAGTTTCATGGTGTCATTACAAATTGCCAAACAATCAACCCGCTTGTAAAGCTTGAGCAAATGCCAAACAACAAAGCTTCTCTTTTAATTATATTCCTAGTCGTCTTTATCGATCTCATAGGTTTTGGCATCGTCATTCCGATTCTACCTTATTACGCTCACTCTTTTGGCGCGTCTGGAGAAACGTTGGGCTGGCTCATGGCCTCTTACTCGGCGGCCCAGTTTCTTTGTGCTCCTTTTTGGGGGCGGCTCTCGGACCATTTTGGGCGTCGCCCAGTTTTGATTGCTACCATGATTGGTTCGGCCGCGTCCCTTGCTTTAACGGCGAGCGCCAGTTCTCTGACCCAAATTTTTATTGCGCGCATTCTGGCAGGACTTTTTGGAGCAAATATTTCTACGGCTAGTGCTTACATTGCCGACGTTACGAGTGAGGCTGACCGGGCTAAGGGCATGGGGTTGATCGGCGCGGCCTTTGGAATCGGTTTTGTTGTTGGACCCGCGGTCGGGGGTATCTTGTCGCGTTGGGGTTATGCAACACCGTTCCTATTTGCTTCTGGTCTCGCCTGCCTGAACACGTTGTTCGCAATTTGGAAACTCCGAGAACCGCCGACGACTGCTGGAGTACGCGAAATCAATCGTTTGGCGCGGCGTATCAGTCGGGAACGACTACGCACTGCATTCGGTGACGCACGCACAAGACTAGCTATTGTTGTGTTTTTCTTGGGCACCGTCGCCATAGCGCAGCTAGAAGTAACCTTTGCGCTTTATATGAAAGCCATGCACGGATTTAACGCCGAAAAGGCCGGCTGGTACTTAGCTTTTATGGGACTCGCCATGGCGGTGATTCAGGGAGGATTGATTGGTAAACTTTCGCGAAAATTTGGCGAACGAAGACTGATCATTTGCGGCACATTTATCATGGCTGGAGCCATGGTTTGGTTCGCCTCGTTGCAGACGGCCGGAATATGGGCGTTCGCGGCACTAGGTTTATTGGCAGTTGGCAATGGTATCACCAACCCTTCACTTTCGAGTTTAGCGTCGAAAGGAGCCTTGAAAAATCAGCTTGGCGCCACCATGGGAGTGTATCAATCTGCCGGAAGCCTCGCTCGGATTCTGGCTCCCCCGATGGCCGGGGTACTATATGATCGAGCTACAATTCAGTCGCCCTTTTATTGCGCCGCTATTCTCATGGCAATCGCCTGCGTCGGAGTATTTTTCGGTTCCAAACAGCCAATGGGCCGCTAAAGTGTCTACATGAACACTACAAACGAGCAATCCTCGACCTCGAGCATGGACCCGCAGATTTATAGCCCCAAGTCCTATATGGTCACGTTGATACTCTGTTTTATATTCGGAGGGTTTGGTATCCACCGTTTTTACGTAGGTAAGGTCGGCACTGGCATTCTTATGCTGCTAACCTTGGGCGGACTTGGAATATGGGCACTGATCGATTTGGTTCTGGTCGTGAGTGGGAGTTTCAAAGATTCAGAAAACCGAGCGATCGTGCATCCTAAGACAATCGCTCGGTAGTCTTTTTTCTTATCTTAAACTACGAACGTACTCGTAAAGAGCATTCCACTGCGCGTTCGACAACGCTCCATAGCCGTGGAGACCGCTAGGGTTCGATTCAGTCAAGGCGCGTACAAACTCACCCTGAGATTGCGTGCTCGAATACCGCGTGAGCGCTTTTGTGGCGATTCGCAGCGGTGACTGAACCCCGACGTTTTTGGCTAGAGCACCTTGCCCGTTCGCACCATGGCAACTCATGCACATCTGTCCGTACAATCGTTCACCTGGACCATCGGTCGCGCTTTCGTGGTAAACGGCTCCTGGTTCCGTGGTGCTTTGCTCTGAAGGAACTTCTGAGCGTTCCATAGCTACTGCGATCGAGAGCTTAGGTTTTGGCGCTGCACCGATTCCAAGTGAGGCCAAGACTTCTGCGGTATCGGCGTCGGCGGAAGGCGCCTTGGCATCAAATTCTCGAATGTAATGAGCAAGGGCAAAACGGTCTTCAACACTAAACCCTGGAAAGGCCGGCATTGGTGTACCCGGAATGCCGTTGGTCAAAGTTTTATAAATTCCGGCAGGTGTTCCCCCCTGCTTCCAAACGCCTTCGGTAAAATTACGAGGCTTGGGGTTCAAAGCGGCGGCGGCGGGACCATCCCCTTGGCCGTTTGCTCCGTGACACGTGGCACATTGTTGTGCGTAAAGTGTTTTTCCTCTGAGTACGAGCTCGGGCGTAGAGTTCTTAATAGTGTTTACATCTACGTTCGAAGCTTCGGCTGGTAATTCGCTTGCGTCAACCCGAGCTTTCACAGTTGGATCAGTTCGAAAAAAGATATCGGCTCCGGCCAAGGTTATGAAAATGAGAAGAAACAAAAATGTCCCGAAAAAGGTGACGTTGTTCTCCTTGCCTTCATACTTTAGCCCCATGAAGTAAAGTGCGACCATTACCGCCTTCACCGTGGCAATCAACATGGCTAGGAGAATATTATTCACACCCCCGAAGTCGATATAAGAAGACCCGACCGTAACTACGGTGAGGACTAAAAGGCCAATCCACACGCTGTAGTAAACCTTTAAGGGTGTCACATGGTGCGAATGCTTGTGATTGTCGTGCGATGACATTGTCGTCTCTCCTCAACCAATTAAATAAAGCAGCGGGAATAGATAAATCCAAATCAAGTCGACCAAGTGCCAATATAGGCCCGCGATCTCCACCGGAGTGTAGTATGCTGAGCTAAACTCACCCTTCATCGTTCTCCGCAATACCCAGATGATCAGGCCCATTCCGATCAAAACGTGTAAACCGTGAAGCCCCGTCATTAAGAAGTATATCGAAAAGAAAATCGGCGCCTTCGGATGGGTGATGTCGGGGTTGTTATAAAACGCACCCGGCAGCAAGCCTATGTGGATCTTGTGGGAATATTCAAAATATTTAATGACTAAAAACATACACGCGAAAAAGAGCGTGGCCATCATCAGCTTGGCCGATTTAGCGCGC
The DNA here is from genome assembly GCA_002387735.1 of Bacteriovoracaceae bacterium UBA4573. Lineage (GTDB taxonomy): Bacteria > Bdellovibrionota > UBA1018 > UBA1018 > UBA923 > UBA923. The sequence goes on along the minus strand of DGKJ01000066.1, from coordinate 30,229 downwards.
TCATTTCGCTGAGCCATTCCGACTGCAAGCGCCATTGTAAGGGAGCTGCAGATCAACACCACGGTATTGACGGCACCCATGATTTTATTCAAAGCATGGTGGGCTTCCATGAACATTTCGGGGTACATGCCACGGTAAATGCCGTAAGCGATGAACAATCCGCCGAAGAGCATAATTTCGGTGACTAGAAACACCCACATGCCGAACTTCGAGGTTTCGAATTCGTGGTCGGCACTTTCAAAATGATGGGCGTAATGATGAGAGCCCGTAGTAGAGGCGTCGTGACTCATGGTTTAAACCCTTTCCGATTTATACTCGTAAGGCCAGTTATCAACCGTTGGTTGACCGTGAAAATTATGCGTAATGGGCGGCGATGCAGCGTCGGTCCATTCCAGAGTTTTGGCTCCCCATGGATTTTGGGTGGCCTTTTGACCTTTTTTGGCAGCCCAAAAGAGATAGCCGAGAGTTAACATCAATCCGAAACCGACCATCAATGAACCGATTGTCGAGACTTGATGCCCAAGGGTGTAGACCGGATCATAATTGTAGTACCGGCGAGGCATCCCCTTTCCACCAATATAAAACTGCGGAAGAAAGAGTAGGTTAAAGCCAAAGAACACGAGCGCCCAAGCAAAACGCCCAAGTTTCTCTGGATACATACGTCCGAAAAACTTCGGCCACCAATAGTGAAGCCCTCCGAAAAGCGCCATCACGGTACCGCCCATCATGACGTAGTGAAAGTGCGCGACGATAAAGTAAGTGTCGTGCAGATGCACATCGATCGAAAGCGCGGCGAGGAAAATTCCGGTCAAACCACCGATAGTGAACAAGAACAAGAAGGCCAAAGCATACAGCATGGGGACGTCTAGTTTGATCGAACCTTTATACATAGTGGAAAGCCAGTTGAAGACCTTAATTGCAGTCGGAACCGCAACTAACACTGTTAGGAACGAAAAAATAATGTTCGAAAAATCTGACTGACCGCTCACGAACATATGATGGCCCCAGACTAGAAAACTGATCGCGGCGATAGCTAAACTAGAATAGGCAATCGCACGGTATCCGAAGATGGGCTTTCGCGAAAAAACCGGCATGATTTCCGAAATTATGCCCATGCCCGGCAGAATCATAATGTAAACGGCCGGATGAGAATAAAACCAAAAGAAGTGTTGGAACAAAACTGGATCCCCGCCCAGGGCAGGATCAAAAATTCCAACCTTCAAAACGCGCTCGGCGACTAAAAGTAGAAGAGTAATACCGATCACCGGAGTGGCCAGCACTTGAATAATACTTGTAGCGTAAGTAGCCCACACAAATAGCGGCATTCGGTGAAAAGTCATTCCTGGCGCCCGCAATTTATGGATGGTCGCAATGAAATTCAATCCAGTTAGAATGGAGGACATCCCCATAATAAAGGCGCCCAAAACCGTGAGAATCACACCAGTCTGAGACTTAATGCTGTATGGGGTGTAAAAGGTCCACCCAGTGTCTACACCTTGACCCGCAAGAATTGCGACAACTGCGAGAGTCGCTCCGAATAAAAATACGTAATAGCTAAAAAGGTTCAGGCGCGGAAAGGCTACGTCTTTCGCACCAAGCATTAAAGGCAAAAGAAAATTGCCCAGTGCCGATGGAATCGCGGGAATAATAAACATGAACACCATGATCGCGCCATGGAGCGTGAAAACCTTGTTGTAGGTATCAGGTCCCATGATGGTACGGGTTGGTCCCCAGTGCTCTAACCGAATGCCGATCGCCAACAATCCTGCGACACCAAAGAAAATCAAAACTGTAACGAGATACATGATCCCGATACGTTTATGGTCAATGGTAGAGAGCCAAGACCAGACAGTTTTACCATCATTTAAATAATCTACATCGTGTCCATGCGAGGCGCTTGCGTCGTGTGCCATAACTCTTGACTCCTAATTTCTGATCACTTCAAACTTTTAATATAGGCGATTAGATCGTTGACCTCTTCGTCTTTCAATAATCCTGCAAACGGAGGCATTGAAGGAGTATACCCCTTCACGATCTGGGCATTGGGGTCCATGAGCGACTTACGAATGTAGTTTTCATCTACTGTCACCATGGTCCCATCGGCCATTTCTTCTTTCTTCCCGAAAATTCCTTTGTAGCTCGGTCCTACCATCCTCGTGCCGTTGTCGGAGTGGCAGGCAATACAGCCTTTGCTAGCTGCCAAGGCCTTGCCGCGTTCGGCCGGAGTCTGACTTGGTTGGGAACTTCCGTTACCCGTTGCGGCAGCCACCGATGTCGGAGCGCCTACCGCGCCAATTATTTGATTTAGATTCACATGGGCCGGCAACTTTCCAGTTCGGGTCCACTCGTCAAATTCTTCGGGTTCGACGACGACCGCTTTCGCGAGCATGTCCGAGTGAGCAGTTCCACAGTACTCGGCGCAAAAAACTATGTGTACACCAGGTTGAGTCGCTATGAACGAAAGTGTGGTGAATCGTCCGGGCACTACGTCTTGTTTAATGCGAAAATTCGGAATGAAAAATGAGTGCAACACATCTTCAGAAGTCATGATTAACCGAACCGGTTTCCCCTTCGGAAGCACCAGTTCATTCAAGGTTTTTCGACCATTGGTGTATTCGATATTCCAAAGCCATTGACGACCTATAATGTTGATTTCAACTGGGTCCTTCATCGGTGCGCGCATTTCGCGATAACCCTTTAGTCCCCAAGCAAAAACAAACAGCATCAGCACCAAAGGTACGACCGTCCAAATCGTCTCGAGCGTGTGGCTCCCAACAATATAGGCGGTCTCACGCCCGGTTTTAGAACGGTGATACTTCACTGTGAAATAAACCATCACCACCGTTACGAGGATCAGGAAAAACACGCTTAGATATACGAGAAAGTCGTAAAGTATGTCGACCGTCGGTGCAATTGTCGACGACTGCGGGAGTCCGACCGTGCTCGCATAGGCACTTTGCCAAAACATTATGAGTTCCTCCTGGTTGTAGGCCGAGTTGGACGGTGACTACGTTGAATCACGGTCCCAAGAATTCCTGCTAAGATTAAAACTGTAAGCCCACCGCCCGCACGCATAACATTGCGAGCATAAAGCGAATAAGACTTTGCCTCTGGATCATAGTGGTAACAAAACAAAATCATACGATCGACAAAGGTGCCGATTTTGCGCCCACCGGCTTCGAGCAGGGCAAATCGCAAGTCGCGAGCCGCAAACTGAATACCGTAGAGATAGCGCGATACTTTCCCTTCGGGCGTCAACACTACGATCGCTGCACTGTGGGCGTATTGATCCGTGGAGTCTTCCCAACGGTATTTAAACCCAACTTGTTCAGCAAGTTTCTTGGCATTGGTGTCTACCGCATGGGGACTGGTTCTTGGTTGATCGTTGACCCAGAAATGCCACCCAGCAGCTGCATCAGGTTTTCCAAGACTTTCAATGTGGGAATTCTTTTTGGCAGCAGCTAAATCCGCATCTTCTCGCGGATCAATGCTCACCGTTACAACATCGAACTCTTGACCGATCTTGTATTGAAGTTCTTTAAATCCGTCGGTCACGCCATTTAAAAAATAATTACATAAATTGGGGCATCCATAATACGCGAGCAAGAGCATTACCGGCTTCTTGCCGCTAACTACCGACTTGAGCGGTACTACTTCACCCTTTTCATTCTTAAAGGTTAAATTGAGGTCGACCTGAGCCCCAAATTTCTCCTCGATGCCGATTCCCTCAAGCTCTTTAGGTAACTTTTCCGCAGCATGCGCTCGCGGTGTAATAAGGGCGTCTGCGATCATAAACAAAAAGAGTGCCAACAAATACAGAATAGAAAAACCAAACGTGCGCCACGCTGTAGCCTTCAATTGCTCGGCACTTACCTTAGTGATTTTCCAAGCCAACTTAAGGAAAATTCCACCCAATACCGCTGCACCAAAAAAATAAAGCGCTCCAACAGCTCCGGTTATAAATGGCACTAAAGTGAGCGGAACAAGCGCTAAGGTGTACAGAAATATCTGCCTTCTCGTTTCTTCCACTCCAGCGACCACCGGCAACATTGGAACCGATACTTTAGCGTATTCGTCTTTCAAGCAGAGCGCGAGCGCCCAGAAATGAGGAGGGGTCCACATAAAAATTACGAGAAACATGACAAACGCGTCAAAACTAATATTTCCTGTCGCCGCTGCCCAACCAATCATCGGCGCGCTTGCACCGGCCGCACCGCCAATGACAATGTTGTAAGGTGTCGAACGTTTAAGCCACATAGTGTAAACCACGACGTAGTAAAAAATCGTAGCAACGCCCAATGCGGCCGCCAAAAATCCGCCAAATGTATACAAAAGAAAAGTCGCTACTGCCCCCGAAACACATGCAAAAATCAACGCTGCGTTCGGAGAAAGGCTGCCGTTCGGTAAAGGCCTCTTGGCTTTGGTGCGTTCCATAACCGAATCAATGTCTCGATCGAGAAACTGATTAAATGCATTCGCGGATCCACCTGTAAGAGCAATTCCTAAACAGACCATCCAGAGCGCCAATGGGTGCGATAAGAGAGTTCCCTGAACGATCATCGCAGTTAAACCAGTCAAGGCGAACAATAGTATAATTCGAGGTTTTGTAAGCTGTACAAAGGCCCCTACTTTGCGGCCAAAGGAAAGCTTACCCTTAACGAGTGACTCACCACCGACTGTCTGCTCTAGGCCCGTTCCGGGCAACGAATTAGTTTGTTCGACGGATCTCATAAAACAACACCACAAAACTTCCTATTAACAATGCTGCGACTGACAAATGCGCCACACTCATTAAGAGCGGAAGCTGCCAAATCACATTTCCAATGCCTAAAAATATTTGAATCCCAAGCAACACAAGAGCGAAAACGCTCCAGCCAACGACCGAAGGCGATAGTTGTTTTTTCTTGGCCCAAACCGCAACAAAAAAAGTCACCGCCACAAGGGTAACCACAATGGCCCCTATGCGATGAATCATTTGAAAGCGAATGATTCCTTCAAACGGTGGCCACCAAACTCCCAAGCATTTTGGAAAGTCAGGACAAGCCAAACCTGCATAATTTGAAGCCACCCCGCCACCCATGAGCGACTGCCCATAAATAGCAAAAAGCGCAATTGCGGCCAAATTAGATAGACCAGACTCTTCGGCCCGATTGCGAAAGCAAACCGCAAGCAATGGTTCAGTACGTCCTCTGCCACTGAGTTCGGAAAATTTAATCGAAATCACCACTAACGCAGCGAAAAATGCGAGCCCCACCGCAAGATGCGATGATACCCACCCGGGATGCAGCAAGCCCAACACCGTCATCCCACCCAGGACTACTTGGGCAGCCAACATGATTAGGGCGGCTATACACCATTTGCCAACTAGCTGACGCAGAGAGCGATTGGTAAGAACCACCACCGAAAGAGTCAAAAGCCCAATACTAACGAAGCCTGCGACCAAGCGGTGAAACCACTCTAGGAACACTTGATAATCCATCGGTGGAACCACATGCCCATGGCAAAGAGGCCAATCAGGACATGCCAGGCCCGCATCTTCATTCCGCACAAGAGAGCCTAAACTGATCAGAAAGAACGTCACTCCAACCAAAAGTTTTGACAAAACTTGAACAAAGGAAAGGGTCCAAAAGCGATTGCCTGGAGCTAAGTCCTTCGAAGCTTTGCCGGTTCCAACTCCAAACCCTGGCTGTGTTAATTCTACTGACATCATTACCTCTAAATCTATTGAGCGTGACCCAGACACTGCGAAAGTCGCGGATCTTTAACCGGTACTGCTGGAACTCGTTCAAGAAAACGAATAACCGACAACCCAAAAACACCGGCAAATGCCGCAAACGTTCCAAGTTCGATCCAACCAAAAACTGGGCCGTCTTTAAAGAAAACGGGCATCACGAGAAAGTACACGTCCATCCACTGCGCGAGCAGCATGAAAACGGCCATTCCAAAAAGCACCTTTTCGTTGCGTTTCACGCCACGCGGAAGCAACGAAAAAAATGGAATTGCGAAATGCACGATGAGAAGAGTCCAGAAATAAGGCCACCACGATCCATTGAATCGGCGAATGTAATAAACCGTTTCTTCAGGAAGGTTGGCGTACCACTGCAACATTAACTGAGAGAACATGATGTAAGCCCAAAATACGGTAAAGGCGAACATCATTTTGCCGATATCGTGAATATGGTTTTCGTTAACCATTTGGTCGGTGAGTACACCCTGACGTCGACCATAAATTACCAAGATTGCGAGCAGACTAAATCCGCTGAACACTAATCCGGCAAAACAGTAAATTCCGTAGATCGTACTAAACCAATGTGGTTCGAGCGACATTAACAAATCAAAACTCGCGACCGAAAACGAAATACCAAACAACGGCAAAAACACTGCTGCCGTTCGAACATTGGCCAAAGTGTGTTTATGATCACCATCGACATCCTGCGCGAGTGAATTTTTTCGCATCTTGAGCCCTAGGCCAATCCAGATGACAAAAAATAAAATCATGCGCACGACGAAAAACTTCATGTTCAAGTACGGCGCTTTAAGATGCAGCAAATGATCGTTGGCGACCACTTCAGTGTGCGTCCACTCGTATAGGTGATGGGTGCCAAACATCAACACCACGCCAAGCACTAGCGCTACGGGCAAATAGGACATAAGTCCTTCGGCAAATCGGCGCACCGTCACGCTCCAATAGGCATTGGTGATGTGTTGCAGAGCCACGAAAAAAGCTCCGAACAAGCTCAGGGCCAAAAAGTAGAAATAGTTCACTAAAAAATTGGGCCACGCTCTTGCCGGCTGCTTTAACAGTGCGGTGACAGTCAAAATCGAACCGATCACTGCCAACACAAGAAGTGTGCTTTTGGCCCCTGCCGAAAACCGCATCGACCTTACTGAACTTGGCTGAAACTCTGTGTGTGTATGATGTGACATGGAATCAACGTCCTCCCGCTGCTTTCAGATCTTCGGCCGTTGGATTGAGCGACCTCTGAAGGGTGCGAACATAATGAACGATCGCCCAACGGTCTTCCGGCGCAATCTGGCTAGCGTATTTTGGCATCAAATTTTGACCATCTGAAATGACGTGAAAAATCTGACCATCGCTCCAATCCCTAACTTTTTCACTATGAAGCGTCGGTGGCCGGGGAAACTTAGGCACAATACTACCGTCACCTTCCCCTTTGCGTCCGTGACAGACCATGCAGTAGGTCTCAAACATTAATTTCCCACGAGCTAAAACAGGTTTGGTCGAACGTAGCGGATTTCGCAAACCCTTGGCCGCATCGGGGTCACCACGGTGGGCGTACGGTTGGTATCCCTGAGGCACAGTGCCCTCGGGCGGAACGCCCATCCCATTGCCGTCAGAATCTCGTTCTTGTCCTTTAACGGCCGGCGAATCCGCCATATGAGGCATGAATTCAAATGCGGGCTTTTTAGGGTTTTTGGTACACCCTGCTGCGAAAACTCCAAGAGCGGCCACCAAAACGAGGCGCTCACACCATGCGGACTTCATTCGCACCTGCCTTTTTAAAAAGTTCGGAAATTTCAGCCTCTCGGTAAAGAGGATCGTCGGATGAAATAAACAAAGCGAAGTGGTCATCCGTCAAACGGGGATCGATTATCTTCGCTTTTAAATTTGGAAGACCGCAAGTGATGATCATCACACCGGCAGTCGCAAGCCCAGCGAGCAGAATAGTTAATTCGAACATGATAGGTACAAACGCCGGCAATGAAATGAATGGCTTACCACCAACATTTAGTGGCCAGTCGAAAGCCGATGTCCAAATTTGGAAACCAGTACCAATCGCCAAACCAGTGAGGCCTGCAATAAAAGTAACCCACGGTAAAAACGATCGTTTCAAACCCATTGCGTGTTCAAGTCCATGCACCGGAAAGGGAGTAAATGCGTCGAAGCGCTTGAACTTGCGATCGCGCACTTGCTCCGCAGCGTGCAACAACTGGTCCGGGTCTTTAAAAATACCTACGATGCCTTTCATTTGTGAGCCTCTTCATGTTTTGCGCCGTGAATTACGGACTTCACTTCAGCCATCGCAATCATTGGCAGAACTCGGCAGAACGCCAGGAACAACGTGAAGAACAAACCGAAGCTTCCAACCATGATTCCAATTTCAACCCACGTCGGAGTAAACATACTCCAGCTTGACGGTAAAAAGTCGCGATGAAGCGATGTAACGATAATCACAAATCGTTCGAACCACATTCCGATGTTCACGAAAATAGTAATGACAAACATGGCCTTGAGGTTACGACGAATGGATTTAGACCAAAACAACTGCGGAATAAGCACGTTGCATGTAACCATTGTCCAGTAGGACCAGCCGTAGGGGCCGAATGCCCTGTTAATGAACACAAAACGCTCGTATTCGTTTCCGCTGTACCACGCTACAAAAAACTCTGTGCCGTAAGCGTAGCCCACCATCAAACCCGTGAGCATGATGACTTTGCACATGTTTTCTAAGTGAACATGGCGAATATAAGATTTCAGTTGTGGCAAAACCTCACGGGCGATCAAAAGCAGCGTGATAACCATCGCGAAGCCTGAAAAAATCGCGCCCGCTACAAAGTAAGGAGGAAAGATGGTGGTGTGCCAACCGGGCAAAATTGAAACTGCGAAGTCAAAAGATACGATACTGTGAACCGAAAGCACCAGGGGCGTCGAAAGGCCCGCAAGTAACATGTATGCGGTTTCGTAATGATTCCACGCACGTGCCGACCCGGTCCAACCGAGAGACAATATCGTGTAAATGGTTTTACGAATCTTGTTTTTCGCACGATCACGCACCGACGCGATATCTGGGATTAATCCAATGTACCAAAACACCAACGAAATCGTAAAATAGGTCGAAACTGCGAAAACGTCCCACAGCAAGGGGCTGCGGAAGTTTACCCAAAGATCACGAGAGTTCGGATAAGGAAACAACCAAAAGGCTGCAAGCCATTGGCGACCGGTGTGTAGGAGCGGGAATATCGCCGCGGTCATAACCGCAAAGATCGTCATTGCTTCAGCAGACCGATTGATCGAAGTTCGCCATTTTTGGCGGAACAAAAAAAGAATCGCAGAAATTAAAGTTCCAGCGTGACCAATGCCAATCCAAAATACGAAGTTGGTAATATCAAAGGCCCATCCGACGGTGCGGTTTAACCCCCACTGTCCAATACCCGTCGCTATCGTCAGCCCCATGCAAAAGAGGCCGATGAACATGACGATATTGGCCACCATAAAAGCTTTGAACCACAACTTCGTCGGGAACCTCTCCACTGGATCGCAAACGTCGTTGGTAACGTCGGCGTAGCTTTTGGAGGGGTCAATCAGCGGCTCTTTAGCCAAGGACGCCGCATTTCTAAGAACTACTTCTGTTGAGCTCATGCGTTTTTGTTCCTGATTTTTGTCAAATAGGTCACACTCGGTTTCACGTTTAATTCTTCAAGCACGTGATAGCCGCGTGGATCTGCGTTGATTTTAGCAATACGCGAATTTTTGTCGTTTACGTTTCCAAATACAATTGCGTCGGACGGACAACTTTGTTGACAAGCAGTCTGAACCTGGCCATCCACCACCGTGGTCCCCAGGTCCTTCGCTCGATCTTTGCCGTCACGTATGCGCTGCATGCAAAAAGTACATTTTTCCATAATACCGCGAGTACGCACGGTGAGATCTGGGTTGTAGGCCAAATGCAATGGTTTCGCGACTTCGGTGAACGTAAACCAATTAAATCGGCGAACCTTATATGGGCAGTTGTTTGCGCAATAACGAGTTCCTACGCAGCGATTGTAGACCTGCTGATTAAGTCCTTCGTCATCGTGCATTGTTGCGAGAACCGGGCAAACAGTTTCGCAAGGTGCGTTTTCGCAGTGCTGGCAAAGCATTGGTTGGTGCACGGTTTCCGGATTATCGTCGCTCCCATTGTAATAACGATCAATGCGTATCCAGTGCATTTCACGACCAGTTTCGACGAACTTTTTGCCCACAACTGGAATATTATTTTCCGATTGGCACCCAATCACGCAAGCACCGCAACCGGTGCAGGAACTTAGGTCAATTGCCATCCCCCAACGGTAACCCGGATACTTGTGTTCCTGCCAAAGGGTAACCAATGGGTGACCATCGGGATTTCCAGCCTTCGGGTTAGATACGTATTCAGGATAATCCGCTTCACGTACGATCGGACGCCCCTCAAGGCGATGATGCATCTGCGTAGCTGCGAGTTTCTCACGTTTGCTGGTTTTTTCGATAGTCACCGGAATTCCGGACAAATCAAGAGTTTCGGCATTGGCAGAGGCCAAAATGTAAGCGTTTACCCCCACATTCTCAGAAACTCGGCCCGAGCCGATTCTGCCATAGCCCACAGCGAGCGCCACTACTTGATCATGCACACCTGGTTGAACGTGGGCGGGCACATGCAATTCGCCGGAAGACGTCTTTAATCGCAGAACATCACCTTCGACGACTCCTAGCTTTTTAGCGGTAGCAACTGAAAGTGCTGCATAGTTATCCCAGGTAATTTTCGAAATCGGGTCGGGCAATTCTTGCAACCAACCGTTGTTGGCTGAACGTCCATCGTACATTCCAATTTTGGGATACAGTACGAGTGTCATCTCGCTTGTGACGCCGCCATTTTTTGCAGTCCACTCAGCGACACTTCGTAAACTCGACGTATCAAAACTTCGAGCGCGAGAGGTTCCAAGTTCGCGACTGCCTTTGGCCGCCACTCCATCAAACACTCCCTCACGCAGCAAACTTTCCCAAAAAAGCGCAAACGGCGCCGAAATGCTAAAGTTACTGTATATTGTGTTTTTCCAATTCGACTTAACGAACTCGTGCCAAGTAGGCGAAGTAACAAGAGCACCCGACATTCCCAGTTTTTTTGCCCATGCCATGAGTGTCTCTTCAAAAGACCGAGTGTTGTACAAGGGCCTAATGGTCGGTTGCTGAATTGAAAATAAATCTCTCTGAGCTTCAGCGTCGCCCCAAGCTTCAAGCGCATGAGAAGCGGCCGCTACGTAGTCTGACAATCTGGCCGTTTCATCAAACTTGGTGCCCACGTAAACAACGGTCCCTACCTTGGCGAGAGCCTCTTCAAAACCTGCGTTTTTAGGAAGACCATAAGCGGGGTTCACCCCCGAAATAACCAGAACATCTACCGCCCCGGCTTTCATGTCGCGAATAAGTTTGGTGAGAGCTTCGAAGTTCGTACGTCGCTCAAACGGGGTCGTAGTGCCATCTACGGTGTTACCTTCGTTTTCGAGCGCTGAATTCAATAGCGCGACCACTACTTCTAGAGCATTTCCTGCCGCTCCTTTTAGCCCATGCCCCGCTCCTACAACGATTGATTTACCGCGATCGGCCCAGAGCTCGTTGGCGACTTTTTTAAGTGCAGATGCATCGATCCCTAAATCTTTTGACACCGTGGAAACGGAATGAGCTTCGAGCAACGCACGAACTGAACTATCGCTCGAATACCGCGTTTTTGACTGATTCACGATAAGCTCGTGCGCAATAGCCAAGGCAGCGCGAACTTCGCCTCCGCTATTTACTCTTAAACGTCGGTCTGCATTCGAACCCGTCAATGTAAGCATCGACTCAATTGCTACAAACCTCAATGGCTCGGCCTTTTTGGAAGCAATAGCTCCCAATTTTTTCCGTTTCGAAAAATCTTTGCCGAAAGCGACGGGATTTAACCAATTTCCTAAGAAATCCGCTCCGAAAGATAAGACGTAGTTAGCTCGATCAAAGCGCAGACGCGGCGCCACCCGAGTGCCGTAAGCTGCGTCTTGAGCATTTAATAATTCATCGAGACCTTGTGGTTCCCAAACAACAGGAACACCCGCGCCCAGTTGCGAGGTAAAATCAGTGACTGCCTTCCAAGCTGATGGGCTTGAAGTTTCCCCCATCAGAATTCGGGTTTTGCCCCTAGCAGCACGAATTTTATCCACTACTTTAGAATCTAAATCTTCCCAACTGGTGCCAGAAGCAAGATTTTTTCGACCCGGAGCTAGCGGCGCTTGAAGTCGGTCGGGATCATAAAGATTCAAGACCGAGGCTTGCCCCCGCGCGCACAATCCACCTTGCGACGCTGCATGCTTTGGATTTCCTTCAAACTTAATCGGACGAGCTTCGCGCGTCTTAACCAAAATTCCGCAACCGGCCTCACACTCGGTGCAGGACGATGCGTACCAATTCGCAATTCCCGGAGTCACCTCTTCGGGCTTGTTCACGTACGGAATAATTTTTTCAACCGACGAGCGGGTACAGGCCGCGGTTCCCATCAAGGCAAAACTCGCACCCATGAGCTTCAAAAAGTCTCTTCGCTCACTACTGCCAAGGCCATCGTGGGAAGCAATGCCTTCGGCCTTATCCTGGGGTTTTGCGGGAGTTGAAACAAACTCCCCCAGAGTCGCATCACCTTCCCCGGGAGTAACCCAATATTTTTTTTCGTTTCCGCTTTGTTCGTTCGTAGGATGATCCATTGAAGATTCCCTTTTTGATGGCACCAATTAATGGTGGCACGTATAACAATTGGTTGGAGCCACTGCGGTGCCCAGCATAGATGCCTTCACCGGATCGGCCGCTTTTTCTTTGGTAATGGCAGAAACTACTTCTGGCGGGGTAGTTTTGCCGCGATGGCAATCCAAACACCAACCCATGTTCATATCGACCACTTGTTTAACTTTAACCATCTGGCCAACGTCGCCGTGGCATGTTTCGCACGCTATCCCTTTAGCGACGTGGCGCTTGTGGTTGAAATTCACATGATCCGGAAGATCGTGAATTTTCACCCACTCGATAGGTTTTCCAGAGGCATAGGCCTCTTTAAGTCTTTTTATGTGCGGACTGTCGGGTAAAACTACAGAGTGACAATTCATGCAAACATTCATTGCCGGAACTGTGGCATGTTTGGTTTTTTCAACCCCAGTATGACAATACATGCACGGAATCCCATTCTGCGTCACATGTCTTTCATGCGAGAATGGAATTGGCTGATCTGGCGAATAGCCCTTGTTTCGGCCAACGTTATAAAGAGCGGCAATACCCGCACCGATCAACACCACAACAACAACTAGCGGTAGAAGTTTTTTCATTTTGAACTAAGTTGCTCCACCTAAGCAGTAAACAAAGTTTTATTGGATTTAGGGTTCAATATTAAACAGTTGGTTTCAATTGGCAAAAAGAAAAAGTGAGTAAAATGAAGTGTTACTACGACTCCGAAGGTCTTAGTTTGGGGTCGCGGCGTCTATTGGGGTCCACTGTTCCGCCGCATCCATTAGAAAATCTTCGGCCGAGGGCTCCCACATGCGGTCCATTTCGCCCGTGTTATCGCCAGTACTGAACACCGGAGTTTCTACAGTATCCCACACCTGTTCCGCGTCTGTCTTAACAGGAGCTTCGGGCTTTTTGCAGGAACTGAAGATATCGCACTTAATTTTATGTTTGGTCCAGGTGACTGGAAAAATAGCGAAATTCCACCAGCGCTCAACCCGCTGCCATACCGTCATTTCCCACCACTTGGCGCTCGGAGTCGCAAAAAACGATCCCCAACCTGTAAGCGCGACGTAGGCCAGTGAAAACAAGAACACATGGCTCAAACGACCCATGGGTTTTACGCCTATATTGCTCAACAAGCGGTAGGCAAAAGAACTTCCCATGCGGAACATGGTTGAAGTGATTAAGTGGTACCAAACCCAGACTCCGCGAGGAAGCGCCGTCTTTAGAACCGCGGATCGAAACTCGTACCCGGAGGACGCATTCATCGGAAAATGGCGGGCCGTACTTATGACTGAGAATTTAAACCCGTAGTACCCCCACATACGCCGATCCAACAAAGCGTTCATTCCTAAACGGTGCGTTGGATTGGTAGTGGCCTCTAAAAGTCGACAACCGATGGTCAGCGACTTAGAAAGCGGGTTCTGGTGGCGAACCACTTTTCGCTGACGAAATTGTTGCCAACGTCCAGGGCGGGCCGGGCTCAATGGTCCTACGTTATCCCAATGTTCATTTTCCGTTGAGTCCTCGTAGGCCCTCACAAAACTCTGAGCATACTGCGTCGCTCGAAGCGCTTCGTATTCTTCGTATCGCCGCTCTGAACGCAGCCGATCAAGTTCCACCTTCAAAGGTTCATTGCGATGTTCTTCGTGAGCCGCCAGAAATTCAGCTTTCTTTATGACGCTTTCTCTAAGGTGCGACCTTGCCTCGAAATCCGGAATACTATCACGAGCGTTGGAATAGGCTTCTGTATATATTTGGTTCCAAAGCTGGGCGTCTTCGACGCGAAGAGGGTCAAATTGGCGGTGCGCTTTTTTCCGAAAAACGTGCGCTGCTTTCCGTTGAGCTTGCTCGCGTATTTCGTCTTCACTCATTGGGAAGTCTGGCACTAGCCCAGCAGCCGCCGCATATTCACTGGCATAAATCGAATGAAAGCGCTTTCGCTCTGCTGCACGCTCGCTCGCGGGCAGATCCATTAAGTGATCCACGCTATATACCCGGCCGTATTTCCTTAAAAACTCGAGCTGCGCTCGGTGCTGGACCCTACGCTTTTGCCAGCGGCCAAACCACCCCAACTGCTCGTACTCGTAGGGTTTCTTTTTATAACTTTCAATTCGTTCTTCGGTTCTTACCCTATTAATTACGTGGCGATCTTTGAAAACTTGAAACGTAACCGGATGAGCCTTTTGCAGGTCCACACCACTCAAAAATTCCCGCTCGAACAAAACCTGCATTTCCGCCAGAGCTTGTTTCTCGGCCTCTAGTCCAAACTTTTCACTTTCCTCGGGGGTTGGCATCATTCGCAATTTGCCACCGCTAATGATTTCGATAAATTTGGTGGTGTAAACGTTAGCCGCCCAAGCTGCACTGCCAATACTAATTCGTTTACTCCACTCCGAAATAACCTCGAGTAACGGTTCAATGCTCTCGCCCTCAGTCGTCAGCAACAACAGAGTTCGTCTTACTCGTCGAAACCTAGAAGCCTCACGAATGAAATCTTCTCTTAGATTTACGGACTTTACCAAGCTGTGAAGAATGCCAAAGTCGGCAATGGTTTCTTCGAAAAGATTCAGCGCCTCGCGTGCCTGGTTGTTATTTGGATCGCGCTTGAGTTCACTTTTCGCGTGCTTACGCGCAGCTTTTAGCGCAGGAAAAATAAACCCGGGGTGGTGTTCACCCATCACCGTCTGTTGGCCAACTGCGGCACGCTCTTCGTCGCTTAATTTGTAACCTAGAAAATTTTTGATCTCCGCCAAGACGACAGTGAGATCCCAAACAAACTCACTACGTTCGGCAAGTCCGCCGCGTTGATTGGCGATGTCGACCATTTCATTTAGTCGTCGTTTTTTTTCTGCTGCGTTTCTCGGGTCTTCGGGATTTAATCCGTCGTGAATCATTTTCGCATTAACAGCGCCCGTGTGCTGCTGAGTATTGAAATCGTTTAACACAGTGTAATGCGCACTCATTTTTAAAATGTTGTCCTGAGTGGTGCTATGAATGTCGACGTTTCTAATTTTGGCAGTTTCTAAGTTCTGATTCACGAAGGTATCACGCATTGCCTCAGAAATATTGGGCGCGATGCTATCGAATGCCTGTGCAACTTCACTCGCAATCCGCGGATACAACCAAATTAACTGCGCAGCGTAACCTGCGACGTCAATGCCACCGACTAAGAGCGCGCGACCAATGAGCTTTCCGTTGACCACTGCGCCGCCGTTTACTTCTTTGGAGTAAATAATGGTGGAATCCATCAGTTTGCGCATTGGTCTGCTGGCGCCCATGAGTGGAGTAAAGTACCGATCTGCCACGAAACTCGCCGCTGCGCCAAACGGCTGCGTACGCAATTGATCAAATGCCGTAATGGTGTAACCGAAATTATTTATATGGGCCCTCATCTCGCGGCGCAGATGGTAGCGGACGCCGCGGTGTTTTGGGCGTTGTTTCCAGGTAAGGAATTGGTGCCACAACTCACGAAAATAAGGTCTGCGGCCAGACTTTTTTCGCTTGGCTTCTATTTTTTCGGCGCGTTTTCGGGCAGCTGCCTGCGCCGCTTCAACTTCGCGTCGGTCCTGCAAATCGTTCACCTCGCGAAGTCGCTGACGAATGGATTTTACCGCGTAACGAGTAGTAAAAGAAAAAACCAAAAGCATTCCCAAAATGGCGAAAACCAGGCGCCAAATGGCATAATTTTCTCGCATTAGTTGCGCAGGGTCTTCTGAATCGCCACCTGCGAAAGCGGACCTTGGGCTAGCAAAATCTAATACGCGTTGCAAAACGTCACGGTGGCCAGCGGCCTGAGCTGTTAGTAGGCTCGAAGTGCTGTGGTCTAAATCATAACCTACGTAGAGAACCCCAAATCCCGCCGTGGCTCCACGCCCAGGAAACAATTCGACGTCTCCCACAAGTTTTTCAAGGTCCGCCAGGAACGGTGCGGCCTGGTCTAAATGAATTGCTTGCCCGTCACTTAAAAAAGCACTCGATTTAGCCGAAAAATTCTTAAATTTCTCCAAAAAGTCTGGATCGCGGAAAAGCTGAGTCAGCCGAGCTTTCGTGGCATCAAGCCGCGCGATCAGTAAATTACCGCGTTCAACTTGAATGACTTGCGCGATGTGATCATTGCGAACGGTAACAACTTCGTCTCCGGCATCAACAAAGTGCACGGCACCCAATGCTGGTTCTTCATGGGCACGCACATCAACGTCCCACGCGTCACCATAAAGTGGAAAGAAAAACACCGGCACCGGAGTTGCGTCTGGAAGGCTCTGTAAAAGGTCATTCATCACTACAATGAAAACCCCGCCCCCCAACTCCGTTTCCGCATCCACTCCGATTGTTTTCGCCTCAAAAAGGCTTGGATCACGTGCGGAAAAAAACAAATAGTCCTCGGTTGCGAGCAATGGCTGCAAAGGAACATCGAGCGACCAACTTTTGGCTAGCCCTGGGATCGACACTTCCACGCCATTTTCAAAGGTCTGAAAGTATACGTCAGTCGCAGCCGAAGGGGCACCAGTCAAAGCACCCGAGGTCGACGGCACCCAACGCTGGGACCGCAAATAGAAAGGGTCTTGGTCTAAAATTGGATCGTCGTGAGAAATGCGAATGGGCTGTGCTAGTTTTTCAAGCTCACCGGGTTCCCACAGTGAGTCGCCGAAAGCGATTTTGGCAGCCTGCTCTAACTCGTCAACTGGGCCTCTAGGCGCGGGCTTCGAGGGTGGAACTTCAGAAGCCGCGGCCGTTAGGCTAAACAGGCCCGATACAGCTTTAGGAAACCAATCTCCCGCCGTCCATAGTACCGTTTCAAAAGTAAAAGAGACCAGCACGAGGTAGCTGATCCAAAAAAGACGCCCGTTTTTCAACTTTCCGAGTCCCTCTCCACTACAAAAAACACTCGAAACTATTAAAGAAAATACCCGTTTTCAGAGCTCGGACGATATACCTGACTGAGACACCCCAGTCAAACTTAAATTCGGCCCTTTTAGGGTGCGTTTTTTAAGGCTTTTTTACTCTCCGCGCCCGGGAGGCAGCTGCAATGGCCCCTTTGGCGGTTCTGGCTGCTTGGACTTCTCAACGTCAGCAGCGTCTTCTGAATCGCCGGCGGCCTTCTTACGAGCCTTGTAATACTTTTGTAGAGCCGCGTAGGACGTTGATACACGGGAAGCCGCTTCGTCGTATTCTTTACGAACCGCATCGTAGATTTTTTTACTCTCTTCTGCCAGTTCTTGTTCGGTGGGCTCTCGCTTGAGCTTTTTTTGAAAATTCTTTTTATAGTCGCTAATTAAATTTTTTATCTTGGTCTCGGACTCTACCATTGTAAAATCTGGACTCAGCTCACGCATGAGTTTCTGAAAACGTTTACGTAAAAATGGCGCGATTTCTTTTTCATAAGACTCTAACTTCAAGAAGTCCGATTCTTTTACGCCAAGATCCCTATGGGCCTCAGCAATGGCAGCATGGTACTCTGCTCGTTTCTTTGGATCTTTCTGATCAGCGTCCCCCGCTTCGAAACGTTTTTTATACTCAGCGTAAGTCGGGTCTTTGAGATCTTCATTAATTTCTTTTCTTCCACCTTCGGTCCAGGTGTAGCTGCGGGCCACATACCCCCTGACCACGTGATAGGCTCTATAAAACTCTAAACTCTTTAATTCGATTTCGTAGCGAATTTTCATGATTTCAGAATCGGTTTTAGCGAGTTTGAACCGCTCAACCATCTCAGTATTCATTCGTTCGTTGTGTTTTTTTTGTAAGGTCTCGAGAGTAGCTTCAACTTCCTCTCGTTTGGCACTAAGTTCGCCAGCTTTTAATCCAATCTGATCCAAGGCCTCACGTACTTCTTTCACATCAGCGACACCACTTTCAGACCACGGCTGAAACCCAGTGTGAATCGCACTTAACGAAAAGAGGTAGTGATCAGTGAGTTTCGCCATGTCTGAGCGAATCTGTTCCAACATCTTTTGTTGCTGAGGACTCGAAGAAGAGTCCAACCACGATTTGTAGGCGCTTTCCATTTCTTTAAACTTGGTTTCGTATGCGGACTTCACTACTCCAAGCGCCTTCTCCGCGTTCCCGGACACTGATCGCATCGAAAGCCCCAACGCATTCAAAGCCGCGGTATTTTCTTTCTTAGCGAAACGGTACCGCAAACCACCGGCGATCGCGTCGGTACTCATTATGAAATCCCAACCAATGCGTTCCATGTTGAACAGGCCCTGAGCAACGCTTTCCGCCTGCATGCGAAGCCCCTGGAGCTCGTTTGATCCGGATAAAGAATTATCGAGTAAAGCCGAACGAGTATAGGGTTCAACAGTTGACAGGTCATCGTACACCCGAAGAAACGTCATGGAGTCGATCGCCAAATTGCCGGCAGCACTAAATCCGAAATATGAACCCGCTAAAACGTGAAGTCCTGGGGACTTAATAACTGGAAGCGCAAGGAACAATAAATGACCAAACGGTCCTACATCATGAAGTTTCGCCTGAACCTGCTCTAATTTCTTTTCCCAATATAGTTCGTCGTCTTTAAGTTTTTGAAATAAACGCCCAGCCTCGTCGCCGTAGGCTTTTTGAGCGGCGCCAAAAGCGTTTGAGAGCAGCAAAAACCGAATGTCATCGCCCGGATTATTCATGAGTCGGGTTAAGTTTCGGTAGTTCGCTTCTTCCGCCGCCTTTAGGAAGGCTCCCATCAGCTGAGAGACAACAACTCGAAGTCCGGTAGAAAGGGAGTGTGCCGATCCTCCGTCGGAGTTTTTATGAAAAGCTGCGCCATAGAAATCCCGCGCAAGAAATTTCGAACTAAAGTAACCATTGGTCTGACGATCATCCCCAGTGCCTTTATCGAGCAGCCAAAGCACCAGCCCACGCCCAGTCGGTGTAGTGGAATACTCCCCCGCAACTGCTTCGATGAGTTGGGGCACTTCGATAGGAGTGTCGAACTCGGAATCAAAAGATTTTTTCTTAGCGCGTTTTGCAAGGGATTTAATCCAACTCGTTCCTCCGCCACTGAGTTGTGCGAACATCCCGGAATCGCAACTCGCTTTTTCATGTTCCGAACAAAACTTGGGAGCTAACACGCGGATGATTTCCGCGAGCGTGATGGGCGCCTTGGGTCGACTTTTTTCACCCTGCCACAACTCAACACCACCAATTCGAGTTGGATACGGCAGTGCCAAGAAAAGACCCGGATAATCATTTACAACGTCACTTTTAATACCCTCGAGATACTCTTTGTAGTTCGTCGGGTTCTTAAGCAATGTGCGAAATTCTTCTTTGCGCATGCTCGGTGGTCCAAAAAGTGTGATCAGTAAATTTGGACGCATTTTTAAGTACTCGCGCCCTTCGCTAAATATCTTTCGAGACTTGTCGAGCGACGTGCGTGAACCACCCAAAAGAGAAGCCAATATTGGAGCGATGTGTTCTTCGGTTACCGCGATTGCGGTTTGACTGAAAATAATCTGTAACACATTCTGCAAACGAACCACGGCATTAATGGTTTTAAAGGCGCGGCTATCGGGGTTTTGAGTGGTCTGAATCGCACGATAAAACTCTGCCATTCGCAACCGTGTCGAATGCCATGCATATGGTTTGCGGTTCTTTAAGCGCCCATCGATTTCTCTAAAAACTTTCTGAACCTCGCGGTCTTTCTGCCCCTCTTGAACGACGTCGTACAAACCGTCGACGTAGTCCAACATGGCCCACACTCGCGCCTTCAATTGATTGCGCTGGGATTGCTTTTTGGTTTGGTCGATATCGCTCAGCGCCCACTGTACAAGGCCTTGAATCCATTTTGGGGCGTCGGGCATAGTTAAACTGAGCATGCGGCGAATATCGGGATTTTCCGGCAATAAATTTACTGGAGTCTGCAAGCCGGCCTCCGTCGACGAATCCATTTTCGCCAACTCACCCAACAAAAATTCGGTACCCCAATAAGCAAGGCCCGCGGTCACAAAACCATCCGCCATTGCATAGCGGCGAATCGCAATCGCACGCTCGAGATTACGGGTGCGATTGAATACTTTTACAACGTGAGCGTCTTTTAGCGGAACGACATTACTTTCAACCCATTGCGCGAGTATGGTACGAATATCGCCAACTTCTTTTTCACTTAAACAACGCGTCGGACCGGCTTTACAGCCTGATCGTTCGAAAAAGTAAGCGAAAACAAATTCAGAAAGCACCTGGTAATGGGCCATACGCGCAGTTTCACTTAAAAAGTTTTCTAGCTCACGATCACTCAAAAGCGTCAGATGGTAAGGGGACGCTAACACAAGTTTCCAGAATGCGCTTCGATAGGTGTCGACTAAGGTTTTTACGAAAACTTTGGTCGAAAGCAATTCTCCTTGTTCTGCACTCAGCCCATTTTCTTTGATCGTGCGCACTAGATCGACATCACCTAGGAGATCGTTCAGAAGTTTTGGACTTAGTTTGTCAGCATAACGTGTAGCTAAGCTATTGAAGAATAAACCGCCTCTACTCACTTCGAGATCGGGCCCAATTCCTGGGCTGGTATAAAGTTTTTTCAGACCTTTTCGCACATGATCAGTGATGGGCTGAAACCAATCGATGGTCATTGAATCGCGTACTAGCGATTCTTGGCGAATTTGATCGCTGTGTTCCCATTTTGCGCGCATCCATGGTTCGGCTTTTTCGGGAATGGTGCGTTCCACTTTTTCATTGGGGTACATGAAATTGAGAAGCGACGCTCGCTCGGCAAAGAGAATCTTAATACCTTCACGGCGCAAAGCATTTTTTGCTTCAGCTTCAGAAGGGTGGGCCATCAATGCCGCGCCATAGTGTTGAATTACTGCATCGGGCGAAAAAACCAGTCGGCGTTTTGCCGGATTATTGGGACTTGGTTCGAAATAACTAGTTATGTCGTAAGAAGCAAAACTTCCGATGTTTGCGACGTCCCAAACAACTCGCTGCAAAAGTGCTGCCGCGTTGGGTGATACTTCTAAGAATAATTTTTCGATATCGGCTTCCTTGAGCGACACCTTTTTTCCGTACTGGTGTACGACACGGTACAGCAGCCCGAGATACTGTTGGTATTCTTTCGAAACTACATCCCAGTAATAGTGCGAGCTCCCGTCGGAGAACTCCACGGCTTCGGCCGCGGCTTCGAGTTGGGTTTTGTAAAAAACGAGGCTCGTTTTAAAATTCAAAAGATTGGCATTAAGAATCTTAAAGTCGATAGATCCTGATTTTTCTTGGTCCTTTCGTAATTCCGCCGAAAGTAGTCGGTAAAATTCGCGGGACGTTTTTTGCGAAATTCCAACTAACGCTTCCAGCTTATCTTTTACCAGTTGGTCTGCCGAAAAGGCGGGCCGCTCGAGCGCGGTCATCACGACCACACTGAGCGCCACCAATATTTGAACTCCCAGAATCCGAAGAAGCGGTGTTTTCATATTCATGAAATACCTATTTTTCTGCATTACGGCCGTTGCTCTTCGTCACTTTCAGCCTTTGCACGTATGTCTTCGTACTTTGGCTGGTAACGAGTTCCCGGCGTCGTCACGATTCCCTTTTTTGGATTTTTAGAAAACTTAATTGAAAAGAATCGTTTCACCGCTTTTTGCTCGAAATCGATACCTCGTTCTGCATGTTGTGGGTCGATCACGTCGGCCATCACCGTCGCAATGGCGAGCTGCTGTTGACCAAGCCACTTTTCTTGTTCGATTTTTTTGCGCATACGTTCCCGTTCTTCGTCCATGCGCTTTTCGTAGGCTTCAAACGCCTCAATGTCGGCGTCGTCTTCTTCGAGCTCGATATCTTCCAGTTCTTGGCTTGATTCTGCCAACGC
Source organism: Bacteriovoracaceae bacterium UBA4573 (assembly GCA_002387735.1). GTDB lineage: Bacteria > Bdellovibrionota > UBA1018 > UBA1018 > UBA923 > UBA923. Next base: position 7,940 of record DGKJ01000066.1, on the reverse strand, counting down.
CGCTTTCATGCTAAATTTTTCGTTGGCCTTTAATGCTGCGTCATTACCGCACGAAAAAGCAGCATCGCTTTCTTTCGGAAGCAGCGCTCCTAGGAGACACTGAGTTTCCGCCATTTTTCCGGTGATAAAACCCATTTCGCCGATAGCACGAGTAGCTCGATTATCAAGCCAACCGCCTACCTTTGCGATGCCGTCATCGTTTTTAAAGAGACCGCCCAAAATCATTTCACCAAACGACGGGACCCAAGGCATTCCGAGCAAGCCGCACTGATAAGATGCAATGCTATTTGAAGTCACGTTCGACGCCGCATTGTGACCGGTAAAAGTACAAATGTACATGTGAGCACCGATCGTAAACATCATCTTGTCTTTTATAAAAAAGCCAACCTTCTTAGCACCGCGACCAAAGGCCGTTTTGCCTAGTACTTTTCGATCATGACCCACAAACCACGAAGCCCAACCCTGCATCAATCTCGCACCGGCCCAGAGCTGTTTGTCAGTTTTGCCAGCTTCCCTCCAAGCGTCGATCTTACGAGCCCAAGCTTTGTAGCGCCAAATCCACGCACCAGCTCCTAAGGCTCCCAGAGTGCCGCCGACTGCCCACTTCAAGTTTGTACGACTGATGCCGTATTCCTTGTTGTAGTAATCGTCGATATTTTTAGCTCCCACGCCCAAAGCCTGGGAAAACTCGTCGAACGAATAACCGCCGCGCTTGCCGGCGAGACTCACCGGTTCTTTACCGGGCTCAATGCGCCATGCGGTATAGAAATATCCGCACGGTACCATTTCGCCATCGCGGTTTTTGCGAAAGCTTTTACATTTTTTAAATTTAACCGAACCATCGTCTTCCATCAGACCCATAGCCACGGCCAGCGCATCACGGTCTTCGTAAATTGCGCGGAGGTCGAAGTGGTATTCCAGACGAGGCAGTTCTTTGTTCGCTACCATTTTTGCGAACTCTTCCTGGGTGTATTCGGTCGCATTGCTCGGCTCGGCATGCCGCTCAATGATAATCACCGAATGTTTATCGAGTAGCTCTTCGTCGTATTTGGTTTTCTTGTATTTAGCTTCAGCTTCAGGCTTTGGGGTGGCAACCTTTGGCGCCGGCGTAATCTCAGGAAGCGCGACTACCGAAACGTTATTAGGAGGGGTCTTGGTTTTTCGGGTGCCACGAGCGAGCGCGGTTTGTACGCCAAACGACAGGGCCAGAACGATTGTGATTCCACGGATCACGGCAGAGGTTGTGTGAGATTGGGCTTTTGTAAGGGCTTCCGGTCGGGACTTGCGAGCACTTAAAAACTGTCTCATAAAAACGCCAAAACCTTTCAAGTCACATGGAAACACCTGGTGCAACTGTCAATTTGTTAGACAGCTCCATCTAGGGCTCACGCCCTAGAATCTGGGTACACCCGGCCTTTCCCGGTAAAAATGCAAACCCGAGACCACCTCTCGGGTACTCCTATGGACGAAAAAAAACCCCAGAGAGCTTTCGCTCTCCAGGGTCTTTGCATAACAACAAAAGAGGTATTGTGATTTAACAATATTCCCCTAAACCCCTAATTGGGCGGGACTTATAAGATCCCTACGAGCTTAGCAATGGCTGGATTTACACCCTTAGCCGTTTGCAAAATCTTGCCAGCAGGCATGATTTTACATTTTGTAGCGCCCGTTTTTTCAAGCTTGTCGTTGGTCATGATTCCATCAAGAGCAATGAGTTTTCGCTCAGCGCTGATGCGGCCAGTTCCAAACATACCGTTGTTTTCGCCCATGTTAGCGAGAATGTCTTCACCGCTACGTGCGCCACGGAAAATGTTCAGAAGAGTAGCGTAGGAACCAGCATCAAGTTCTTTGCTGCAAGCTGCAACAAACGCTTGAGTGTGAATTGGCCATACGCCCGTCGCTTTTTGGTAAGCTACGATTTCGTTCACCATTTCTTTGATTTGCTCACGTGGAGCAACCGAAGCTGGAACTTCCGTCAAGCCCTTCATCAAGAGCAAGCCGTCAGCTTTTACCGAACCTTCAAGAGAAGTCAGGTGATCCGCAACTTCGTTACCGAGTTCTCGGCGAACTGTGGTGATGTCGCGTTTTACCGAAGCTTTTTCTTGAGCATCGAGAGCTGGAGTTTTTTCAACTGCAAGCGCGTCTTTCGCAGCGCCTACTGCCGAAGTGCGAACAGCTTCACCAGTGGTCCCCATTTTTTGGAGAGCAGCCGATGCGTCGATGCCTTTAGCATCGCGAGCTGTCGAACCTACAGTCAAACCTGTGTTCGTGTTTCGCTCGTTGGCGCGTACAGCGTCTTTGCCGCTACGACCAGTTCGACCTACTTCACGATCTTTCACGATGTCGCGTGTTCTTTCACGCACTTGAAGCGCGCCTGGAGCAGCAATAGCTTGTGCCCCAAACACAGCTGCCAACAAACCTAATGCAATACTTTTATTCATAGTTTTCATTTCTTGTTTCCCTCCTTCGCTGTTATGCGAAATTTGTTTGACCCGCTTTTACATGGAAGAAGGACCGCCGTCAAGCATGTATCTTGACTATTTTTGTTCAGAATTCATTTCCCCTTCTCTTCTAATCCAGTGAGCTTCTCCGAAAATGACTAAATCTTTGACACTGGTAATTTTTTTTTCATAAAAATCAGGCACTTAAATACAATACTGAAATTGTTTGTTTTTCTTAACACAAAGCGTAAAATGATTTTAGTAAATTCAAGAAGGACGGTGCCCAGTGCAGACCAAAAAACTCACCACTCTTCCCGCTGCCAAGAGAACTGCAATCGCTGCGTTTGGTATGATCGCATGTCTATATAGTGCCGCCTGTGTACCGACACCTGAACAACAAGGCGCGCTCGATAAGGCGTTGGCCAATTCCGACGAACCAAAAGAAGTCGAAGCACCCGATGTACAACCTTCCTGCTTCAACGAACGATTTGTTCAACCACACGCAGAGCGTACGAATAAATTAGATCTATTATTTGTGACTGACACATCGGGGTCTCTCGATGCTGAACGCGGAAAAATTGCTGATGGCATCGATGCGTTCGTATTAGCTCTTCCGGAACATGTAGACTTTCAAATTGCCGTGATGTTGGGCCACGGAAGTAATTCCAATCACAGTGGAGCAATTTACAAACATAAAAATAGTAAACACGTTTTGAAATCTGCCGAACTCTCACTCGATGAATTGAGAGCAATGCTAAAGATGAACCTCATGAACCAACCAATGGATCACCACAGTGATGGTGGTGAAATCATGAGTTACTCTTTCATGTACGGACTGGAACACGGTAAAGCACAGTCGAGCAGAGCAAAGGGATTTTTTCGTGATGATGCGGCCCTAGCTGTGATTTTTGTCACTGATGAAAACGATATCTGCGCCGAATATCCTGTAGGCGTAAAACCAGTTCCAGACCCAAGCGGCGGTGAAGCTGCTTCTAAAAAACGCGACTGCAGCGGCGTGACAACGGCTAGCCTCCTTGCAAAATTAAAAGCTTTTCAAGGCGACCGTCCATATTTGGTAGGCGGCATTTACTACAACAATCTAAAGACCGTTCCTAAGGGTGATGAAAATGAATTCGGCTACGGTATCGACGATATAGTTAAAACTGCCCACGGCGTAAGTGTTGATATGGCAGACGGTCAATACTCGCAGGGATTAGCAGAAATCGGCAACCTTACGACGATTAAACTGAACCTCTACACCGACTTCACGCTTGCACGAACAAATGTCGACATTTCTACTCTTCGCGTAGAAGTCGACGGGCAAAACTCAGAATATAGTTACAACGCCGATTCTAACGAAGTACATATTGAAGATGCGGGTGACGCACTTTCAGTGATTGATATAAATTACTGCCTAAAACAAGTGCCGTCGCCTACACCGTCGCCTGCTCCAAGCGCAACCCCAGAGCCTAGTGCTTCGCCAGCTCCAACCGCAACTCCAGAGCCTAGTGCTTCGCCAGCACCTTCGCCTGCTCCAACCGCAACTCCAGAGCCCAGTGCTTCGCCAGCACCTTCGCCTGCTCCAACCGCAACTCCAGAGCCTAGCGCTTCGCCTGCTCCTTCGCCCGCTCCAACCGCAACTCCAGAGCCTAGCGCTTCGCCAGTTCCTAGTCCTACTCCGACACCGGGCGGACAATCTGATTTCAATACTTTTGGATTCGACGCAGCGACGTCAAGCAACTCCGCGTACCTGCTTTGGTACACGCCGGGTCACGCTTCTACGAGCCAAGTGTATTGGGGCACAACTCCGCAGTTAGGAAACGCGTCTGAAGTAAATAACGCGCTCACTGAAACCCATGAACTTACACTTATGGGACTAGAACCTGGCACGACTTATTACTTTCAAAGCGTGTCGATCGACGCCAACGGTGGTCGCTCGTATAGTCAGATCATTAGTAAAACAACCAAAGCCCAATAATAGTACTGCGATCTAAGGCTAGTCTCGCAGTTCGATTTTTCGACCCGTTACGGTAACTTGGAACTGCGGAAAAGTTCTGCCGTAGGTGAATATCGCACGCTTAAAGCCCGCGTATTTCCGCTCGCGATAGTCTTTGCTGATCTTGCTCCAGACCTTAGCTTTATCTATATAAAACTGTAGTTCCCCTTTGTAGAGCGAGTCAGACTCAATCAGAGCACGACCATTGACCGGAGTCCAAGGACCTTCGCCCACCCGATAATAAAGATCAGGGTCGGGACTTTCCCACGACGCATTCCAGGGAAACGGCTTTCGAACGTAATCCGCGTAATAACTTTCTGCCCACAACGAAAACGCGGACTGAAGAACATACTGTTCTCCAGACTTCACCGTAATTCCTGGCTTCAGCGGATTGTCCGTCGTAGCCGTGGCTTCAACAACAGCCGTCATTTTTACGATATCAACCACTCGAGGTTTCGAGACCTGATCCTGTGGCTTATTCGAAAGATTCACCTTCACTGCAGCGGTTACACTGGTATCGATGAAGTGCTGGTTGGAATAATAAAAAACTTTAGTCGAATTCACGATTTCTTTTTTAAATACGTATTCAATTGAAGTCTGTTCGCGCCCGCCCGGATTCCATGGACTAGGCCGATTTGTTGGAAATGGCCCGGATGGCGGAGGAGTTGGAATCACAGAAGACGGCCCAAAAGGGTCGTCTGACGTTACAACTCCGCCTCCCGGAATGGATGGTCCCGAAATTAAATATTTTGGTTCCTCACGCTCCAACAGCATTAAATAAGCGCGAGCGATTCGGGCGTCTCCTTGTTCCAGAGATTCCGGCGCTACGCTTACTGGCCCACCAAGGTAATAAGGAATTCCTACTCCGCCGCCACCATACCCACCCGGATCATAGCTGGGATAACTCGGGTACCCCGGTCTCCTACGTCGTGTGTCCACCTTGGGCACTGGCGTAAAACATTCGTCGATCGCACGGTTGATAACATCTGGAATTTGAATGTCTCCTTTAGACTTCATTTCAAATTCTTTTTTTGAAATATAATCGGTCAACGACGAAGAAATTTCGGCCCGAGAAAACTTGTAGCGCCCGGCTCCCCCATGGGTAATCGCGTCGTAAACCTCTTTATGGGTAAGCTTAAATTCGGCGTACTTGTCCATTTTTTCGGCTTCGAAAGAGAACATGATCTTGACCTGAATCCCAGGAGGATTGGTTAAAAAAAACTCAAAAGCTGCTACTTCACTCGGTGGAACCGTGACTCTAACCATGTGTTCGGTGTTAAGGTATTGTTCGTCGGCCAATCGATCACCTACGTACATGTAATTGAATTGTTCAACCTTGATCCCCAGTTGAGTGACCGTCAGAGGCCGAAGCTGGCGCTGCTTAGTGAAACCCGGAATTTCGCCTCGCAAAAGTTCGTCTAACTCGTCGGTCCAATAAGGAATGATGTAAAAAATGTAATCGACGCTGCTATCGGGCCGCTCCATTTTGTAGATCACGGGCGATCCGTCGTCTTTTTCTAAAAAGCGTATCGGCGGCAGGTAGTAAAATACGTTGGCTTCCGTATTATCTTTGTAGACGATGGTTTTTAGTTTATCGCTGCGAAATACTTCAATTCGGCTCGGCGCCGCATGGGCGAAGAAGGGAAAGGCAAAGACGAACGCCCAGAATAAGAAAAGACCAGTCCCCTTGTACGAACATTTGCCCATAGCACCCTCCCTGACAGATGAGCGAAGCCTTCCAAAGCTAACACTTAATATTTGGCTACCTAGACCCGCGCGCTTTGAAAAGACGGCGCGCGTTAGGCGTGGCAAATTGCATCGAACTCGAAATGGACAAATGCCCGCTCGCCGTGCTTTAAGGAGCCCTACTTATGCAAAATGAAGCTAGAAAAAAACTCGACCATTTGGTCGAGACTACCAAGGCACCGGTCGCAATCTTCGATTTGGATGGGACTGTTTTTGACGTCACCTACCGGACCATGGAGATCGTCAAACGCTTTGCCGCTACCCCGCGTTGGCGCGAGCAGTACGCTGATTTCATACCTGCGTTAGAAAAACTTCGTTACCAGGACTTTGGCTATAATATCGAAACAACTTTAAACAACGTAGGGATTGGAAAATATTCCGAAAGAGCTGCGCACTTTGTTCACGAAGTTGAAACCTATTGGTTTCGCCACTTTTTCACCGACGAACTAGTATTGGCCGACGTAGCCTACCAGGGCGCCCGAGAGTGCGTGGTGCATTTAAAAAAACTCGGCGTTCACATCGTTTATCTTTCTGGGCGAGACATACCCAATATGAGTCGAGGAACAATTGAATCGCTCGAAAAATTTGGTTTTCCAATTAAAGGTCACGGCGTGACTCTTTGCTTGAAACCCGCCTACGGCCAAGATGATTTACTTTTCAAAAAACAGTCCATCGAAACCATTGGCCGCGAAGGAACCGTGATTGCAACTTTCGACAACGAGCCTGCAAATGTCGATATGTTTATCAAAGCCTTTCCGGATGCCGTTCATTTTCATTTCCTTAGTCACTACGCTCGTCACATGGAACTCGCAGGCCCACATTTTTACGCCATAAGTAGTTTTGGAGAGATCGGGTTCTGAGCATGTCTCGACTCATCATGCGCGCGGCGCACAGAGCGCTAATGGCTGGTGGTTTTAATCTTCGACAGTTCAAGCATCTAGGCAGCGATGTTCATTACATCGAGGGCGGAAATCAAAGTGGCCCGCTTTGTCTGGTCTTGCCCGGAATGGGTGATAATTTTTCTAACTGGACCCACTTCCTGCTCAAATATTCCAAAAAAATGCGGCTCTTCTCGTTGGACTTTCCGGGCTATACGGGCCTTAGCACCCGCGCTACTGAAGGCGACAGCTTAACCTTTGACGAACAATTGAGAGTTGCAGAAAAATTTGCAGATCTAATTACCGAATCTGCGAAATCACCCATTCAATACGTTGTGGGCAATAGCCTTGGGGGCTGGCAGGCTGTAAAACTAGCCAATCGCGCACCGAACCAGATCAATAATTTAGTGTTAGTGAATCCCGCCGGTTACTTTTTGTCAGAAGAAGAAGCCGCAAAAACCCGCGATGTCTATGAAATCCGAAACCACGAAGACTTTCGGCGATTGATGAAATTGTTTTGGCACAAAGTACCCGCTTATTTTTACCCGTACTCGCTCTTGGGACTTTACCAATTCATGAAAGGTCCCGAACTCACCAAAGTCGTTTACTCCGTTGAGCGCCACCATTTTTTGAATCACGAACTGTCGAAGATTCAACAACCCGTGTATTTAATTTGGGGTGAAAGTGACGGGCTTTTTCCTATTTCACTCGCTAATGAATTTCGCCGCCAGCTGTCCCGATTGGATTTCTATCCAGTAAAAAAAGCAGGCCACATGCCCCAATTAGAACGCCCTCTTCATTTTTTTCAAATTATTGATACAATCCTAAATAGAACGCATTCTTCGCTAGGGGCACAAACTCAAAATGGGAATCACCGAC